>CAIPQU010000089.1 GCA_903867305.1 uncultured beta proteobacterium
AAATGATATAAAGAATTCTCTGCATTACATAAAAGGCTGATATTGATGAATCAAGTAAGCTTATTGTTGAGTATGATTCACTTGAAGGATATTTAGGTAACTCAATTTAGAAAATTAATCCTTAAAAATTTAGTTTTTTCAATTTAAAACGGATTTTCATGACACCTATATCAAATACCAACTCGAAATCACTCGAACCATTAAAAGCGGTATGCGTAAATTGCGCCACACGGACTCAGTGTTTAAACGGCAAATTAACGGTGGAAGAAGTAAACCGGATTCCCGCTAACTTTATTCGGCGATTCACACTTAAAGAAGGACAAGTTCTTTACAAAATGGGGAGTCCATTAACCCATATTTATAACCTCAGATTTGGTGCTGTAAAAAGTGAAATCAGTCTTTCTAATGGCATCCAACAGAAAACGCGTTTCTCTTTACCTGGCGAGTTACTAGGGCTAGATGCCATTGGCAATGGAAAATATCAAGTAAATACGGTAACCATTAAGAGTAGTGAAGTATGTGCGATTACCTACGATAATTTTAAAAAGATGTCCGATGAGTTTCCAGCACTAAAGAATAGTCTTGAGAACCCTCTTGGAGTTTTATTAAATAGTACTAACGTTCATTTGTTTGACTTGATTAATCTCAATGCAAAAGAAAAGCTAGCTGATTTTTTAATCGATTTTGCAAATCAAATGAGTAAAGCTGGTTTTGATCGCGATAACTTTAGACTGCCAATGAGTCGGAGTGACTTAGCTAATTATTTGGGTATCAAGATAGAGACGCTGAGTCGCTCGATTACCCAATTAGAAAAGATTGGCGCCATCAGAATTAATCACCGTCATCTAGAGTTCGTTTCTAGAAAGCCTTTATTTGAAATTCTAGATCCAACGGAATTAAGAGAAAAACATGCTTCAAAGAAAGGTGATGTTTCTCCGTATCCCTTGAAGTTTGAAAAGAGAAAGCCTTAACTAGCCTCCCCTCATCGCTCTTTGTATCGAAGTAACTTCAATTGACCTCAGTTGTTTAGTCAGCTTTGTGCATTTGACGACGAATGATACGAATCGCCCATGGAATCATTCCAATCAAGACAAACCAAAAGAAAGACGGATAAGTCTGATGAGTCGCTTTTGCTTGATTCATTTCTAATATCGCGCGTTGCGTTGGTGTTTTTTGCTCTAACTTTGCAATTTCCTCAGGATCACATACAGGAGGCACTTTTTTCCAAACTTCATGAGGCAATGCATTCGCCTTTAGCTCTTGTGCTTCCTTGTAACACTTTTGTTCTACTGATAGCCTATCGGATTGGCGACCACTCGTTGAAAAGTGATCATATAAGCTTACTATGAAGCCCACAAGGACAAAACCAATTAAAAATTTTTCAGCAAAGCCCAGCGCAGAGAATTTAGAGAACATCGTTTTTTCCTTGAGTTTTTAACTTACTTTATACAATTTCTTTTACATTAGCATATTGATCTACTAAATACGCATATACGGGCTTATCACTCCGCATCTTTTGTACTAATGCCTGATATTTTTTGAGTTGATCATAGTATTTTTGATGATAAGAAGTCCCTTCTTTCGGTATGCTGAGCTTATAGTCCAGGATCACTAACTGATGAGGCAGCTCAATTAATCGATCAATTCGATAGGCGTGACTCTCTTCATCAATAAAATCTATCTCATTCCAAATATCAAGGATATCTCCCTCATAGAAATATTGCTGTAAGTGCTCAGCAACGAGCACTCTTTGTACAAACTCTAAAGCCCTCTCAACCCGATGAAAGGGTATATCTAGCCAATTCGAGATTTGTATTGCTGTAGGCAAAGTGAAGTTGCTCCGAGATAATGGGGATTGCGTCAGTCGATCAAAAATTTCATGGGCTGCCTGGCCAAGTAATTGATATTCCAACTGATCACTCGAGGGTGCATCAGGATTCTCAAAACCTTTTTTTTCCTCAGAAACAACTTTAGACTCATTGGAAAAATCCAAATGAAACATTTCTGGAAAATAAACAGTGTGATCTATGGATTTGTTATCTTCGATGGTCGCAGTCATAGTTTCTATGACTTGTGAATCTACTACCTCATCAAATCGTTTGACCGCAAGACCAGTTTGTACTAATAAGCTGTACCAAGTTTTTTGATCTTCCTTACCAAACCCAGTAACCACCAGAGATTGTTTAGCGCGTGTCATCGCTACATAAAGTAAATTGTAATTTTCTATTTCGGCAATATTGGACTCTTGATCTTTTATATGTTGAGTACTGTTGGTCAAATAATCTTTTTTATAAATAAACATCTGATTGGGAGCGTCTTGATGGGTAGGCCAATCGATTAATAGCCCTGATCCATCTCTGGTCTTCGGAATACTATTGGCGTGCATTAAAAATACAAAAGGTGCCTCTAAACCTTTTGCTGAATGTATGGTCATAATTCTGATACTCGAAGTTTGACCTGTCGTGATGTTACCCCCATCTTCTTCTTGATGAATTTCAACATCTCCCTCATCCGGAGTTTCTAGCTCACTTCCCTGCGAGAGAATGCTGATTTCTTCAATAAAGCGACTGAGGGATGGATAACGCCCCCCGTTAATATCAAGCGCCAACTTTAAAAATGCTTCTAAATTAGCAATAATGCGAGCCTGCATCTCTGGTGGACAGGATTTAGAATAAGCTGCAAATAGCTTGCCATCTTCAAAGATGTAATCGAGTAAATCATGAACCGGTAGATAACTCGCTTTGTGCTTCCATCGAGATAAGATGTCATAGGCTCTTCGTAAATTCGGATAGTCGTTGGCTTCACTGAGTTGATGCCACCAACCGCGACTACTGGCATTCGCTGCCAAATACTGTAGTTCCTCTTCTCCACACCCAAAGATGGGAGTCCTTAGGACATGAGCTAATGCTAAATGGTTACTCGGCGTTAATAAGACTCGCAGTAATGCTCCAATATCTTCTGCTTCTAGGGTACTTAATAGCCCTCCCTTGCGAGGACTCTGATAGGCAAGTCCATGTTGACGTAAGGCATTTTCAATTTCACGGATATGGGTGGAGGTTCTTACTAAAATTAAAAAATCACTTTCTCTCGCACCGCGAAACCCTAATGTCTCATTTTCATCTAACACTTGTTTGGTCTTGAGCCAATGTTGAATTGTTTGTGCGACTTGAGAAGCTTCCATGGAACTTTGCACCGCCGTTTTAGTGATGGTGGAATCAACCATCGGATGTTCTAGAGGATCACGGTCGCTCAACTCAGTATTTTCATGTTCATGCTCAATCCGCTCGTAACAAAATGCTTCCGCAATAATTGGGGCAGTTATTGGGTTCGACCATGCAGTTGCATGGTTGTTAAATCGAAAAGCTTGCGGATCTTTTTCAGTATTGAGGCGCTGTTTGACTTCACTAAAGACGCGATTAACGGCATCAACAATGATCGGTGGATTACGACGCGTCTGATCATGACTCAAGCAGACAGCGCCATACCTCCCTTTCAAATACTCCTGGACTTCTTTAAAGAGTCTAACGTCTGCTTTTCTAAACCGATAAATAGATTGCTTAGGGTCTCCCACTACGAAGATCTTAGGTTTGTCATCCTCTGAACCATAGGCGCCAAGCCAAGCTTTCAGAATCACCCATTGCAGTGGACTTGTGTCTTGAAACTCATCAATCAGGATATGTTTGTACTTAGCGTCTAACCTCGCCTGCAGATAGCTTGCAGTGACCTCGTCACTTAATAGCTTCAGAATATTCAACTCAAGATCATTAAAATCTAAGATACGATGGTTTTTCTTGTAGTCCGAAAAATGTTGGGCCATCGAAGTACCTAATTCGATCCAAGCCTCATTGATCGCCAGCAAGGACTGTTCTTGATAAAAAATCAAGTAATTTTGTATTTTCTTAACCCAAGTATCTAAGCGTTCAAGGATCTCTTCCAACAACTCAGATCTTCCCGCCTTTTTTAAAACTTTTTCAAGTGCCCCCGAACCTTTTATAACAATCGGCTTTGCTTTACTTGGGTCCGTCTTATTCATGAGCGCTTCTATCAAGGCATTTCGAATAATTTCGTCTGATGTTCCTTGTTGATGAGCTTGAATCAAATTTTGTAAAGATTCCGTCAGTTTTTTATCCGTTGATGCCTCACATTGTGAAAACCAGTCATGGCATAACTGAAGACCTTCCCAATCATGCAGCGTTCGATCCTCCAAATGAGTTAAAGGATTACCCTTTTTGAGCGAAGTTAACTGTTCCCTTAAATGAGTGAGTGGGTTTTGTCTCGCAGGTAAATGACCAAGATATTGCTGCCATGCTGCAAATTGATCCAAAAGACTAGCAGACCCCTGCAACATTAAATCTGAATCTTGCTTAGAAACCAGCTGAATAAATTGCAAGTAGGTCTCTTGTAATTTCTGAAAAACACCTTCACCTTGCCCCAATTGAATCCACCAACGCTCCATTGCTTCGCTTAATAAACGTTGCCGATCCTCTCTTAAAGTGCCGTTACTCACAATATCTGAGGTTAAAGGGGCGACTGAAGCTAAACGACTAAACCAACCATGAAACGTATCAATCGAGACCTTTTGAGGGTTACTCAACACAATTTCAAATAACGCCTTCGCACGTTGACATTTTTGCTCTGCTTGCTCCTGGGTTAGGCCTCTTAAGACCAATTGCTCAATCACCTGGGTATCGTCTTTAAGCGCAAGTTCTTTTAAAAGCCTCTCCAATCGCTCACGCATCTCTTGCGCAGCTTTGCGAGTGAAGGTAATGGCAAGAATTTGTTCAGGGGCAACATCATCCAGTAATAAGCGAAAGATTCGAGAAATGAGTAGCCAAGTCTTGCCACTTCCAGCGCACGCTTCGACAACTACGGAAATATTTGGATCACAGGCCTGACGACTAATTTCATTACTTTTACTCAAAACATTCCTTTCCGACACAGGCCACGCGCTTCACAATACTGGCAGATCTGAGTAGGCCCATTCGCTGGTAAAGACTTGCCTTGCCATACTTGACTCAATACACTGGTCATTTGACCTTGAAGATCTTCTAGAATTTCTGGGCTAAGCTCTTGCATGACTGTTCGGTCCATACCTTTGGGATCACGAAGCCCAATCCAACCAGTATCTCTTATGGAAATTTCGGAATCACCTTTGACTAATAAAGCATTGCTATACATAAGTAGCTGTGGATCATCCTCAAGATGTTTTTGCGATTTCTTTAATTTCTCTAAACTCTTAAACTTATAGTCCCAGACTCTCAATTCGTGATGTGCTTTTCGATCAATACGGTCCGCTCGACCCTTGACCAAAATAGAAACACCATTTGACAGTTGCAAGGCAAACTCGAGATTTTTTTCTGCCTCATCAAATCTCCAACCATTACTCTCCTGGTTCAATTGCCAATCTACCCATGCAGGCACCTGCTCTAACCATTGCTCTTGCTCATAGAGCAATTGCCCATTGAGTTGAATGAGTTTGTTCCATTGTTCTCTAGAAATCGTGGTTAGCTCTTGCTCCATCCATTTTCGTTGGGCTGGTTGGCTAGGAAAAGCTTGATGCTTATCGTAGGATCGGTAAAACTCTTTCAAAATATCATGGAGTAAGGTACCTATGGAACCAAATTCTGACATATCCTGTAATGCTTTTGGAGATCGCAATTTCAAAATATAGGTAACAAAAAATCGATACGGGCATGTACGCAAACTCTGGTAAGAACTAGGGCTGATCTGGGTTGGTAATAACCCTGGATAAAGCACCTTCGTTTTCGATGGCAGCATACCCACACTTTGAGTTTGACCAATCGATAAATCAATTGAAACATCTTTAAAACTAGGAAGCCCCATTTGTAAGCGAGTTAACCAAGCAGCCGGACGATTCACTTCTTCTGCTTTTTGAAATTCCTGCCATAAAAAATCAACATAGATATGGGTAACTAATAATTGGGATAAGTCTCTTGCTTGAGAGAGATATTCGTACACTGGTAATTGCTCATCTAACGCCTTTAACATGGCTCTCGAAAAAATGGAGCCATGATCGACAGGACTTGGGAGTTGCCGATTATCACAACCGACCATCACTACTGCATCAAATCGATTTAAACGAGTCGATGATAAGGGTATGATCGAGATCCGAACGCTTTGATACTCAAGCTCTTGAGTAAAAGAGGATTGCTCCAACCATGTATCAAACAAACTAACCCAGCCACTCACACTCATTTTGCTTTGTTGCAGTTGGCCTAATTTATGAAGTTCATCTAATACATTTTTTCCTGCAGGGTCAACCTGCAAAGCGTCCATCATGCCCAATTGGATGAGATGATTTTTGAGTAGATCAGTCCAATCTTGACTTGTTTGATACTGAGACTGCCATTGCATGGCTAGGTCTCGAAGAATTTTAATAAATGCTTTTGTCGCTGAGAGATATTGAAGCTGTTGATGATCATTTTTTTCATCTCTTTGATCAGGCTCAAAAACACGAACCCACTCAACCCAATCTTCTCCTGACACACGTGACAGTAAAGAACTCTCAACAAACCACGCAAAAGCGTCTGGATCAAGCGCCTCATCAACCAGTAATTGACGTGTGATCGTTTCCCAGTTAAGTAAGGGGTTTTTGAGAAACCCGAGTAGCGTTGATAAATTCGGTCCCGGGCCAGAGTTGATTAACTCTAAATAACTCTGAAGGGCTGCAGCAGCATTCGTTGTTGATAATTTCCAGCCAGTTCGATCAATCACGGTTAGATTAGGCCCCAATCGATCTAATAAAGCCCTGACCCTTCTTGCAACTAAGCGATCTTGAGCAATCAACGCAATTCGATGGCGCCCTGCTTGAATATGCTCGCGAATACAACTGAGTGCTCCCCACGCCATTTTCTCAAAACTTGGCTGTTTAATGAATCGCCAATGATGATCGTCTTTCGCGTGACGATTTTTTTCTATTTGTTGAAGTACTGCCTCATCCCAGTCCGCAAACTGACCATCGATACATTCTGGCCATAAAGCACTAGAGGTCCAATCCATCGTAATTTTCAAAACGGGTTGCTGTTGAGCATGCACTTGGATATATTGATCCTGAATCTTCGACACACTGGGAACAGGTGTAGCCATTTCAATCCAAACAATGGGCGTGGCATAAGGCGTCTTTTCCAGCTCTTGTTGACGTAATTGATAAGCTAAGGCTTCTCGTACTAAGGGATCTTCAGTAGATGTCAAATTTCTCCAAAAAGCCATAATTAAGGCCCCCTCATCCTGAAGCAGGCCTTGATCAAGATTAGGGTAGGCTGCTTGGAGCGCTTGATCAAAGTCTCTTTTAGCGATCTGATAGACCTGCTCAAGATTCTCACCCCCTTGAAATACAAAGGAAATATGTGCTCTAGTCAGAAAATCACAGGCCTGCACAATGGCTTTGACGAGGGCCCATTTGCCCCCATCACCTAAAGCCCCAAATTTTTCTTGAATTTTTTTATATTTTGCCAATTGGCTATAGACCATTTCCCATCGCTCTAATGGGGTTCGAACAGGCGGGAAATGGATCAAACTTGGGGTTTGCGATAACCACTGGGGTAAACCAAGTACTTTGGGTAAAAAAGCCAGTTTTGGAGGCAAATCCATAGGCCTAGCTTTTTGTAACTCTTGCCGTAATTGATTAATCGGCCCATTCGTTGTTGTCAAAACAAGAGGGGCTTGACCAGTTTGTCTCGCAAAATCCCATATTTGATGAGCGATTTGGTTTAAAGCATTTTCATTCGGTGAAATCGCTTTTTCAACAATTGGCATGATAATTATTCAAAGAATTTATAAGAGAGTTAAAATAATTTAAGTTAAGATAGTTTGATGATTTTTTCTTTCACTTCTTATCTTACAAGTATTATTATTCATCGTTACTAAGGAATCCGCATGAGCGAAGCCATTAAGCATATTACTGATAGTTCTTTTGAAGCAGACGTTGTTCAAGCAGGCAAGCCCGTATTGCTAGACTTTTGGGCTGAGTGGTGCGGACCGTGCAAGATGATCGCCCCGATCTTGGAAGAAGTTGCTAAAGAATATGGCGATAAAATCCAAATTGCCAAAATTAATGTTGATGAAAATCAAGAGATTCCGGGTAAATTTGGTATCCGAGGAATTCCAACCTTGATTCTGTTTAAAAATGGTGAGATCGCTGCGCAAAAAGTTGGCGCGCTAGCTAAATCTCAATTAACCGCATTTTTAGACTCCAATCTTTGATCCTACTCAACCCCCTACTGTTGTTTTTTAGTAGGGGTTTATTGAAGGATTTAAATTACTAGTGTTAGAATCTATTTAACTATAGAACTAAATGTAATTAATTTACTTCTAGCTGTTGCCACTCGGCAAGCCCTCCCCAACAATTTCTGCTAAATTTTAAACCTCCTGTATTGAAACCCTCCCTCCAAATACTCCCTTCTCGCATCTCTTTCCTTTTTACTCAAAACAAAATCCTATGCAACTGACTGAATTAAAAATTCTGCACGTTTCTCAATTATTAGAAATGGCCGCCTCCCTTGAAATCGAAAATACACAAAGGATGCGTAAACAAGAACTCATGTTCGCGATTCTTAAAAATCGCGCGAAAAATGGTGAGACCGTTTTTGGTGATGGTGTTCTAGAAGTATTACCTGATGGTTTTGGATTTTTAAGATCTCCCGAATCTTCTTATCTCGCCTCTCCAGATGATATTTATATCTCGCCGGCTCAAATCCGTCGATTTAATCTTCATACAGGTGATGGTGTTGAAGGTGAAGTAAGAACCCCAAAAGAAGGTGAACGCTACTTTGCCCTAGTCAAGGTCGATAAGGTGAATGATATTGCTCCGGAAGCACTCAAGAACCGGATCATGTTTGAAAACCTAACGCCATTGCACCCCGATCGTCCAATGCTACTCGAACGGGATATCAAAGCAGAAGAAAACTTAACGGGTCGTATTATCGATATGATTTCACCCATCGGATTTGGTCAACGCGGACTGATTGTTGCGTCACCGAAATCCGGTAAGACCGTCATGATGCAACACGTTGCTCATGCGATCTCCACGAATCACCCAGATGCTATTTTGATCGTCTTACTCGTGGATGAGCGACCTGAAGAGGTTACCGAAATGCAACGCTCCGTGCGGGGCGAAGTTGTGGCATCCACTTTCGATGAGCCTGCCGTGCGTCACGTGCAAGTCGCTGAAATGGTGATCGAAAAAGCAAAACGACTCGTCGAAATGAAAAAAGATGTGATTATTTTGCTAGACTCAATTACACGTCTTGCCCGAGCCTACAATACGGTTGTCCCTTCTTCAGGAAAAGTCTTATCTGGTGGTGTGGATGCCAATGCCTTACAACGTCCAAAGCGCTTTTTTGGTGCAGCTCGCAATATCGAAGAAGGTGGCTCTTTAACCATCATCGCCACTGCTTTGATTGAGACTGGTAGCCGAATGGATGACCTGATTTACGAGGAATTTAAAGGAACTGGTAACTTAGAGGTTCACTTAGAGCGTCGTCTTGCTGAACGACGTGTTTATCCTGCGATTAACCTGAATAAATCTGGTACCCGCCGTGAAGAGTTACTCATCAAACCAGATATTCTGCAAAAAGTTTGGGTACTACGTAAACTTCTGTCGGATATGGATGATATTGAAGCAATGAACTTTATTGTGGATAAACTCAAATCGACAAAAAATAACGCAGAATTCTTCGATTTGATGCGAAGAGGTGGGTAATTCGAGGAATTTTCAGCAAAAAGTGGCTAAAACATCCAATTTATGCAATAATAGTCGTTTTCGTGGGCAAGTATTACTGAGGAAATTCATCACCTTGTAATGGCTACCTCAATTTTTAAGGAACAATCATGAAACCAAGTATTCACCCAGATTACAAAGAAGTTGTTTTTGTTGATGTGTCAAACAACTTCAGCTTTAAAACTCGCTCGACGATTACTACCAAAGAAACGATTAAATGGGAAGATGGTAAAGAGTACCCTTTAGCAAAAATTGAAACATCTTCTGAATCTCATCCTTTTTACACAGGTACCCAGAAAATTATGGATACTGCTGGCCGTGTTGAGAAGTTCAAGCAAAAGTTTGGCGCAAGAGCAAGCGGTAAGGCTTCTGTAAAAAGCTAAATTGATTAGAAACACATAAAGGCAGCCTTTTGGCTGCCTTTTTTATTAAAAATGAATAAACCCCTTAAACTGACCGCAGCATCCACAGCAAGTATGCCGCGTCTGATTATTTTCGCGGTTACTTGTATTTATGCTTTATCAGGTTTGTTTGGGCACGACCCCTGGAAGAATGACGATGCCGTAGGCTTTGGAACCATGTGGATGGTTGCACATGGCAATCTTCATGATTTTATTTTTCCACATATTGCTGGTCGGGATATCCTTATCGGACCACCCCTACCATATTGGATCGGAGGACTTTCGATTCATTATTTAGGCCCCATCATTGGTGAAGTCAATGCAGCAAGACTCATGAGCGGCATCTTTTTTTTGGCCTCTACAACGGCTATATGGTATTCAACCTACCTCCTTGGAAGAAGAAAAGAAGTGCAACCAATGACTTTTGCTTTAGGCGGTGAACCAAGTTCTAAAGAATTCGGAAAAACGATTGCCGACGGTTCCTTATTGATTTTCTTGGCTTGTGTCGGTCTGGCAGTTCGGGTTCATGAAGCCTCCCCACTTCTGACGGAATTGTTTGGCTTATGTGTTCTGATCTACGGTATCGTCCGAGGATTTGACAAACCTTTTCAAGGTGGTGCTATTGGCGGCTTGGCCATCGGCATCATTGCCTTATCAGGAAGCTTATGGACGGCTGTTTTATTAGGGATACCGAGTTTGATCAGTGTCATCCTCCTTAATCCGAAAAAAGTATCTATGCAATGGGTCTTGCCATTTTTGATCATATCGGGATTGATGCTTTCGATCTGGCCACTGTCTTGGAGATTAGGCTCTGCTTCGAATGAACAAATTGAACTAGCTATCTTCAATTGGTGGGGAATATATGAATTCAAAGGTTTTATTCATTTGGACTCTGTCGAATTCTTAGGGATTAACTTTTGGAGTTATACCTGGCCCGTTTGGCCTCTATTTTTTTTGGGTGTTTATGTTGGCTTCAAAAATAGTTCCATCAGCTGGCGTATGGCACATCTTTGTATTCCGATCTTTTTATTCATTGCACAAATCATCCTACTGATCTTTAACCAAGATCTTAATGAACGTTTTTTGATGTTATTAATTCCGCCAATGGCGATCATTAGTGCCTTCGGTTTACCCTATTTACGACGTGGGCTCATCAGCTTTATTGACTGGTTATCACTCCTGTCTTTTACTATCCTCGCTGGTTTTATTTGGACCATTTGGTTTGCTAAATTAACGGGCATTCCTGCCGTGACCGCAAACAATGTGGCGCGATATATTCCTGGCTTCGTGGCGCATTTTGAACCTATCAAACTCATCATCGCTCTCATCATCACGACCATTTGGGTTCTGATTGTTCGCTGGCGTGTCTCTCGTTCTCCAAAAGTCATATGGCGTTGCTTGGTAATCTCTGCATCCGGGACAACGCTGATGTGGGTCCTTTTAATGACCCTGTGGTTACCAACGATTAACTACGCTAAAACTTATGAACCGGTTGCGAGACGATTTGCTAAAGCCCTCCCTCAAACAGTGAATTGTGTCGACAGTAGCTATTTAGGTGATGCTCAATTAGCTTCATTTGCTTACTTCACCAAGCTTCGTCTTGAAGATAACTCTAACTGCGAATTTAAATTAACACACTCCTCGGAAGAAGCTAAAGCTGCGGCACTTTTAAACCATCAACGTTTAACACTCATCTGGGAAGATCGTCGAGATAGCGATAGAGACGAACGACTTCGGCTCTATCGCGTTACACAACAATAATTGGAATTCTATGCTTAGGTCTCTACCAAATGTTTTTTCTCGACTGCAACGCGATGTTCCTAAAATTTTAAATTTAGCCACCCCAATTCTTTTGGGACAACTGGCTGTGATCGCATTTGGCGTCATGGATACTGCGATGACAGCGCGATTTTCGACAGATGACCTCGCTGCACTAGGTCTAGCTTCATCGATTTTTATTAGTATTTACGTAGGTCTAACGGGTGTTCTATCAGCACTTAACTCGATTGGCGGTCAATTATTTGGTGCGCAGAAATATCTCGATGTCGGTGAGGATACGCGTCAAACCCTGTGGCTTGCGATGGGCACTTCATTGGTGGGCATTATGGTTTTGCTCCATCCAGGTGCTTTTATTGCGATTGGTGATGTCTCACCAAACATTGAAGCGAAAGCTCGACTCTACTTAGAAATCTTAGCCTTCGGTACACCGGGTACGATGATTATGCGCACGTATATGGCATTACATAACGCCATATCAATGCCCAAAGTAATCACGAAACTGCAAGTCTTCGGCTTGATGCTCAAGGTACCTCTAAACTATTTATTTATCTTTGGTGGCTTTGGTATCCCAGCCATGGGAGGTCCTGGCTGTGCATTGGCTTCTGTGATTGTGCAATGGTTTTGGGTCATCTCGGTAACGATACTCATCTGTACGCAAAAACGGTACGAGCCTTTTGGGATCTTTTCAAAATTCAGTTGGCCTAATTGGCCACGGATTTGGAATATCCTCAAACTCGGTGCGCCAATTGGGTTTAGTTATTTAATAGAAGTTACTTCTTTCGCGTTTATGGCGTTGTTTATTATTCGCTTTGGCACAAGTGTTCTTGCAGGACATCAAGTGATTGCGAATATGGGTACCGTGTTATATATGGTCCCTTTGTCCTTATCGATCGCTACAATGACCGTCATTGCCCAACATCTAGGGGCTCAAGAGACTAAGAAAGCAGAACAAGTCGGTTGGTCTGCAGTCATCTTTATTACGACAGTGAGTGTGACGATTGGTGTCGTCGTCTGGTTCTTACAAGACTTCTTATTAGATCTTTACGCTCCAAGACCTGAAGCACGATTAATGGCTAAAAAACTTTTCATCTTCATCGCGATTTACCAAATGGCTGACGCCCTTCAAGTAACGGCAGCGTTTATTCTTCGAGGTTATCGTGTAGCTTTTTGGCCGATGCTAATCTATGCAGGTTCCTTATGGGGTGTTGGATTACTTGGAGGCTATCTCATGGCTTTTAACAAACTCTCATGGGTGCCAGATTATTTTCACGGTGCTGCAGGATTTTGGGCCGGTAATAGCATTAGCCTTGCAATTGCTGCTTGCCTACTACTCGCTTTATTTCGGTTTACTGCCCGTAAAATGGAACGTGAAGGTGTCCAGCTTCCGCTCTAAATCCGTAAGCTTGTCCCTTAGAGCTTGCGCTTGAGCTTGAAATCATTCGGGGCGGATATTTTGGCGAACGGCGACTTTCGATAAGCTGTCGATATCTTTGGCAACTCTCGCTTTAAATTCAGCAGGTGAACTTGCATTCGGTTTGCCACCGAAATCAATTAAGCGTTGACGAAATTCAGGTTCACTGAGAATGGCACGAACTTCTTTATTAATTCGCTCAATCATCTCGGTAGGTAAATTCGGTGGGCCTGAAACTCCTAACCAAGATTCATAATTTACTTCCGGGAAGAAATCAGCAACGGTTGCTATATTTGGAATAGGCGAACTACCTTTAGGAGCTGTAGTTGCTAATATTTTGACACGTTTATCTCGGTATAAAGAAGCTGTTAATGTCATCGTATCAATCATCACATCAACCCGACCTCCCAATAATTCCTGAAAGGGTTGTGTGCCCCCCTTAAATGGAACATGAATGACATTCACCTTCGCCTCAGAAAAAGTCCACTCACCGACCAAATGCATCGCTGATCCAACACCAACCGACGAGTAAGAATATTTACCGGGTTCATTTCTTGCGGCTTGAATAAAGTCAGTTAAGGTATTAAATTTCGAATCAGGTAAAACAGTAAATGCAATTGGATAAGTCGTTACCATACAAATCCACGAAAAATCATTGACGGGATCATAGGGTAACCCTTTGGTTCGAATCGCCGCAGTACTAGCATGAGCACTCGGAGCAAAGTACAAAGTATAGCCATCGGGATTGGCCTTTGAAGCTAAATCCGTTGCAATCGTCCCCCCTGCTCCTGGATGATTTTCTACGATGACGTTTTGCCCTAAACGCTCACCCAAACTTTTAGCGACCAATCGCGCAATAATATCTGAGCCGCCACCAGGGGCATAACCTAATAACATCTTTATAGGCTTATTGGGCCAAGAGGGATCCATCGGTTTGGCAGCCATACTCGGCTGCGCCATCAGTAATGAAAAAATACAACTGAAAATCGCTAAAGTACGCATCAGAGTTTTCCTTAAGAATTCATTTTTATCTTCATATTTTCCAACCACTCCTCGCGCGAACAAAAACCAGGTCGTGATTTTGCACTTTGATGAGCAAGCTCCATAATGGTCTGTTCTGGTAAATCGAGATCAATCACATCGCGCAAGGGTTGCTCACAATACCAAGGTGTATCAAAAAATATTTCAATACGGTTACCCTCAGGGTCCCGAAAGTAAATCGATAAGGCATTGCCATGACAAATCGATACAAGATCATGTGTCCGAGGGTTTGCCTTGGCACGTTGATGAAATGTTTTGAGATAGGCAAGATTCGGTACCCGAAATGAAATCTGATTAATCGGGTTGAAACTTAAGGTTTCTGGTCGACCATTGGCGATCACAATTTGATGATGCTCTTTTTCATTACGACTCAAAAACATCAAATCAATCTGACCTAACTTACCCTGATCAGTGACTTTAAAATCAAGAACCTCTTGGTAATAATTGGCGATTAGTTGAATGTCATGTACTGCAAAACCCATATGACTGAGCTGGAGAGCGTCTTGTGGAAGGCTATTCGACATTTTATTGATTACTCACCCTTAATATTGTTGTCTTTAATTAATTTTGTGTACTTTTGTTTTTCTGCATCTAAAAACTTTTTAGTATCTTCCATCGAGCGTAGAACAGCTTCAACACCTAACTTCGCAAATTGTTCTTTAATTTCAGGCATCCCCAAAATCGTAAGCAAGGTTTTGCTATAAGCATCGGCAATGGGCTTAGTCGGAAATGTTTGAGCATGCGCAACACTGACAAATAACAGAATAAAAATAAAAACAGATTGCTGCGCAAGACTTTTTAATACATGTGCTGCCTGCTTGGTGCATGCTGAAATAGTAAATTGATTCAATCAGGGGTCTCCAGAAAATTCAAATGATTGTTTTGATGCAATTCTAATTTGTAAAATATACTAGCACATTGAAGGTTAAAATCCTATTCATCTGAACTACCCAAAACGAGATCAAAAATTATGCAAAATTCACAAGCAAGCTCCAAAGCAGACCAAACTCTAGCCCGTAATATGACGCTCCTCGCCCACCATGAAATTGGTGGTTTTGGTGGACTTGGTGAGGGAATGGGCTTGCAGATCACCAAAGATGGACGTCGCATTATGTGGTTAGCCCATGAGTCAGCCCCTAAAAACTTTTCTGGGATTGACGTTACTGACCCCAAAAATCCACGAATGATCGTTCAAACGGATCTTCCCCATATGCAACTGCGCTCTAACTCCTTAGATGTCTATGGAGATATTTTGGCAGTTGCTTATCAAACACAAACTGTAGGCCTTAAGCCTGCGGGTGTCGACTTATTTGATGTCAGTGATCCTGAGCATCCAAAACTACTGTCTCATTTTGATTGCTCTGGCCCCCACTCGAGAGGCGTACATGCTCTGTGGTTTGTTGATGGTAAATATATTCATATGTCCTCTGGTTCAGACGACTTTGTCCCAACCCATCCAAATGATGATCAATTCTATCGAATCTTAGATGTATCTGACCCTACCAAGCCATTTGAAGCGGGTCGGTGGTGGTATCCCGGAACACGCTTTGGGGATCAAGCCGCCCCTCCTCCACGCCATCCTAAATTCGATACTGGTTACCGAGTTCATAACTCGAATGTTTTTCCGCGCGAACCTGGTAAAGCATATGTTGGTTATATTGATGGTGGCGCTTTTGTACTCGATATCTCTGATATGAAAAATATCCAAGTGATTTCTCATTGGAACCACTCTCCACCGCTGAATGGATTTATCCATACTGTTCTGCCGCTATTTGATCGTAACCTTTGGATGGTGAGTGATGAATGCGTTCGTGATGATGGCGAGGATTGGCCGAAATTAGTTTGGGTCATCGATAGTCGTGATGAAAAAAATCCATTATCTCTCTCCACTTTCCCGATGCCACCTGTGGAAGTCTTTAGTAAACGCGGCGGTCGATACGGCGCACATAATCTGCACGAAAATTTACCAGTACCAGGTTCTTTCTATTCAGACACGATTATCATCGGCTCATTCTTTAATGGTGGGATACGGGTCTTCGATACGACAGATCCTTACCGAGTAGAAGAAATTGCTTACTATGTTCCAGGCGCTCCAAAACTCTCACCTGCAGGTGCGATCCAAATTAATGACGTGTATGTCGATGAAAATGCGATTGTGTATGGTGTAGACCGTTTTGGAGGTGGTTTATATATTCTGGAGATGAATATTTAAGATCCTATGAATTTTCAGAGAGATCAGCTAGCTAGCAAAATACCAGTCACTGTTATTACAGGCTTTTTGGGGAGCGGTAAAACAACCTTGATTTCTCAACTAGTTCGCCACCCAGAAATGAACCGGGTGGCAGTGGTGATTAATGAAGTGGGTGAAATTGGTATTGATCATGATTTAGTGGCAAGTTCTACGGAAAATATTACGCTGCTGTCTAACGGCTGTATCTGCTGCTCTGTGAGAACTGATATGCAAGAAACTCTCAGAGATCTTTTTGCTAGGCGTTCAGTCGGCGAAGTATTTGATTTTGATCGAGTCATCATTGAAACTACCGGGCTAGCTGATCCAGCTCCTGTGTTACAAACCCTGGTGAGCGATACTCTGCTTGAAGCTCAGTTTCGTTTCGACGGTCTAGTCACCCTAGCTGACGCAGTCAATCTGAAGGATCAAGCCAAACAGCAATCGGAAATCGTGAAACAACTGGCGATCGCCGATAAGATCATTCTGACTAAATCAGATCTAGTCAATCAAGATCAGCTCCAAGAAGTCAAAGAACTGATCCATTCAATGAATCAATACGCACCCATCATTGAAGTTCTTCATGGGCAACTGCAACCCAGCGAGCTCATGAATATCGGCCTTTCGTCATCCAAATCAAATGAAAAAATCTTGCATTTCTTGGGGGAAGATGATGGGCAAGAAAAATATCTCGGGAACTTCATTCAGGCCCATAGTAGTCAAATCAAAACGCTATCCATACGATTCGAAAAACCTTTTACTTGGAATGCTTTTTCTTCGGCACTAGATTTGCTCAGCAACCTCAGAGGACCTGATCTATTAAGGATGAAAGGCATAGTAAATGTCGAGAACAAACCAGTTGTAGTTCAGGGGGTACAACACATCTTTCACCCACCAGTTCATTTACCAGAATGGCCGAGTAGTGACCACAGTTCTAGGTTGGTATTTATCACGCGTAATATCGAAGCTTCCATGATCAAAAACTTATTTGACACCGTTGGTGCATTACAAAACTAGGTGTTCTTTTTGATCCAGACTTGCAATTCTTTATCTAAAATCTGAAATTCCTTGACTAACCCGGTATACAAAATTTCATTGATCGCCGCGCCCTCTTTCATACGCTCATTTAATTCAGCGAGTATTTTCGATAAACGGATCGCACCGATCTGATGCAGCAAACCTTTGAGAACATGAACCACTGCTTTCGCTTCATCCATCGAATGGTTTCGAATCGCTTCTTCAAGTAAAGCAAAATATTCAGGGATATTTTTTGTGGCACTTTTTAAAATTACCGAAGCTAATTTTTTATGGTCGCTCACAAAGACTTTCAACCATTTTTCATTAAAGATAGCTTCAGTGCGATCATCTAAAAGCTTTTCTATTGCCTTATCCTTTACTAATTCAAATAAGGCAGGATCAATTTTTTTTACGTATAGATACTTTTCTACATAAGTATTGAGCTTTTTTAAATCTGGCGGTTTAAACATCACATCATTCATGCCAGCATCTTTACAATTCTTGATATCCTCAGCGTAATCAAATGCTGTAATCGCAACGATTGGAGTTGGAGATAGGCGTTTGATTTCTTCCCATTCACGAATGACTAAAGTAGCCTCTATACCATTCATCACTGGCATCTGAATATCCATCAGGATCATATTAATAGTCGGATCACTCTTGAAGATATCAACGGCTTTTTTACCGTTTTCTGCAATCAGAACTTCAATGTCCAAAGTCTCTAAAAGAGATGTGAGAACCATCCTGTTCGTCAGAATATCCTCGACAATCAGTATCTTGCCTTTTTTAGGGGCCTTTGGAACTTCCGAGTCAAACTGTTCATCTTCCACCTGATGTTCAGGCATGTTCATCTCCATTTACTCATATTAGATTATCATCTAATCATCGAATTCGCTAATATTTTTTTGGCAATTCATTTGTATTAACAATTAGAGCATTTTCTTTTTCATAACTCAAGTCAATTTATAAATATCATGAACGATTTCATACAAGATACTAAATCTCTTATCAATGCCTCACATACTAGTCGGCGTGACTTTATCAAAACGTCAAGTTTAGGTGGGCTAGGATATGCCTTAGCAGCCTCTCCTGTATCTGCGCAGGCGATTAAAACAGATTTCAATGGCCTCAAATGCTCAGATGAAACGATCACCTATGGAGATTCAAAATTACCAATTTATGTTGCTAAGCCTGAAAAGGCATCAGGGCCACTACCTGTCATGATTGTCGTGAGCGAAATCTTTGGTGTTCACGAATACATTGCAGATGTCGCGCGTCGTTTCGCTAAGTTGGGCTACTTAGCCATTGCCCCTGAATTTTTTTATCGCGCAGGTAATCCTCAACAAGTTGGAAGTATGGCTCAATTGATGTCCGATATTGTGTCCAAAACGCCTGATCAACAAGTTCTTCAAGATGTCGAAGAAACAATGAAATGGGCAAAAGAACATGGTGGTCATGCTACTCGAATTGGCATCAATGGCTTTTGCTGGGGTGGACGAGTGGTTTGGCTATCCTGTGAAAAAGTCCGTGGTATTAAAGCAGGTGTGGCTTGGTATGGTCGTCTGACTGGAGAAAAAACTCCCAATTTCCCCAATACCCCCATCGAACTCGCAAATCAATTAAAAGCACCCGTACTAGGTTTGTATGGAGCTAAAGATGCTGGTATTTCTGTCTCAACCGTTTCTCAGATGCAAAACACCCTGCATCAACTGAAAACAAATCGCGCAGCGCAGCAATCTGAATTCATTTTATACTCCGCTGCTGGTCACGCTTTTCATGCAGACTACCGCGCAACATATGTCCCTGCCGCAGCAAAAGATGGTTGGGAAAAAGCTACTGCCTGGTTTAAAGAGAAGGGTGTTTAAGACGCATTTCGTTCAAGATAACGAAGTCCTAAATAGACGCCAATTACAAAACCTGAAACGGTAATGAAAGAGGATATCGCCAAAGTAGACATGGCGCTTAATCCTTGGCCAAAGGTACAACCCAAAGCAGTTACTCCACCAATACCCATCAAAGCACCACCGATGAGATGGTTGAGTGTATCTTTGGCACTACTAAATCCAAGTAGCTTCAGATGACCTTGTTGAAGCGCACTCAAAAAAGAGCCTAGACACATACCTAACGCCAGAACAATGCCAAAGCTTAACTTCTTGGAACTGTCACTAAACAGGGTGAGATAATCAAGTAGATACGCTAAGGGGGCTACTAAAGAGGCACTTTCCATCTTGCCACTGTTGGTCGTCATAAATAATGGCTCTAGTGTATTGGGATCCTCCGGCACAAATCCTAAAAATCCAGATATCCACCAAAAACAAACCATGGATACACCAACCACAACACTAATCCACGACGCTTGAGGGCTTCGAAATTTCTGATCCTTGAATACAAATATAAGCACAAGTAAGCTCAGAAAACTTGCAATGATCAAAAATAATAGCGGCGTATCGATGGCAATCCAAGTATGCACAATACTCGCCAAATCTTGTGGGGTGGAAAGATTCATTTGCACTCGATCAACGGTACTCACACGAATCGTGCCAAAAACACCACGTAAGGTCATTTGTGCAAACAACCCCATGACGATCAATACAACCAGAGATTTGAGGTTGCCAGTACCAAGTCGAATGAGGTTGCGCGCACCGCAACCTGATGCAATCGCCATACCAACACCAAATAAAGTACCACCAACTAAATGCGACAACCACAACACTTTTGAACTGTTATAAATAGTTTGGTGGATATCTATCCATGATCCATAAAAGAGCACAGCGGTACCGAAGATGGTTACTGCAAGTGCCAGTAACCATTGGCGCATCCTAAACCAAGATTGCATAATAAAAATATCACTAATTGCCCCCATGGAACAAAATTGCGTTCTTTGTAACGCAAATCCAAGAAGCATCGATACCACCAAGGTGACTGTTAAAACGTGATTAGGAAGAGAAGAAATATCGACTGACATCTAAATATTTTACACGCTTGTAGAGCAACAAAAAAAGCAGTGCGGGCGGCAAGATATGGTCAACCTATAAATAACAAGAATTACCCGTGGCATTAGCATTCACAATTTTTTTGTTTTGAATCGTGAAGGTTGTTCGACAATCGGTCATGTAGACATAGCCAGGTGAGCCCGGAATTGGCCTTGTAAAAACAGCGTCACCTTGTCGTATAACTTGAACCGAAGAAGGTGTTGGCGGTATATAGTTTTGTTTGAGATTTTCGTAGGTCAGATATTTTGCTGTATCTGTCGTATATGAGCTTGTTGGCGCACCCCATGAAGCGACTAGGGTATCTTCGTCTTGACCAATCCATTGATGAATCATGTTGGTATATTTTTCCGCTGAGACACAGGCAACTAACATACTGAAAGTTGCCAGACTCAGTAAGATCCTCGAAAAACGCTTATACATATTGACCTTTATCCACATAAGACAAGTATAAATAAATTGATCCCGTTTGGGGTGTTTTATATTCTTACAATCAGCTACCGCATCTGCGAGCTAGTTTAGAACAACCTATGGCAATAATGCACTCAATTGTTTGATACTTCTGATACCCCAAAGCTGAGTCAGTAAAATCCTCATCTCAGTCTCTGTCGCTGCATGACTAAATAGTGCTAAACGCATGGCCTTAGTATCAATTTCGGTGCGTGATAAGGTGTTACCAGGATCACCCTTGGGCTCGTCAACTCGCCCATGAAGTTCACGACCATCGATGGTCTTCACGCTCACTTTACCTATCCAACGCGCAGGATACGCCGCATCTATCTCGGGATCCAACTGCATCTGTACTCGATCCCTTAATTGTTGAACTTGGGGATGTTTGAAGTGTCTCTCAAACTCCTCTAAACCTGCATATCCATATTGAGCGGCTAAGGCCAAGACAGTTCCCATCGAAAACTTCGATTGATGGACTGTTTGAGGATTCACAACAGGTCCTAAAACATCAATTGCACCTTGATGGACAAAGGTAGTGACCTGGGCAATATCCTCAGCTTTTAAGTGATGGTCTTGCATCACCTTCAGTAATGCATCGGTCGCTGGATGGGTATGACGACAAGAAGCGTGATATTTAAAGGAAGTCTCAACCAATGCCCAACGTTGACCCAAGCGATCCGTTAATTTGGCAACGTTAGCATCCGTAGACATACCAGCAGCCATCCCCTGCGTTCCTTCCAAAATCTTTTGAGCCCCCGTAAAGCCATCTTTAGCTAAATAAGCTGACATAAGTCCAGTCGCCGAAGCATGTGCTGTATGTAATTGTTTTGAGTCTGCCGCATCTTTTAAGAATTCCCATAAACCTGCTGCTTGTGTTCCCGCGGAACCGAAGGCATGCAGCATTTGTTCAGGAGTTAGCTTTAATAAGTGACCGACTGCTGCAGCAGCAGCAACGCTACCTGCGGTTCCGGTTGTATGAAACACTTTATAGTGTGATCGCCCCAAAAACTCTCCGACCCGAATACCTACCTCATATCCAACAATCGAGGCTACTAAAAAATCTTGGCCACTTGCGCCAATGGATTGTGCCACGGCCAAAGCTGGTGAGAAAACTACCGTGGCAGGATGAAATACAGAACCGTTATGGACATCATCTTGCTCGACAACATGAGATGCGGCAGCATTGATCATCGCTGCAAATATTGGAGAAGTTTGAGTCCGATCAATGAGGACCTCAGACGAACCAGTATTAGGACCCATCTGCTTTGAAAAGCGGTTGATAATCTCGATCGCGCGCGCACCTTTACCAGCCAAAGTTGAGCCTACCCAATCAACGAAAAGATCTTCTGCTTTCAGAAAAACATGTTCAGGAATATCTTCGGCCTTTAATTGAGCTACAAATGATGCTAACTCTTGTGATGCATGTGTGCTTGTGTCAGTCATGTAAGAAGTCTTTCTTTATTGGCGAATGCTTTTCAAAATGCAAATGCAACATTTTTTAGCGAATGCTATATACTTTGCTTTTTAAAATTTATCAGAATAATCATACACTAATGAACAAAAAAACCGAGCAAGAACTCATCGAGCACCACACCTCCCAAGGTTGGGAAACTTTCAAAGATGAAGGTTTTATACAAACTGCAGGTCCTTTTTTCTATAAAAAAAACGGCACTGATGTTCATTTTTTATTTCCCACAGGACTAAAACATCAAAATCTTCGGAAGGTTGTGCAAGGAGGTGCTTTAATGACATTTGCGGACCGAGCCTTTGGAGTAGTTGCTCGACATACTACAGAAACGAAAAGTACCGCAACGATTCAATTCAATTACCAATTCGTCGATGCAGTTCAAATTGGTGATACGGTCGAGTTAACTCCTTCGGTCATTAAAGTGACCAAAAGTATGGTTTTTTTAAATGGTGAATTGACTGTCGGAGATCGAACTGTTGGATTTGCTACCGGGGTATGGAAAAGATTTATTTAAAAATTTTTCCACGATTACATTCCATTGCAGTTATCTTTTTTCTGAAAACTCAATCCATGTAAAGATGAATTATTGAACTTCCTAAAAAACTCTAGCTCGGAGTTTAGCAGTACACCAGATTTTTCAGAGGCATTTGCAGAACCAATATTTGTGCTGCTTGCTCATCCGTTTGAATGGAGTAAGTCTGTATCTTTTTGGCAATATAAAGATTCTCATTTTTAAACATTTTCTGCTCATTTGCTACTAAACATCCTTGCATGACCACAATAAAGATACCTGCAGCTTGGTTAGGTATTCGAATGTCATAAGACTGATGCGGCGGAAGTTTTAACTCCCCTACTCCGAGCCCACTGTCTTGATCAATATGCTCCCAACGAAAATCAAGCTCCTTTAAGGCATTTAGATCTGTTTGATCCAAGGCCTTCATCGAGGGGGATGTGTAATGATGTTTAGGGCCTTTTTTGAACTGTTCCATCTGTGCTGGTAAAAATTTAGCGCCAGGATCTCTACTACTGCGCAAGGTTAGGTAATGCACCCCTTCTTCCCCAGCAACAATGGGACCATAACCTGTATAAGCACCTGCATAATGAACGACATAAGGCTCTATTAGATGCTTACCAAAAGATCCCCGACCTTCGATAAAAACTTGAAACTGGTTTTGCTCATGAAAGTGCAAAGGATTCACAACCATTGGTAATTGTTTAATTAAATACGATTGTGGTGAAAACTCAGGGTCTACTTCTGGAGCAAAATAATCATGCCGAAAATATTTAAGTCCATTCGTGTGCTCGTGATACTTAAAATTCTCTGCGGCTTTAAGCGCGACTTTTACTTCCGAATTCATTCGATCTTTGCTCCAGACTCTTTGACCCGTTGTCCCCATTTGATGTATTCGGACTCCAAAAACTCATCAAACTCTATAGGATTTTTACTCATTAAAATCTCAGAACCAATCCCCATTAATTTTTTGGATATTTCAGGGTCTTCTAAAGTACTATTGAGTTCTTTATGGAACCTTTCAACTAGGGCTTTAGGTGTAACAGCTGGCGCAAATAATCCTAACCATGCTCCACCATTAAAACCTTTTACACCTAATTCATCGAGGGTCGGCACTTCGGGTAATAAGGCGGTTCTGGTTAAACCACCCGTAGCCAATGCTCGTAACTTACCAGCTTTGATATGAGGCGCTAAAGTTAAAACGGTATCAAACGTAACATCTACTTGACCACCAATAACATCAGTTTGGGACTGTGAGCTACCTTTGTAGGGGACATGAACCATCTTGATACCCGCTTGGCTGGTAAACATACTCATGAGTAAATGACTCGTCGCACCGTTACCGATAGA
Organism: uncultured beta proteobacterium; assembly: GCA_903867305.1. Taxonomy (GTDB): domain Bacteria; phylum Pseudomonadota; class Gammaproteobacteria; order Burkholderiales; family Burkholderiaceae; genus Polynucleobacter. The sequence continues at coordinate 24,385 of CAIPQU010000089.1, forward strand.
AGCGTAGGTGTATTTCAGAGGATCTGCTTTTGCTTTATCAATCAAATCTTGAACAGACATAATCCCTGATTTAGGATTAGTTACCATCACATATGGCAACCATGAAACTAGTCCAATCGGTGCAAAACTTTTCCTCGGATCATATGGCAATTTTTTATATAAATGGGGATTTGTCGCAAATGGTGCTGTTGCGCTCAACAAAAGTGTATATCCATCGGGCGGAGCAATCGCTGCAGCGGCAGCTCCAAGACTTCCTCCTTGACCAGGTCGGTTTTCTATAATGAATGGCTTACCAAATTTTGTAGCAAAACGCTCTGCTAAAATACGGGCCACTGTATCGGTTGCTGTTCCCGGTGGAAATCCAACGATGATGGTGACATTCTTTTCTGGAAAATTAGCTAGATTTTGAGCTTGGACTGAGGCCAGCGATAGAACAAAACCGACCAACAAAATCAGTGTTTTCATAAGGTCCCCTTTGTGTTTTATTCTTATAAAGGTAAGATTATCACAACTCAAAAAAGCAATGACTAATCTTTAAGAGCCAAAATGTAAGCGCTACGGATTGCCATATCACTTTTACCTGGAAGAAGAGCATCACCAATCATTTGACATTTTTGATGTGATCCAACCAGTCCTAATAAAGAATCGGATAGAGACACTCTTGCCTTGGTATAAAACCAATTTTTAAATGTCTCATTTTGAAATATCCGATCTAATATCGACCAATGTCGAAGTGGTGTTTTTAATATCAAGTTAACCCATACGCCTAGCCCATATCGATATCGTGCGCCAGTGGCAAATACAATCCGATCAAAGGATTGCAGAAGGTTTGGGTGATTTTGAATATGCGTTTGGATATCGACGCCCATTTGAAAATCAACACCAGCGAGTTCTGCACTTTTTCGTAATTGGTTAGTAAAATTTTCAAATGCAATGGGGTTGGTTTTAACTTCTTGAAACCGTGGCGCCTTCGCTGCCGATAACCAAGAACCACCAACTTGGCTATTTTTATCAAAGACCGTCACGTGGTTTTTAACACCCATTAAGGCTGCGTATGATAAGCCAGCAGGACCGGCACCAATGACGGCAATACGCTCACCTTGAACGAATGGCTCTAAAGTCGGAAACTCAAGTTCATGGGCCGCCGTAGGATTGACTAAACATCCTAATTGTTTACCGCCACGCATTTCATTCACGCAGGTATTACAAGCAATACAAGGACGAATCGGTAATTGTGCAGCAGCCTTATTCACCCACTGTGGGTCAGCGAGCAAGGTTCTACCTAAAGCAATAAAGTCTGCCTTGCCTTCTTCAAGTACTTGATTCGCAAGTGTTGGATTACCTAGTCGACCCACCGTAATGACGGGGATCTGAACGACGTTTTTGACTTGTTCGGCAAAATGCGCAAAGGTTGCATCAGGATAGATCATCGGTGGAATCATGCGCTCAGCTGATGGTGTCGATTTATAGTGACCAGCAGTAATATGGATGGCATCAATTCCGGAGCTCGCGAGAA
>CAIPQU010000090.1 GCA_903867305.1 uncultured beta proteobacterium
AACTAATCATATAACTAATTGGTTTTAAATATTACATATGTTAAATTATAGCAATGACCTATCCTGTATTAGCTTTTTTAATTTCGTTATTTATATCGCTTCTGTTAGTAAGATATCAGCATTTGCATAGCAAGTTTTCTGGTGACCATCAAAGTGGTCCACAAAAGTTTCATTCTCATCAAGTCTCCCGAATTGGTGGCGTTTCGATATTTTTAGCCCTAGTGATTCCTTTAGTATTACGCCGACTAATCGACCCAGAGTTTAATGGCATCTTACCCTTACTATTAATTGCTTCATTACCCGTGATTGGGATTGGTTTATTGGAAGATATCACCAAAAATATAGGCGTTAAAGTACGTCTATTATTTACCGCCTTGGGCGCATTATTATTTGGTTTCTTGTTTGATGCCTGGATTACCAAGCTTGACGTGCCTCTGATTGATCAACTGTTACTGATCAACCTTATCTCGATAGCGTTTACCTGTTTTGCTATTGCTGGCGTGGCTAACGCCTACAACATCATTGATGGTTTTAATGGCTTAGCTAGTATGGTCGGTATCATTGCGCTGTTTGCCATTGGTTGGGTTGGGTTTCAGGTGAATGACTCTCACGTTATTGGTCTGAGTCTTCTGATGATTGGTGCAATTGCCGGCTTTTTTGTTTGGAACTATCCGAGAGGTCTGATCTTTTTAGGTGATGGCGGTGCTTACTTCATTGGTTTTTATATTGCCGCCCTATCGGTTTATATCGTAGCAAAGAACCCAACTGTGTCTCCATGGTTTGCGCTACTCGTTAATGCCTATCCCATTACAGAAACCTTATTTACCATTTGGCGAAGATCGGTTCATCAAGGAAAAAATCCCGGCTTGCCAGATGCGGCTCATTTTCATAGTTTGATCTATCGACGAGTTGTGCGCTGGGCACGTGCGGATGATACGCAATCCAACCAAAACACCTATGTTCGTAATGCAAAAACATCACCCTATTTATGGGTTTTATCGAGCCTTGGAGTTTTTCCTGCGCTTGTTTTTTGGAATAACACTCTTCTTTTAGAGGTTTTTAGTATCCTTTATTGCGCTCTTTATATTTGGCTATATAGCCGTGTGGTGAAGTTTAAAAGTTTTAAAATACCCCCCCCCAAGCAACTAAAAAATAAGTAAAATTCGCGTCAATAGATTACTTCAATATTGATTTGATGCCCATACTTTTGGGGCTCAGATCAGTTTAGGCGAGTGAGGATGGCAATTGATCACTGCTACTGCTGCCAACAGATTCGGTTTTGTAAAGTATTGCTCAATATCAAGATAATCACCGCATAAAGTGCATGGGATAGGGGCTTTATTCACCGCACAGACTCCAAACAGATTAACCAACTTATACAAACTTCAACCTGTTATTGTAATTTACCTGTTAAAGCCTGTAATGGTCAAAGACATACTGGCCTGTTAGGTATGCTTTTCTAAAAAATCTTGATAAGCTAGTTCTAAGCCATCTGCAAGAGTGATCTTTGCTTGCCAGCCCATGGCTTTCAGTCTCGAACTATCCATGAGCTTTCGAGGTGTACCATCAGGTTTTGTTGAGTCATAACAGATGTTACCTTGATAACCCACCGCTTGACCCACCGCTTGAGCAAGTTGTGCAATCGTGACATCACTTCCAAAGCCAACATTGATATGACTTTGCATCGGCTTTGTATTTGCATCATAGGTTGTTTTATCTAATTGCATGACAAAAACTGAGGCTGCCGCCATATCATCCACGTAGAGAAATTCACGCATCGGTTTGCCAGTACCCCATATAACCACTTCAGAGGAGTGATTGGCCTTGGCTTCATGAAAACGCCGAATCAATGCAGGAATCACATGACTATTTTCGGGATGATAATTATCACCCGTGCCATACAAATTCGTGGGCATCACACTACGATAGTCAATTCCATGTGATGCACCATACTGCCGGTTGTAACTTTCACAAAGCTTAATGCCGGCAATTTTGGCAATAGCGTAGGGTTCATTCGTGGGCTCTAAGAGGCCTGTGAGCAAAGAGTCTTCGGCCATCGGTTGCGGTGCTAGTTGAGGATAAATACAGCTCGACCCCAGAAATAAGAGTTTTTTAACGCCTGATAAAAATGCTTGATGAATAACATTGGATTGCACCATCAAATTTTGATAGATAAACTCTGCTGGATACGTATTGTTGGCATAGATACCACCAACCTT
>CAIPQU010000091.1 GCA_903867305.1 uncultured beta proteobacterium
GCGATGGTAGTTCATGGCATGGGGGCATTGAAACAAGCCCTGAACATCTATTTGGGTTTTCAAGTACAGTATCTAGGGTGAGATGACAAAAAAATAAAAAATTGTTATATTAATTGAATGTAATCTATAAAAAGAATTAATCAAAAGTCTATTAGTCTTGCTTTGAATTGAAAAATAGAGTTGATAGATTATGAATTGACTTAGTTATTTTATTTTTAAAGAGACACCATCATAGAGAGATAATAAACAGATGATAAAAATAATGATTTTATGCATCTATGCACTCATATTTAGTTTATTTTCTGCATGCTCAACAACCTCAATTGAACCCGCTAAGCCAGTAGTAACTTTTATTGACTTACAAAAATTCGATGATCAGTTAGGTTTGTCTTTATCCAATGTAAAGGAACCTGTATTTGTTAATTTTTATTCACCTATTACACCGAATGAGATTCCCCCAAGAATGCAAAAATGGTTAGCTGCTGTTGAAAAATCGGGTGGAAGAATTGATATCACCAGTCCCGAAGGTGAACCGACCCCCAAAGATCCAACGATTATATTTAGTATATTTGGTAGCATGTTCAGTGGAATCAAGGCTTTGATAGCTGAGTTTGATGAAATAAGTATGGAAAATACTACAAAAAGTCGAGATGCAAATATTTTATTAGCCAGAAATACCCAAGGCGATTTATATATTCAAAAGATTGAATTTAAAAAGAGAGATACGAAATGAAGCATTTTCGTATTTTTATTTTAATCAATCTTTTGATTCATTCAATATGTTTAGTATGTGCACAAAATGTAGAGAAAAATAATCGTGCGGCACTCATTATTGGTATTTCTGAATATGACTCACCAGAGGCTCCGTCCTTGCCAGGAGTTCCGGCAGATATTATCAGTGCCCAAAAAATAGCAATGGCGATGGGTATTCCTGAAAAAAATATTACTTTATTACGTAATCAAGATGCTACGAAAATTAACATTATGAACGCGTTTAAGGATTTTAGTGCGCAAGCAGCGGATGGTGGCCGTGTGTTTATTTATTACTCTGGGCATGGAACAAGAGGTTATGATCCCACCACTAAAAACTGCTATGAGGGCTTATTAAGTTATGATCGCCAGGCCATTACTCATGATGAGATTGCTCTTGTAACTAAAAAATTAAACGATCAAGTTGATAAAAGTATTGTGATGTTTGATGCATGCCATTCTGGTGGCGTTATTAATTCTAGCTTTCAAACAAGAGGCGCTTTATCTAAACTGACGCCTAAATTTTATTCTAAGTCATCATCAAACGATTTAGCTGCATGCTCTATGCCTAGTAATTTTAAAACTAGAGGATTATTTGATAAATCTTCTAGGTTAGGTGCCTTAGAAGAGAATTTAGTATTTATTTCGGCTGCTCGTCCGGATGAGATTAGTTATGATGAAGGCGCTAATAAAGGTGGCATTGCTACGCAAGCGATTCGAGATTGTTTATTGGGTAGCGCTAAAGATCTCAATGCATCCGGTAGCGTTTCGATCGATGAAATTCAGTCTTGTTCACAAGATATTGTGAATGCTAAGTTGCCTGGACCTATCTATTTACCAAGCCACATTACTGTTCGAGGCAATCGCAATCTGATACCTGTACTCGCGTCTCCAAAACCAATAACTACTGCTTTACCAATCCCTTCTTTTAGTTCGGTAACGAGCCCAAGTAAACCGACTGACTTGGCTCAGAATTTACCCGAACAACCCAATAAACCCGAATTGGTAAAGCCCATTGCCTCAACGCCTTTGCCATTACCCCCTTCAAAACCAGTTGATCTGACGCAGAGTCAATCGAATAAGCCGGATCCGGTGCAAGCTCAAGCGATTAGTTCCGTTCCTGCGTTAGCAGTTCCAAGTAAACCTGTTGAATTAGCTCAGAATACCTCTAGTCAAAATCTTCAACCAGAGCCACTCAAACCAAGTGTGAATCAAACTGAGCCCGCAAAACCTGTAGCGCAAATTTCTAATCCTGTTGTAGAAGCACCTTTAGCATCAATTGCAACCTTAAAAGATATTGAAGCGCAACGAAACCCAACTAGAAAGTTGGATATCCAGTTAGCGAAAAAGATACTAAAAATTAACAAAGATTATTTGGATTTGAAAATTAAATCGAGTCACACGGGTTATCTTTACCTAGTACTTCTAGGTTCAGATAACAATAGCTTTTATGTTTTATATCCCAATAAGTTAGATGGAAACAATCGTATTGAAGCGAATAAACAAATCAATTTGCCCAATCCCTCTTGGCAAATTAAAGTGGCTGGCCCCGTAGGGACTGATTATATTTTGGCGATTGTGTCGGATAACCCAAGAGACTTGAATGCCCTAGGCGCTATTGGTAACGACCCTAATTCACCTTACACCTATACCTTGAATAACCTACAAGGTAGAAGTACTTTAATTAACTATCTTACGGGTAAGGGACCTGAAGGTAGCTCTGAGAAATTTTCCGCTCAAATCCTGAGCGTACAGGAGGTGCAGTAATGAGAGTATTTCTAGTATGGATTTATGCTTTTTTCTTCGGTGTTGCTCAAGCACAAGCTCCATTGCAGTCAGCAAGTCCTGAAGAGCTTATTGAAAAATTAAATCCAACCACACCGAGTAACAGTAGCCCATTTAAAACAAGGGGCTTTAGAAATCTGACCCCTGAAGTGAAAGCTTCAACAAATGCTTCAACTGATCAAAGCGCAAATTCAGTGGAGAAGCCAATTGCGTCAAACGAGAAACCAACAGCGCCAATAGAAAAGCCCAGTGTTGAATTAGTGATTCAGTTTGAATTTAACTCCTCAACAGTCTTATCTAGCAGTAAACCACTGTTGGATAATCTTGCAAAAGCAGTCAATAGCGATCAACTGCGTAGCTTTTCTTTCATGATTGAAGGACACACTGATGCTGTTGGAACTCCGGCATATAATTTGAAGCTATCCGATCAAAGGGCAGTATCTGTCATGAAGTATTTAATGACAAAGGGTGTCAGTAAAGATCGCCTAAATGCCGCAGGAAAAGGGTCTACCGAGCTCCTTTTGCCGGATAAGCCAGACGCAGCCGAAAATCGCCGAGTAAAAATTATTTTAAACTCATAAAATGTTCCCAGGATATTTAAGGGACTGAAAAATATAGATGAAAATCAGCAATCAAAAAAAATATCTACAAAAAATTATCCCAATATTAGGCTTATGTTTAATATTCTTTACGCACGCTCAGCCAATCAATAAAAATCCTTCGACTGAAGAAATAGAGACTATTAAACTTCCGCCCCGCGATATCAAAGATATCTTAAAGGTATTAGCTGAAACAAAACAAGATTTGAAATTGGAAGAGAAAGCAAAAGGCATTATTGCTAAAGCTCCTCCCTTAAATGCCGATGCTGAAACACTCAATGCTTTTTATTATAGAAGAGCCATTGCTTATGAAACATTAGGTAACGTTAAAGCAGCAGCAGAGGATCTTAATAAAGTAGTTGAAGAGTATCCCAGTAGAGAGCCAACAGAAAGAGCTGAAGAGCTTTTTAATTTAGCTAATTTTGAAAGTGCAAAAGGTAATTATTTATATGCCAATACGATACTTGAAAAATCCATGGCGAATATACCTCGATATAGTCGTGGTTGGGTGATAGCCATTTATCGTCAATTTGCACTTAACTCCTTAGCGGTTGGTGATTTTGATGCCGCAAAGAATTATTTAGCGACTTTAGAAACCACGTTAAATGATCTCATGACGAATGCCAGAAATGCAAAGTATGAATATCGATTAGGTTGGCAACTTGGATTTGAATGGACCCGTGCCAGGGTCTTTTTACAAGAGGGTAAATTTATTGAAGCTGAGCGATCTTTTCAGAAAGCCTTAAAACTTAATCAAGAAAATCTTAATATCGCTAAAGGTGCTGGACAGGATGCTCTTGATAATGAAAAAAGAATTCTGCAAGATAATACTACTAATCTTAGAGGACAGTATGGTGTTCGAATTATGTTGTTAAGCGGATTAGCGACATCTTATTTAGGGCAAAAAAAGATTACTGATGCTGAATATTACGCTCGTGAATCTTTAATGCTCTCTATCAATAGGTATGGCGTATATTCAATCAGAACAAGTTCATCACTGCTCACCCTCACCAGGATCATATCTGAGCAAGGAAGGCAAGCTGAAGCTGTGTTACTGGCTAATGCTGCATTAAAAATAACTCAAGAAATTTCTGATTTTCCAGGTTCTCCATTCTTGGCTGAGGTCCGAAGAGCCATGGCAACGGCTTTAGTTGCTGATGGAAAATATATTGAGGCTCAGGTCGTTTTTGCAGAGATGCTTCAAGGTGTTCAAAGTGATCCTGAGGTTGCAAAAAAATATCAAACCGGTGACTTAGATTGGTCTTTGGCCATGATTAAAACGGGTAAATCTGATCAGGCCATACAGATGACTAAACAGATGTTGGACGCTGCGAGTACCAAATTAGATAAAAATTCTGCTCGATTAGCTTTGATCAGAGCATTTCATGCTAGCGCCTTGCAAACAGCGAATCAGTATGCTCAGGCATTAGCAGAATTCAAGTTAGCTATGCCCATTTTGATTGCTCAAACTCAGCTTAATTCAGAAAATTCTACAAATAGCATTCGTCAGACCCAACGAATGAATTTCGTGTTTGAAGAGTACTTAGCTACTCTAGCTTATCAAGCGAAGACGAATGCATCTGAATCTATCGCTAAAGAAGCTTTTCAAATTGCAGATTTAGCACGTGGTAGTGGAGTACAAAAAGCATTAACAGCTTCTGCTGCTAGAGCGACCATCACTGATCCGCAGCTAGCTAAGTTGGCACGCGATGAACAGGATTTAAAGCAAAGAATGAGCACTTTAGCGGAGTTATTAACTGGCTTACTCTCTGCACCCCCAGATCAACAATTGCCTGCAGTACAAAACAAAATTCGAGCTGATATTGCAACCTTTAATACACAACGACAAGATCTAAAAAAAGAAATCGAACGTAAATTTCCTGATTATGCCAATTTGGTAGATCCAAAACCTGCTTCCGTGGAAGCTGTACAAAAAGTATTAAAGGATGATGAAGTACTTTTATCTTGGTACTTTAGCGATACTGCAGGATATGTTTGGGGAATTACAAAACAAGGAGCTCCGACATTTATTCGGCTAGCCATCTCTAAAAATGAGGTAGCAAAAGAGGTCGCTGATCTGCGTAAAGCCCTAGATCCGAATGCGGTTTCGATCGAGACTATACCAGCGTTTGATGTTCCTTTAGCGCACAAACTGTATAGTCAAGTTCTGGCCCCTGTTGAGTCTTTGTTGGTTGGTAAGCGCTTAATGATATCGGTACCCCATGGAGATTTAGCGCAATTACCCTTAGCGCTCTTAGTCACAAAACCAACCCCGCAGCCAGTGAAGGCACCAATCCAATTTGTTGAATACCGGTCTATTCCATGGTTAGCTAAAGATATTTCGATTACTCAAATACCTTCTGTTACGGCATTAGTCTCCTTAAGGAGTTTGCCGATAGCGAATCAAAAAAGGAAAAATTTTATTGGGTTTGGGGATCCGTTTTTCAGTGTCGAGCAACAGCAAGAGGCCACAAAATTAAGTGTAAATAATCAGTTAACTTCTAGAGGATCGCCAGTCCGCTTACGAAGTGTCCCTAAGACACGAGGTGTAAGTTCAGCAGAGCTCGCTTTATTACCTAGGTTAGCAGACACGACTGATGAGCTTTTAGCTGTTGGCAAAGCGATGGGGGCAACACCTGATGATATTTTCCTTCATGAAAATGCCAGCGTAAAGCGTGTTACCTCGATGGATTTATCCGATCGAAAGGTGGTCATGTTTTCTACGCATGGATTGGTTCCAGGCGATCTGAACGGTTTAACACAACCTGCTTTAGCACTATCATCGCCCTCGGTGACTGGCGATAAGGACGATGGTTTACTGACTATGGATAAAGTCATCTCTTTGAAATTAGATGCAGATTGGGTAGTGTTGTCTGCCTGTAATACGGCTGCGGGAGATGGTGCTGGAACGGAGTCTATTTCTGGGCTTGGTAAGGCTTTTTTCTTCGCTGGAGCAAGGGCTTTATTAGTTTCTAATTGGCCTGTTGATTCTGATGCGGCTAGGGTATTAATGACAGATTTATTTAAAATTCAGAACCAATCTGAAAATCCCAAGATTAATCAAGTAATAAGTAAGTCAGAATCATTACAACAAAGTATGATGTATATGGTGAACAATGGTGGATTAAAAGAGGGTAATGTGATGAAGTATAGTTATGCTCACCCATTATTTTGGGCACCTTTTGTGATGGTAGGCGATTAATAATTTGGAGTCATGGTATGAAGAAATATTTTGTTTTATGGATTATTTTCCTGATGAGTTCTACGGTGTATGCAACACCCTTGATCTCTGCAAAAGAGGCAGCTCTTCCAGATGCTAGTGGCGCTTTAACTACGCGTGGAATTGCCCGTGGACCAAGTATTAAATTAGTGTCCCCAGATAATGGTCAGGCCGTATCTTCACCATTTGATTTAAAGCTTGCATTTCAGGCGAGAGGGGAAGGTAAGATCGATGTTGATTCGGTAAAAATATTTTACGTTAAAGCAACTCCTGTAGACCTTACTGAAAGACTTAAAAAAGGAATTACTAAAGATGGTCTTGAATTTTCTAAAGCCGAAATTCCTCCCGGAAAACACACACTTCGAGTCAATGTAAAAGATGTTGAAGGGCATGAAACGAATACCTTCGTCACCCTTGTGGTAGAAAAATAATGGAATGCCCTTATTGCCTTTCCGAAGTCAATGAAGCCGCATTAGTCTGTAAAACATGTACTAAGGATTTGTATCTTTTTAAGCCTTTGATGGAGAAAATTGCCGTCTTGGAGGGTAAGCTAAAGGAAATACCCAATCAGGAAGCCTTTCAAAATAGAATTTCTGAGCTAGAAGGTTTCATCGCTTCCTTAGATACTAAACAAAATAAGTCTAGAGGATTTCAAGGTTTTATATTTGATATCTTATTGTTTATTTTTCTGCCGTTAGCATTATTGCTTGCCGCACATGCTCTGATTACCATTGTTTACGATACAAAAATGTTATATCTCAGAATTATTTCTATGGTTCTGCCATTACCTTTTGGCTATTTTTTATTTAAATCCTACAAAAGATCTATTTTTCTATGGTTTGTTGGTGTATTAGCATTGGCTATCACGTCAGTTATTGGGATGAGTGGCATAACAAGTATCGTGGACAGTTCTCCAGTGTTCCCTCAAAACATGAGTGAGTGGCGAGAAGTGTTTGAGTATTCAGCAAGTATTGCCTTTAGTTTTTTAACTGGAATGATATTAGGTAGTTTCTCTTTTGCTGCAAAGCAACGTCATTTTAAATCTGCGCCAGTGAATCCATTGATCAAGATGGCAGTAAATGCCATTGGTGGAGGGCACTCTTCAGTCCAAAATTTACATCATTGGATGACTAAACTGCAAGATTTTGGTGGCACTCTCGTTGCTTTATGCACCACAGGGCTTGCAATTTATACCGGTTTAAAGGGGGTTATAGGACATTAAGTGAATGGTTTTATCAATGATGCTGGATCAGGATGAGTCATACCTTCATCAAACTCCCTTCACTGTAATTGGTTCTCATGCATAATGTGTTTTTCTAATTCAATGAGACAAATTTCTTTTGACTAAGCCCTGCCTGCCACCTGCTCACCCCACAAAAAAGCCATCTTATAAAGCTCCGCCATTATCTTGTGATTCACATACGCATATTTTTGATGACTTTGTAAAGTATCCTCTGTCACCAAACCGCTCTTTTACACCCCCGCAAGCGCCTGTTCAGAATCTTTTAGAAATGTTAGATGTTTTGGGTGTTGATCGAGCAGTGGTGGTCCACTCCAGTGCTTATGGTCCTCATAATGCTGCAACTCTTCAGGCAGTTAAATCTGATCCTAAAAGATTACGAGGGGTAGCAGTAACAGGTCCTGATACCCCGATAGCGCAAATTGATGAACTTAATCAACATGGGTTTAGTGGTTCAAGGATTAGTACGGTAGTTAAGGGCACTCCAGGATTTGAGGTCTTAGAAGATATTGCAAAAAGAGTACGACCATATGATTGGCATATTGCTGTGCATGTCAATAACTCTATCGAGTTGACCGAACTTGCACCACGATTGATGAGTCTTGACATGACGATTGTCGTTGATCATATTGCTCGAGTTAGAAGTCATGAGGGTATTAATACACCTGGCTTCATAACCCTACTCAAAATGATGGAAACTGGACGTTGTTGGGTTAAACTTTCGGCATTGCATCGGTGCTCTGCACAAGAGTATCCTTGTCTGGATATGCAGCCTTTTATTCGTCAGTTGATTGAGGTTGCTCCTCACCGAATTGTATGGGGAACAGATTGGCCACACGTTAATCAGTTTGATCAGATGCAAAATGATGGCGATATTTTGGATGCATTATCCCTTTGGGTTCCAGAGGAGTCTATTCGACATCAGATTTTAGTGACCAACCCAGCACAACTCTATCGATTCACATGAAATTAATATCATTACTAAAAAAAGTTGTACAAGTTTATGTTTATTTAGCTCTTGGCCTCAGTGTTTTTCAAGGCATTGCGCAAGAATATCCAACGAAGCCAATTAGTATCGTTGTCGGATTTGGACCAGGTGGAAATGCCGATATTGTTGCGAGATTATTGTCTCAGAAATTATCCACGGAATTATCCCAACCCGTTGTCGTTGAGAACAAAGGGGGGGCAGGTGGGATGTTAGCGAGTGACTCTGTAGCTAAAGCCAGTCCAGATGGTTATCGTTTAAGTTTGGTCAGTGGGGCTTTTCCTTCACAAGCTGCTGTTATGAATAAACTGCCGTTCGATCCGATGAATGATTTTTCTTGGATATCGACTTTTATTTCTTATCCCATGGTGATTGTTGTCAATTCTGAATCCTCCTTCAAAAACCTTAATGATCTAATCAAGTACGCCAAAGAAAACCCCAAAAAACTCAATTACCCATCCCCTGGAAATGGCTCCCTCTTTCATTTAGCGACGGAGTATTTTTCAAGTACTGCCGGTATAGATATGACACATATTCCATTTAAAGGTGGAAGTCCGCAATTAAACGAATTATTAGCTGGGCGATTAGATGTCATGTTTGATACCTTTGCCGTCGTTCAGCCTCATCTGATTTCTGGAAAATTACGTGCCCTTGCCGTCACATCTGAAAAAAGAATGCCACAGTTACCTAATGTCCCGGCCGTTGCTGAAACATTTACAGGTTTTGAAGCCTCATCTTTTTTAGGAATTGCAGGACCCAAAGGACTCAGTCCTGAAATTATCTCTAAACTAAATTCCTCAATTCATGCAGTCGTCGTAAAGAGTGATATGCGCATCAAGTTTTCTGAGCTTGGTGGTCAGGTTTGGGTTGGGAGTTCCAAGGACATGTCTGAGTATGTTTTACAAAGTATTCAAAAATGGAAGCGGGTGGTTTCTGAAAAAGCCATCAAGTTTGATTAGTTTCCCATTATTTCTTTTGTCTAAATCTTTAAATTAATAAAATAAACCTCAAGTTTTTTTATAAAAAGCCGTTCCCTATATCAAGTAGTTAATTTTTTTAATACTTATTGGGGATATGTTGCTATGAAGAATCATGAAAGCTTCTCAGAAATACTTTCATTATTTGAATCCTCGAATCCTCCTTCCGCTTCTCAAATCGGAACAACTGGGAATCTCATGTCGGAGAAGCCTAGTTTTAGCGTACAAATTTCTCAACATGCACAAAGAATGGCATCCTTAGCACCAGATCCTCAAATTTTTACAATAGTCCAGAAACTGATTCATTAATTGAACTAACTCCCATATTCTGTAAAGAATCCTTTTCCCTGAACTGATCTTCTAAAGTCCTTTTGATAAGGTTATTTATTATCATCTTAAAATAAGTTTTATTATTTCAAGGTGATTCATCGACCTAAGATATAGTTACAAAAGGGTAAACACTTTTGTTAAAAAATTAAAAGAATTGTTGAGATAGAAGGAATAAAAATGCTTGAAATCCCTGGAATTAATTTTTATTTGGGTGAAGATATTGATGCTTTGCGCAAGGCGGTGAGAGAGTATGCGCAAAAAGAATTAGCACCGCAAGCTGGAGAGATTGATCGTTTAGACCAGTTTCCCATGGAGCAATGGAAAAAGATGGGTGATTTGGGAGTCTTGGGCATTACCGTTAAAGAAGAGTACGGTGGTGCAAATATGGGTTATTTAGCCCATATGGTTGCTCTAGAAGAGATTTCTCGGGCTTCTGCTTCAGTAGGGCTTTCATATGGTGCTCACTCTAATTTATGCGTTAATCAAATCCATCGTAACGGTACTCAAGAGCAAAAGAATAAATATTTACCAGGCTTAGTTGATGGAACGCTGATTGGTTCATTAGCTATGAGTGAACCTAATGCGGGTTCGGACGTTATTAGTATGAAAATGAGTGCGACTGAAAAAGACGGTTTTTACTTGCTGAATGGCACCAAAATGTGGATTACCAATGGCCCTGATTGTGATGTTTTAGTTGTTTATGCAAAAACTGATCCAGCCGGAGGGTCCAAAGGTATTACAGCCTTTATCGTCGAAAAAGGGATGCCTGGATTCTCAGTTGCGCAAAAACTTGATAAATTAGGTATGCGGGGTTCACATACTGGCGAGCTTGTTTTTGAGAATGTCAAAGTTCCTGCAAGCCATATACTTGGTCAACTAGATGGTGGTGCAAAGGTGTTGATGAGTGGTTTAGATTATGAGCGTGCAGTGCTTGCTGCAGGACCTCTGGGAATTATGCAAGCTTGTATGGATGCGATCGTACCTTATATACATGATCGTAAACAATTTGGTCAACCCATTGGAGAGTTTCAATTGATACAGGGGAAGGTTGCTGATATGTATACGACCTTACAAGCTTGTCGGGCCTATTGTTATGCTTTGGGTAAACAATTGGATAGTATGGGGCAAACGCATATCCGGCAACTTCGAAAAGATGCGGCGGGGGTCATTCTTTATACAGCAGAGAAAGCGACTTGGATGGCGGGTGAAGCGATTCAGATTTTAGGTGGAAATGGATACGTTAATGAGTATCCCGTTGGTCGTTTGTGGCGCGATGCCAAGCTTTATGAAATTGGTGCAGGAACATCAGAAATTCGTAGAATGTTGATTGGACGTGAATTATTTTCCGAAACGATGTAACCGCCGATGTTGATGACCAATATTGAGTTCATGTAGAAAGAAAAACTGATGCCAATCATAGAGACAAAACTAAATCTTACGAAGGATGATTATTTGGCTAATGCACAAATGATGCAAAGCTTGGTGGATGATTTAAAGGAAAAAATACAAAAAATTGAGCTTGGTGGTGGTGAGCAAGCTCGTAAAAAGCATACCGATCGATCCAAATTACTTCCTAGAGATCGTGTGCAATTACTGCTTGACCCCGGAACACCTTTTTTAGAATTTTCGCAATTGGCGGCTTATGGGATGTACCCAGAAAAATCTGGGCAAGATGCCGCACCTGGGGCTGGAATCATTACAGGTATTGGGAGTGTTGCTGGTCAAGAGTGCATCATTATTTGTAATGACGCAACTGTAAAAGGTGGCTCTTACTTCCCGATGACAGTAAAAAAACATGTCCGGGCACAAGAGATTGCTGATCAAAACTATTTACCTTGTATTTATTTGGTGGATTCCGGTGGCGCCAATCTACCGAATCAAGAGGACATCTTTGCAGATCGGGATCATTTCGGTCGAATCTTTTTTAATCAAGCCAATATGTCGGCTAAAGGGATATCACAAATTGCGATTGTGATGGGATCATGCACGGCGGGTGGGGCTTATGTGCCTGCCATGAGTGATGAAAGTATTATTGTTAAAGATCAAGGCACGATTTTTTTAGCTGGACCTCCTTTAGTCAAGGCAGCAACCGGTGAGATTGTGAATGCTGAAGACTTAGGCGGCGCTGATGTCCATACGCGTCTCTCCGGAGTTGCTGATCATTATGCGCAAAATGATGCCCATGCGATTCAGATTGCGCGGAATATTTTGGGGCACGTGCAGAAAAAAAAGACGATGCCATTTCAGCGTCGTGAAACCGTGGCACCACTTTACCCAGCCAAAGAGTTGTATGGGGTTATTCCAGCAGACACTCGAAAACCTTATGATGTTCGAGAGGTCATTGCGCGCGTAGTCGATGGGTCTGAGTTTGATGAGTTTAAGGCGCGTTATGGAACAACGCTCGTCACTGGTTTTGCTTATATTGATGGATATCCTGTAGGGATTGTTGCGAATAACGGTGTTTTATTTTCTGAGAGCGCACTAAAAGGTGCTCATTTTATTGAGTTGTGTTGCCAACGAAAAATTCCATTAGTATTTTTACAAAACATCACAGGATTTATGGTTGGGCGCAAATACGAAAACGAAGGAATTGCCAGAAATGGCGCCAAAATGGTCACTGCAGTATCTACTGCCCAAGTTCCTAAATTTACGATCATCATTGGCGGTTCTTTTGGGGCTGGTAATTACGGCATGTGTGGCAGAGCTTTTAATCCAAGGATGTTATGGATGTGGCCGAATGCTCGTATCTCTGTCATGGGTGGTGAGCAGGCAGCTAGTGTCATGGCTACGTTGCGAAGAGATGGTATTGAAGCCAAAGGAGATCAATGGAGTTTAGATGAAGAAGAAGCATTTAAGCTTCCTATTCGTGAGCAGTATGAAACTCAAGGCCACCCTTATTTTGCCAGTGCAAGACTTTGGGACGATGGGGTGATTGATCCTAAAGATACCCGGAAAATATTGAGTCTTGCAATTTCGGCGAGTTTAAATGCACCGATTCCTGATACAAAATTTGGTCTTTTTAGAATGTAATGGATCAGCTCATCATGCACTCTTTAGGAGATCAAGGTATTGTTTAAAAAAATATTGATTGCTAATCGTGGAGAGATTGCTTGCCGGATTGCTAGAACTTGTCAACGACTGGGTATTCAGACGGTGGCAGTGTATTCACAAGCTGATCAAGATGCGATGCATGTTCAGTTGTGTGATGAGTCATATTTTTTAGGTGGTTCCTTACCAAAAGATAGTTATCTCCTTGGAAATAAAATCATTGAGATTGCTTTGCAGTGTGGTGCGCAAGCAATTCATCCAGGGTATGGATTTTTATCTGAAAACGCTCTGTTTGCAAAGTCTTGTCATGATGCGGGCATTAAATTTATTGGACCATCGGCTCAAGCGATTGATTCTATGGGTTCAAAATCTGCTGCAAAATCACTGATGGAAAAGGCTTCGGTACCTCTCGTTCCGGGTTATCACGGAGAAAACCAAGATCCGCAATTCCTCATCGAAGAAGCTGATCGTATTGGCTACCCGGTCTTGTTAAAGGCCTCAGCTGGTGGCGGTGGAAAAGGCATGCGGATCGTTGAATCAAGAGAGACTTTTGCACAAGCGCTAGCCTCATGCCAACGAGAGGCCATGAATAGTTTTGGTAATGAACAAGTTTTATTAGAAAAATATTTACAGCGACCTCGTCATATTGAAGTGCAAGTTTTTGCTGATCAACAAGGTAACTACGTTTATCTGTTTGATCGTGATTGCTCAGTGCAGCGCCGCCATCAAAAAGTTGTTGAAGAAGCGCCTGCACCAAACCTCAAACCCGAATTAAGAATAGCCATGGGTGAAGCCGCAATACAAGCGGCTAAAGCGGTTGATTATGAAGGTGCAGGAACTGTTGAATTGATTGCGAATACTAATCCTCAGGGGGACGTTGAAGCATTTTATTTCATGGAAATGAATACCCGGCTTCAAGTCGAACATCCAGTCACCGAGATGATTACTGGACAGGATTTGGTTGAGTGGCAATTAAAAGTTGCGTTTGGTGAACCACTGCCACTTTTACAGCATCAATTAGTTCAACAAGGACATGCGATCGAAGCACGTATATATGCAGAAAATCCAGAAAAGCAATTTTTACCTTCAATTGGAAAATTAAGAGTATTACAAATTCCTCAAGAAATTCCCGATGAAATTCGCGTAGATACTGGGGTGAGTCAAGGTGATGTGATTTCACCATTTTATGACCCTATGATTGCCAAGCTCATTGTTTACGGGCAGACGCGGCAAGAGGCCATCGACAAAATGACCTGGGCACTAGCGCAGATTCGGATTATAGGTCTATCAAGCAATGTCGCTTTTTTAGCGCGGTTGATGAAGAGTCATGATTTTGTAAAGCCAGAATTGGATACAGGTTTAATTGCACGTAATGAAACACAATTACTGCATGGTAAACAACATATCGAACTCATCGATCTTTTGTTCTTAGTGGCTAAGCAGTTAACTCTAGAAGAGCAGCGTCTTAAAACATCTGCTCGAGAAGAGAATTCGCCATGGTCTGTACAAGATGGTTGGCGCATGATGGGCCCTATAAAAAGAGACTTTTCTTTTGAACAAATCGACAATTCGGAGACTGCGACATCTACCTTGACATACGACTACACAAATAAGAAGACTACTTATTTGGGTCAAGAGCAAATTTTGCAATTTACGGTGCAGGGCGATGCAATCAACCTGCAGCTAGGAAATCAAGTTTTTTCGAGTTTAGTGCTGATTGATCCTGAAAAAACATCTCAATTTCATTTGTTTTCTGAAGGCGCACATCAAGTTTGGCAATACAATGACCCCTTGGAATCATTGAGTCATGCGGTTCATCAATTAGGTAATCTCAGTGCTCCGATGCCCGGTAGAATTACTCTGATTCACGTCAAGGCTGGAGGTCAGGTTAAGGCGGGAGATCCTTTAGTGGTATTAGAGGCCATGAAAATGGAACACACGATTACAGCACATCAAGATGGCGAGATTGAGGAAATTTATTTTGCGCAGGGCAGTCAAGTTCAAGAAGGTAATCAACTGCTTAGGTTTAAAACAAAGTCTGAGTAATTCAGAGATATCGTTTTATTGATAAGAGCGAGCATCTTCAATCAACTTACCATCATCTGGTAAAAAATTTGCTGTCTTAAATTCCACACGAGAGCGCAGTTTTGTTATGTCTCTGATGGATTGTACAATCGCTAATTCTAATCCAGAGAGGTCTTCTGCGGCCTCTTCTTTAAGCTCGCAGAA
>CAIPQU010000092.1 GCA_903867305.1 uncultured beta proteobacterium
CCCAATTGTAATCCTTGAAAATAGTAAAAGTTCTATTTAAGATCTATTTATCCGAGCCAAACACCCATCCCTTGAGCATTTAATTCAATATCGGTGCTTAAAAGTTGTTCGATTTTGCTATCTGATAATTGACACCCATGATTTCTAAGCTCTTGAATATAAAGATTTAGTAAACCATTTTTGAGTAATTCATGACGATGATCTGCTCTTTCTAGAGATTTTCCTAAGTTTTCTACCTGGGTGAGTATATCGGTGAGTTTTTGGTACAAGCGTGGTACTCCAGTTACTTTACTAAAGTGCGTTGGATAAATACACTCTGGTTTTAAAGCCATGATACGTTTAAGAGAAGTCCGTAATGCCTTTGGATCAAAATGGATAGGCGTTGTTGTGGGCAGGATAAATGGCCCTTTTTCTGTATCAAATTCACGGTAGGACAAGCCAAAGGTATCACCTGTAAAAGCACCATGACTCATCTGATCCCAGATCGTTATATGATGCTTGGCATGCCCTGGGGTATCTAAACAAACCAAGATTCGACCCGCTAAGTTAATCATATAACCATCCTCTGCTGAAATCACTCGCTGCGCATCAATGGGTAATAGTTGTCCATAGTCTTTTTCGACAGTTTGCTCACCATAGACAGAAACCGCACCTGCACGTAACACAGTCGGATCAATCATATGCTTTGCACCCCGAGGGTGAACAATTAATTGCGCTTGAGGGCATGCTTGCATCAATGTACCTGCGCCACCTGCGTGATCTAAGTGAACATGCGTCAGAATAATAAAATCCACTTGATCTGCGGTACATTCCAAATCTGACAAGGTTGCCAATATGCGTGGCACAGAGTAATTCGTACCGGTATCAATAATAGCGATTCGCTCACTCGATGGGGCTCTTTGTGTAACAATGTAACTGGCGTCAAACTGCGGTCTGACAAAGCCAGTGTCAACTGCATAAACACCCTCACCCAAATCATTTGCGTAACGAAAAGAAAATTTAGACATTGATATTTTTTTACACCCTACACTTTTAATATGAAAAAAACGGTTATTAATCTACTCCAAAAATATAATCTTGATGAACTAGTTCAATGGGTTGATTTGATTTTTGTCATCATTGAAATCTCTATCGTTCTTTTTGTCGCATGGCTTGTTATACGTATTATAAGAAGAATCATCAGCGGCATCGAACAACGCGTCACCATTCGAGCGACTGGTGACGATGTCAAAAGAATTCAGACTCTCTCTAGGGTTCTGCGCTATATCGCTACGGTCATTATTGTTGCACTTACCGTCATGTCGGTTCTTGCAGGCTTTGGTGTTTCAGTTGCACCCTTCCTCGCAACTGCAGGTGTTGCTGGATTAGCCGTGGGTTTTGGTGCACAAAGTTTGGTCAAAGATTATTTTACTGGCTTTGTGATGTTGATTGAAGATCAAATACGTCAGGGGGATATCGTCGAAATTGCTAGCAAAATTGGTACTGTAGAGGAAGTAACTCTACGTTATATTCGCCTTAGAGATTATGAAGGTGTGGTTCATTTTGTCCCCAATAGTGTCATTACCGTAGTCACGAATCGAACCCGTAGCTATGCCTATTCAGTAATTGATATCAATGTGGCCTATAAAGAAAATCTCGCGCATGTTACTGAGGTTTTAAAGCAAGTCGCTAGCGAAATGCGACTAGATCCTACTATCAAAGACAACATCTTGGGAGATCTAGAGGTTGCTGGATTAGAAAATTTTGCCGACTCATCAATGACGATTCGCTCAAGAATGATGGTGGTCGCTCAATACCAAGGACCAATTAGAAGAGAGTTCCAGGCCAGGGTAAAAGTGGCTTTTGAAC
>CAIPQU010000093.1 GCA_903867305.1 uncultured beta proteobacterium
AAAAAATTCGCTAAATTAGTGATCGCAAGTGACGGCTTAGATCATTCAATCAAAGTAGCGACAAGACAAGCAGGATGGCCTGAGATTCAGACGTTCTCTAATCGCCTTAATTATAAGGAGCGCGGGATTGAAATTACTTTTCCACTTCGCGATCCTGATTGCAAGGGCGGTAATGGTATGTGTAAATGCGCTGTTGCCGATTATGTGGGTCAAAAAGTAGGCGGGCCCGTCGTTCTGATTGGCGATGGAAAATCAGATGCGTGTTTAGCACTTCACGCCGATATTGTATTTGCGAAGTCCTCACTCATTAAGCATTGCGAAAAAAACAATGTGCAGCATCACACATTTAATACGTTTAATGATGTATTAAAGATTGTCAAAACTTGGAAGCCGGAAGAACAAAAGATTCCGGGCTATGTATTTAATTAATTTTTTAAAGTAGAGGGTTACAAGATGGATCAGAAAATCATTGAAATCTTAGAAAAAAATGAAAAGTATTGCTCACATGGAGATACTGTGAATTACGCGGACCCTCCAAAAGTCTTTGAAAATTGTGATGGCAGCTTTTTATTTGATGAAAAAGGCATCCCTTATCTTGATTGGCAAATGTGGTATTCCGCGGTCAACTTTGGATACAAAAATAAACGTATTGCAGACACTTTAAAAAAACAAATTGATACATTGCCACAATTGGCAAGCCAATATCTACATAAAGAAAAAGTGGAGCTTGCTGAAATTATTTGTAAGTACATGGAAGAAAAATATGGCGTCAAAGGTCGTGTCCACTTTAACGTCGGTGGAGCGCAAGCGATTGAAGATTCATTAAAAGTAGTGCGAAATCATACAGGCAAAACGCATCAGTTTGCTTTCATGGGCGGATACCATGGAAGAACTTTGGGAGCCTCTGCCATTACTTCAAGTTACCGTTACCGTCGTCGTTTTGGTAACTTCGCAGATCGTGCGCAATTTATTCCTTATCCTTATTGTTTCCGTTGCCCTTACAGCATGAAAGTGGAAACGTGTGACACTTATTGCCATAAAGAATTTGAAAAATTATTTGATACTGAATACCAATCCGTGTGGGATGAAAAAGCAGGTCAATGTGAATTCGGTGCATTTTATATTGAGCCTATGCAAGGGACAGGCGGATACATTGTGCCACCTAAAGGCTATATGAAAAAATTAGCGGAATCTTTGAAGAAACGTAACGTGCTATTAGTGGCTGACGAAATTCAAATGGGTGTTTACCGTACAGGTAAATTATGGTCTTGGGAAAACTTCGACATCATTCCTGATATCTTTGTATTTGGTAAGGCGATTACCAATGGTTTAAATCCATTGTCAGGCATTTGGGCAAAAGAAGAATTGATTAATCCAGAAAAATTCCCGCCAGGATCGACGCATTCTACATTCGCGTCTAACCCATTAGGCACTTCAGTAGCACTTGAGGTTCTTAAAATGACCTCCGAAGATAATTTTGAGAAAAAAGTAAATGATCGTGGTGCTTACTTCTTAAAACGTATTGAAGAATTGAAATCGCGCTGGAAAGTCGTGGGAGACGTAAGCGGTTTAGGTTTAGCACTTCGTATTGAGCTTTGTGAAA
>CAIPQU010000094.1 GCA_903867305.1 uncultured beta proteobacterium
GAATAGATCTCAGATCGAGAAGAAATGCCTGATAATTGTTGGGCATCACCATAGAAAGAAAAAAATAATAGTAAAAGGCTTAGATATCTCTTCGACAATTTGATCTCCAAATAAACATTGATACACTCAATTTATGTATTTAGAGCTTAGTTTAATTTGCTATCCCTTGTCAATTGAGAATCTAAAATTAGACGCCATTAAAACTTTGATCAATTGAAGATACAACTGATGAATGGAGTCATTAGTTGTATCTTCAACTGCAAAAATCTATCTGGAATATCGATATAGCTACCCCGGATAAAAAACTTACATCAATTATGTATTCATCACCAATACCGGCAATTTGCTATGTAGGATCACTTCTAATGCTTCACTTCTTAAGAAAAAGCCTTTTATACCAGTCCTTTTATGGGAGGCCATCATAATGACATCGGCCTTGGATGCTTTAGCGGCATCAATAATGCCATCAGCCACATTTGGATGAATGATATGCAAAGTATTAACCTCTAGATCCTTTGGCATCATTGCTTTTGATTTGGCAAAAAGGCGCTTTGCAAATTCGACGCAAGCTTTTTGATGCTTTTTTTCGCTAATCACAACCTGTGAAGCCAAATCAGAATACATATAAGGCCCCAAGGGATCCGACACAAAAGCTAAAGTTACCTTTGCTTGATCAATACTTGCCAATTTGATAACTTCTTTTAATTCTGATTTAGTCAAACTATCGCCACTAATGGGCACTAATATATTTTTAAACATTTAAATTCTCCTTTATTTAATCTAAAGATACCTGATTACAAAGAAGATTTATTTGATTTGGATCAAATAAGAGACATTTTTCAACTATGCAACAACCAGTTCATGATGAAGCTCTCAATCGACTTGAGGTCTCCATTGTTTGAGTAATAAGGCATTACTAAGAACGAAGAAACTCGAAAGCGCCATGGCGCTTCCTGCAACCATGGGGGATAAGTACCCGGTGGCAGCAAGCGGAATACCTGCGGTATTAAATATAAAAGCCCAGAATAAATTTTGTCGAATCTTGTTCCAAGTCTTTTTAGAAATATCAATGGCATTTGGAACAAGTGCCAGATCCCCACGCATCAGGGTGACACCAGCAGACTGTATGGCAACATCTGTACCGGTTGCCATAGCAATCCCCACATCAGCAGTCGCTAAGGCTGGAGCATCATTAACACCATCCCCGACCATAGCTACCCAATGATGATGCTTCCCTTCGTTGGAATGTCTGAGTTTTTCAATAATTGCAGACTTATCGCCCGGCATGACTTGTGCAAATACTTCATCAATACCTAATTCTTTTCCAACTCTATCTGCTGATGCCTGATTATCCCCAGATATCATCACTGTACGAATATTCAATCGACGTAACTTCTCAATGATAATTTTCGCATTTACTTTTAGCTCATCACCGAATACAAAGGCGGCGATGGGAGCAGCCCCATCCTTTTTATTGCGTAATATCGAGATAGTTTTTCCAGTTTGTAATACGACGGACAACTTGTCGGAGACTTTTTTAAATTCTAGATCATCTTTCAGCGATGCAATACTTTGAAGGCATAAGAGCTGATCTTTCCAAGGGCCACTGATAGGCTTGCCTTCTATCCCTACTCCAGCTAAAGCCTGATTTTCGAGGGTACTGATGGGGATTATTTTTTGCTTGTTTGCAAGATCGAGAATGGCTTTAGCAAGGGGATGCTCACTCCCCATTTGAAGTCCTGTAGTCGCCGCAAGAATATCCTGATGGCTAATGAGCTCATTGGTAAAAGGTATCACTTCAAGAAGTTGTGGATGTTCTATGGTTAGTGTTCCCGTCTTATCAAAGGCAACAATGTCAATTCGGTGAGCATATTCTAAAACTTGCGGATCTTTGATAAGGATACCAAAACGCGCCGCAACCCCAGTCCCCGCCATAATTGCAGCGGGTGTTGCCAATCCCAAAGCACAAGGGCATGCAATCACTAAAATAGATACTGCTCGTAATATTGCAATTGGAATGGAATCTAATAAAAACCAGTTCAGTAAACCACTAAATATGGCAATGAATACAACACTAGGCACAAAAATAGAACTGATTTGATCCACCAGTTTTTGAATAGGTGCCTTTTGAGTTTGAGCTTCTTCTACTAAGGTGATAATTTTAGATAAAACACTTTCGATACCAACCGCTTGCACTTGTATCACTAAGGCACCTTCACCGTTCATTGAACCGCCAATAACCTTATCACTAATTTGTTTTTTAACAGGCTCGCTTTCACCTGTGAGCAAGGATTCATCGACATGACTTTGGCCAATCAGTATTTTGCCGTCGACTGGAACACGCTCACCAGGCAAAATAATAATTCTGTCTCCAGGAAGAACTTGATCTAATGGAAGAGTTCGATACTCACTGAAGCTAAGGGACTCACTCTGAACTGATGGATCTAAGACCTTGGCATTTTCTGGCCAAAGTTTTTGTAAAGCCCGAATAGCTTCGCTCGTTTGTTTTTTCGCTCTCGCTTCGAGCCACTTACCTAGCAATACCATACTAATAATGACTGCTGAGCCTTCAAAATAAAGACCATGCTCTGCTGGCATCTCAGCAAATATTTGATATAAACTCAAGCCGTAGGCTGCGCTAGTTCCAATAGCTATAAGTAAATCCATATTGCCTGTACCAGAGATCAATGACTTGAAGCCAGCTTTATAAAAACGCCAACCAAGAATAAATTGAATTGGTGTTGCTAATGCCAGTTGCCATAAAGGGCTTAATGACCAATGAATTCCAAAAGGCATCAAGATCATTGGGAGCATTAGCGGAATCGTCAAAGCAAAACTAATCAAGACCGCCATCAAACCTTCTAGGCTCCAAGTCATTTTTGGATCAGACTGATTTACTCCCAAAGGGGTACTTAAGTTAGCTTCATAACCTGTTTTTTCGATTGTCTGAATAATGTCAGTAAGGGTTGTCGGCGTACCATGTTGTAGTCGAATATGCGCTTGCTCTGTAGCAAGATTGACGCTGACAGCCTCTATACCCGCTATTTTTTGTAAGGCCTTTTCTATCCTTCCAACACAAGAGGCACAGGTCATACCACGAATATCTAAATGATAAAAATCTGCCTTTGCTAGTGTATTTATGTTCATATGTGTTTAATATAGAACCTTCAGTATGATATGACAAGATTTTAAAAGACTTCTAAAGAAAGGGCTTATTGATGATGAACTTTACGGTTTCAGGAATGACCTGTGGTGGCTGTGTAAATGCAGTTACTCGTGCGGTCCAGTCGAAAGATCCTACAGCGATTATTAATGTCGATCTATCTACTCAACATGTGAATGTAAATACAATATTAACTATTGATAGCGTAGAACAATTAATTACCGACGCAGGTTTCCCTGTATTACATGTTCAACAAGATCATGCATAAATAGATGTCATTGAGGGCTATACACCTGAGGCATTATTATCAGAATGCTCATCTAATTTACAAGTTTTAATCCCAAAAACCACATACATCGGACAAAAGCTAAATAAACCGGTTACTAATGGGACCACGCCAATCAATCCCCATAAGCCTAATAAATGAGCGCTTGTAGCAATGACTAAAAGTAATCCAATACTAATGCGCAATACCCGATCAATTAATCCAAGATTTCTTGTCATATAAACCTCCAGTTACTAGTTTGTTATGCCACTTAGAGTAGTTTAAAACCTTCAAAAAAATAAGTATTTGATATACATCAATAATTTCTTAAAAATTTCTCGCTTGAGCTTTACCTAAGAATGACGAATGAATGAGATCGAGTTCGGTCGTCTTTTTTTATAATTTTTGTTTTGTCCAATCTGCGGCTTTTTCAATATCTGTCCCAACGCCATGAACGGTATTGCAGGCAGTGAGGAGCAACGCAAGCACAATGGCAGTAAGGTAGAGATTTTTTTTCATCGCAACTTCCTCCATGACTAAAAGGAATTCATGCTACTCCACTCTTAAGAGAATACCTTGATATACATCAAGCGATCTTCATCTATCTGGGTTTTTCATGAACATCTTCTGACGCATGCCAGAAGATGTTTGATGATTATGATACTTTAGGGTTAAAGTGTTTTCGTTGATCAATCGAGAAGATATCTGCTAACCAGTCAATCATAATTTCCTGTCCTAAAGTAGGATTATCATGTTGGCAATGCTCAGCCCCAGTCTCTTCTGCAGAGGTCAGTCGAAGTGTGACATTCACTCCTTTTGACTTTGCATAATCATGTACTAGCTGAACAGTTTCCACACCTAGAACATCATGGCCGCCATGCAATACTAGGTAGGGGCATTGCATACTATCTAAGACGCCCTCTAACTTAAACTTGCTAGCTTTTTGAACGGCTTCAACCATACTATTAGCGCCAATAACCCATTTCATATGTCCAGCAAGGGCGTGATTTTCGCCCCTATCTGCAAACCGTTTTTCAATATCCCAGATCGCTCCATGAGAGATACAAGCGGCTAAGCGATGCTCTTTAGAACCAGCTCTTGCTGCATAATAGCCGCCCATGCTAGAACCACTGACAGCAATTCTTTTGGGATCAATATCAGAACGCTTTTCAAGCCAATCAATGCATTTGCCAACAGGGACTTCATAATCGTATCGAGAAACAATGCCCTGACGTCTTAAAGCCCCACCCTGACCAGGTCCATCAACTAGCAACACTGCAATACCTCTTTGAACTGCACCTCTTCCAGTCATAAACCAAAGCTCGTCTTTGAAGGAGTCCAATCCACCAAATGAGATTAAAACAGGTTGTTGATCTCCACCCACGGGTGATTTAATGAAGTAAGCAGGTAAAGTTTTGCCATCTTCATACGGAATCTCAACAATTTCTCCAGGAAGATATTTCAACCATTTATGAGATGCATTTTCACATTTTGTAAACGTAGGCAGTCTTCTTGGGTCATCAGCGTCTAACCAAAATTCAGCAGATCTGTAATATTCAGTAGCCCTTAGCCAGCAGTTCATCGCGGTTTGAATATGACCATCTTTCTCTGCTTGGTCACCTCGCAGATCATTTCGATCTGCAACTCTCATCCATTCATTGTGCCAACTCTCCAAATCTCCAGGGATCATTCGATCTGCAGCTTGAAAACATTCACTAACAGCACCCCCACCCTCTTGGGTCTCTCCTAAGGTTCTTCTAAACTGATACGACATAAAAAAATGATCAGGCCAATGATGCCAGCCAAAGGGTTCGTATCTACCGGGTGTTCCATTATTCATGTAAGTAATCTTTTATTGAGGTTTAAAATGTATATCGGATACTAATTTACCAAACTTTGCATAATCTTTCTTGATTAAGTCTACAGCATACTGTGGGGACTCAGTGACGGCAATCAGTCCAACTTGCGTTAAGCGCTCCTGTATAGCTGGATCTTTCATAGCGTAATTAATTGCCTCGTTGAGTTTACTCACTATTTGAGGATTCATTTTTGCTGGACCTATGAATCCAAACCAACCTGTTGAAGACCACCCAGGTAAGGTTTCAGATACCGTTGGAAAATCAAGATTCACATTGGTTCTTGATGGGTATGTAATCGCAAGCATACTCAGACTACCAGCATTCACTTGTGAAATTTGACTGGTGACCCCTCCAATACCAACCATAATTTGACCACCAATTAAGTCGGGAATAATTTGACTAGCTCCTTTATAAGGAACATGCGTAAATTGAAACTTGGCAGCTTGCGCGAGATATTCAAATGTCAAATGTGGCAAACCACCTTCACCATTAGATCCTACAGTTAATTCTCCGGGATGCTCTTTTGCCCAAGTAATCATCTGAGGTAGTGTTTTAAATGGCGCTTTGGGAGTAGTCACAACCCCTAAATAATTGATTCCTGAAATGGTGATGGGAGAAAAATCTTTTTGAGCATCATAAGGAAGATTTAACTTCGTGTGGGGTAAAGTCACTAAATTACCGCCCTGACCTACACCAATCGTATATCCATCTGGAGCAGCTTTGGCAATAAGATCCATGCCAATAATTCCAGATGCACCAGCATGATTATCAACCACTACTGGCTGTCCCAACTTGTCTGAAATTCTAGGCCCCAAAAGTCGAACCAAAATATCTGAAGTTTCTCCAGGAGGAAAGGGAATAATAATTTTGATCGGTTTATTCGGATATGTTTGTGCAATGGCTGAAAAAGACAAAAATAAAATAGGTAGTAATAATCGAGAAAATTGATATTTCATGGAATCCTTCATTCAGATATTTACAGGGTTTCAATACATCTAACAATCATCCGTAGACAACTTGAATGAATATAAGATAGCCCTTCATTCAAGTTACTTATATTTTATATAAAAGGATAGTTAGCTTTCAGTTTATGACAAGGTGAGATGGTCAATTTGAAAACAGCACTTTGTTAGTGCATACAAATGACATTCCGAATACTTTTTAAAGTTCCTTGTTTACTGATGGAAAATAGTGAGTATGTCGTGATTACCTAATCAAAGTTAGCTTTAAAAAATGACTCGGAATTAGGGCTCTAATAGCGGTAATTTTCTAGCGTTGACAGGCCAAGTCAAAACGGTGTCTGGATCAACTTTTAAGATTTTTGTATTTTTATGAGGATAGTCAAACCGACTTAATATATCTTTGATGACATTAATATGGGCGAGTTTTTTATTATTCGCTCGAATTACTGTCCACGTTGCGTAGGGTTGATTTGTTTTCAGCAACATAGTGTCTCTAGCTTTGGAATAGTCGTCCCATCTTTTTTGAGCTTCCAAATCAATGGGGCTCGTTTTCCATTGCTTTAGCGGATTCTCTTCTCGATCTTTCAGGCGGATTGCCTGCTCTTTTTTAGATATATCTAAATAATATTTGATAATCTTTATCCCCGCATCGACAAGCATGCTCTCAAAAGGATTAATATGCTTCATAAAACTTTGGTATTCCTCTTTGGTACAAAAATGCATTAAAACCTCAACTCCAGCACGGTTATACCAACTACGATTAAAGATCACTAATTGTCCTTTGTGAGGCAATTCCGAAACATAGCGCTGAAAATACCAGTCGCCAGACTCGATGTAAGATGGCTTACTAAGAGCAACGACCCTCGTTTCACGTGGACTCAAATACTCAACAATTTTCTTGATAGTGCCATCTTTACCCGCGGCATCGCGACCTTCAAAAATGATTAAAACCTTATCGCCTTTTGTAATAATCTGTTTTTGTAATTTAACAAGTTCAACTTGTAGTGAGAGTAATAATTGATCATTCTTGGTTTGATGATTGGCTTTTGACATAATTGAAAGCATCCACCTTTCTGCGTTATCGAAGACATGACTCCTGTGCCATGTCTTTTTCTAGAAAATCTTCTAGAACTTAAAATCCTTGAATATTATTTTAATCTCCAATTAAATCATTACTATAAATCTCAATTCGGCCTGAGTGAGCATGCCCATGCAATAACTTATTTTCAGCAATGGATAATAACTTGAGCTGATGTTTTGAAAAGTGGGCTAAAGCATCTCCCATCACCACATCCAGATCAATATCTTCCAAGGCTTCATAACTAAAATAACAAATAACATCTTTCTTGTCGAGCTTTGCTAAGAATTCTACCCCGCCATCGCTGGCTAATCTTGCTGGACCAATAAATTCTATTGTCATTTTCAGACTCCTCTTAATTGATCAACTTTGAGAAAGTATTTTTTTGCATAGGCAAGGACTTGACCATCAGTAAGATGATCGACAGTCTCAACCCCCATAATTTTTTTGGAAAGGATATTGTGATGAGTAGCGATATATTTAACAATCTCACCCTTTGCAGATCCGGGACCTACAATCAGAATCTCATTGGCGTTAACTAACGAGGCGATGACTTGATCGAAAAACACATGATCGCTCGGCGCATTCCCACTTCCGATAGTATTGGCCTTATGATGCAAATGGGTATGCTCGGAAATACTTTTAATAATTTGGTTCTTACTGCTATCAAAATACAGCACATGCGCTTCACGATGATCAATCCAAATAACGACATGATTGGCTTGCATAAATATCCCCTAAAAATGGCTTGAATAAAATTTCCAAGATACAAAACCTCTTGTAAATCCATCAAATCCATTATTACGGGTTTAATATTTAAAACTTTGATGAATATCAAATAATCGATACAAAAAACTCTTTATATCGATATTCTTCTATACAAAATAAGATAGTTGATACAACATAGATTTCAAAGGGGAATAGGAATCAACTTAACTCCGTTCACTAGACCTATTTTTGTTGAGTAACTGATAAATCACAAAAATACAGCCCCAAACTACGATAGAAATATATGCCCAAACCCAAGCATGAGCTTGCTTTTGTCCTCCAGCCAAATCCAAAATAAAACCAAAGATTGAAGGTCCTAAAAACCCACCACCAAAACCCAGCATTGAATGCAATCCCATTGCTGCACCTTTTAACTGATCAGAGGTACTTGTCACCAAACCCGCCGTTAAGGTAGCCGAATCAGCCATAATAAAAATAGAATGTCCAATCGCCAAAGCCATAATCAACCACCAAGCATGGCCTATAGACAGTGATAAAAATACTCCGAAAATTGCACTGACTGACATGACGATATAAATCCATTTTTTCCGCCCCAGTCGAATGGCGATTTCATTACCAAGGATTGAAGCTGGAACACCAAAAAAATTTATTAAACTTGCTGATTCGGTTCCACTTAGAAAAAATGGCTCAGCTGAGTAAGAGGCGCAAATGATAAAAAACGCTACTAACCAACTTCGAGAAGCGAATAATTCTAAAGAGTGAGCAACATATCCAAAAATATAAGTAGAAGAATCTTTATTTCTCAACACCAACTTCCAGCGTGACCATGGAAAAAAATCCCCCCACTGAAGATTGATCTCACCATGCCATTTTTTATCCGCTAAGGGTTGAACACAGAAAAAAACGATGCAGCCTGCCAAAACAGGCCCAAGTGCAATGATTCCAAAAACATAATGCCAATTCAGAATCTGCAGAATCAGTCCAGAAATGAGGTAGGAAAGTCCTACGCCAACTCCAAAAAATGCCGTATAAAAGGAAATATAGCGGGTCAATTCTCCCGTCTTTACACGGTCAGTGATGATTTTTAGCCCAGGCATATACGCTCCAGCAACGCCAGCACCAACCATGAACATAAAAAAGAGTGCGCTGTAAAAACCATTTGCGAACAAAGCTAGGCCAATGAGCCCAACAAACTCAATACTAACCCCTACTAGATAGATTCGCCTAGCATCTAATCGGTCAGTTAATACTGTAGCAAAAGAGACAACCCCCATATACCCAAGAAAAAAGATACTCGCAATGAACCCCGACTGAAAATTCGATAGGTTCCATTCACGTTGCATTGTATTTAAGGTGACGGCATAACTAGCAAAACCAAGTAAAGTTAAAACTTGGGCCCCCAACATGCGGATAATGATATTTTGTGTTTTCATATGGCGCACATTGGGTAACGTCATCTGTACCTTATTCTCGTTGACATCCTCCCCGTCCTAAAGGACGGGGATTCCTACCACTAGATGTTCATGTCCGAACGCAAGAATATTGAGAGCTCCATTGATGTCCCTGTCGTGAACAGATCCACAATGACACTTCCAACTTCTCTTATTCAAATCAGCTCTA
>CAIPQU010000095.1 GCA_903867305.1 uncultured beta proteobacterium
TAGAGCTGATTTGAATAAGAGAAGTTGGAAGTGTCATTGTGGATCTGTTCACGACAGGGACATCAATGGAGCTCTCAATATTCTTGCGTTCGGACATGAACATCTAGTGGTAGGAATCCCCGTCCTTTAGGACGGGGAGGACAAGTCCCTTACAAGCAATGTTTACGCAACCCCATTAAGATATCTTTTTAAAGGTGCTTTCGATTGCTCAAACAATTCATCATTCAACAAGTACGGTCTGTTGTGGGGGGTGGTAAACCACCGACTGAGTATTTATACCCACCAGGGGATCCTGGTTTATTTGGGCCAGATTCTGTCGTTTGGCGAGTCCATGGTGACTTTATGTCAATGATGATCGGCGGTATCAGTTCCCTCATTCTACAAGCTCTTCACCCCTCGGCTTTAGCAGGCGTATGGGATCACTCGTCATTTCGTGAGGATTTAAAAGGTCGATTAGGTCGGACAGCATCGTTTATCGCCGCCACCACCTATGGCAATACCGAAATGGCAACCAGATCAATCGCTCGTGTCAAGAAGATTCATGACTCCTTAAAAGGGACACTTCCTGATGGTTCTGAGTATTGGGTAAGTGACCCTCATCTCCTCTATTGGGTACATTTAACGGAAGCATCTAGTTTTTTAAATGCCCATCAAATTTATTTAAATCCTCATATCTCTGAGGCAGATCAAGATCAATACTTTTTAGAGATGAGCCGCATCTCTAAAGATCTAGGTTGTAGTATTTTGGATCAATATGGTCATGATCAATTTGCCAAGACCAAAGCTTCAGTTCAACGGGCGATTGAATCCTATTTTCCGGAATTAAATTACTCTGATCGATCCAAGTGGGTCATCGATTTACTAGAGCATTTTCCAGCAGAACCGAATACCTATGTTTTAAATCGATTAATTATTAAGGCTGGATTTTATAATTTACCCAGCTGGGCGTATCCCCTCATCGGCAGACCTGCTCCATCAGCCTTAGAGCGTCACCTACTCAACCAATCGATACAACTCATCGCAAAGCCTGTGCGCTGGGCCTTAAGCAATGGAGTTGCTACTCACGCTAGAAGACGTATGGGAATCTACAACTAAGGAGCAATTTCTATGAGGATTTCATTTCTTCGCCAAGGCGGTAAAGTCCATGGTGGGTTATATCTGGCCAATTGAGGTTGGCCAATCGCATGTAACCGTTTAACTTCGATCCACTCTCGTAATTGCTGGGTATTGTTTTCTATTTTTTCTTGGTTATTAAAGCCTGAGAACTTCATAACGGCATACCGCTTACCTGTTACTTCTTTAATATGGACCAATGGGTTTTTCGGTTTAGGTAAAGTTTCCATTGTGTATTGCTTTGGCATCACAAACTGTACTCGCCATCCTTTATCAGATGCTTGATCAGTCGTGACCGGTGCCGTCATCGCAATCTTCTCTGGTTCAATGGTGACTGGGGCAGTCATAGCAATTTTTTGCGATTCTTTGCTGCTCGCTTCATTATTGCCAAAAATGAAATCAGCGATCATCCGAAATCCCTTATTCGATGCTTCATCTCTCGTTCCGGCGACAATCACTTCGGCAATAATCATCGGCTCATATTGCCGAATTTCAAAAGAGGCTTCTTGATCGCTGATCGTAAAAGTGGGTTCTTCAATGGCCATAACAAGATTGGAGAATAAATAAATCAGTGAAAATACTAGTTTGCGCATCATCTTATTTACTACCTTATAGGATTACATGATAAATTGAATCTTCTCTAGTTTAACGATACTTTTGACTCTTTTATTTTAAAAATGATGAATACTACTAACCTACTGATTACCAACGCACAATTACGCCTTCTGATCGAAAGAAAAGATCCTATTCTGATTTTTGATTGTCGATTTGATCTCAGTAAATCCCACATCGGGAAAGAACACTACCTAGAAGGTCATATTCCAAGTGCTGTTTATATCGATTTAGAAAAAGATTTATCTGGTACGAAAAATCCTTTATTGGGTAGGCACCCCTTACCCTCACCAAGTGATTGGGCAATCACGCGAAGTCGATTAGGGATCACCAAAAATTCACACATTGTTTTATACGATCATCAAGAAAATACCTACTCTGCTAGGATGTGGTGGATGTTGATGTCAACAGGTCACACCAATATACAAATACTTGATGGTGGATATCATTCTTGGTTAGACTCACAAGGAGCAATTGAAGTCGGCGAGACCAAACATACCTCACCTCTTTCTGATGCTCTTCCCATTGCTTATGAACATCTCTTCACGATGAAAGATGTTCAAGAAAACCTCAGTAGTAAAGCTTTTCAAATCATAGATGCCCGAACAGCCGAGAGATTCCGAGGTGATGTAGAGCCTCTTGATCCGGTTGCAGGCCATATTCCTGGAGCGATCAATCGTCTTTATAAGAAGAATTTAAAAGAGGGCTCTTCCTTTAAAACACCTGAGGTGCTTCGTCAAGAATGGTCTAGTGTCAACTTACCACCATCGAGTATCGTGCATCAATGTGGCTCGGGAGTCACTGCCTGTCACAATCTTTTTGCGATGGAATTAGCCGGCTTAAAAGGTTCCAAACTTTATGCTGGAAGTTGGAGCGAGTGGTGTAATCATCCGACTAACCTCATGGCCAAAGGTGACTAGCCCCAGCCAAGACTGAGCGCTAGATGGTAAACAATAAAAGAAGCAAGATAGGCTAGTAAGAAAAGATACGTGAGCATGATAGCTGGAATTTTGTATCCCCCAGTTTCCCGTTTCACAGCAGCTATCGTTGATAAACATTGGGGCGCAAATACAAACCATGCGAGCAGTGATAAGGCCGTTGCTAAGGACCAACTATGTTGAATTAGTGGTGTCAATGCATCAGCAGTATCACCTGCCTGGCCCGCTAACGCGTACACCGTTCCTAGTGAACTCACGACAACCTCTCTTGCAGCCATCCCTGGAACTAGTGCAATACTGATTTCCCAATTAAAGCCGATGGGCGATAAAATCGTTGCCAATAACTTACCTAAGATTCCAGCAAAACTATATTCAATTGCAGGTCCTGTTGCACCGATGGGTGCATGTGGATAACTGGCTAAAAACCATAATGCAATCGTTAAAAATAAAATCATTCCACCAACCCGGCGTAAGAAAATAAACAGGCGTTGCCATAGGCCTATGGCTACATTTTTCATACTAGGAAAGTGGTAACTCGGTAACTCCATCATCAATGGATGAAAAGTCGTTTTGGAGTTGGCGAATTTTTTCAATACCCAAGCAACCGCCATAGCTCCGAAAATACCGGATAGATACAAAACAAATAAAACTAATCCTTGTAAATCGACCCCAAAGGATAATTCTCTAGAAGGAATAAACGCTCCGATTAACAATGCATAAACAGGCAGGCGAGCTGAACATGTCATTAATGGTGCAATTAAAATCGTCACCAAGCGATCCCTGGGATTGGTAATCGTTCGAGTCGCCATGATTCCTGGTATCGCACAAGCAAAGCTAGACAGTAATGGAATAAAAGATCTGCCAGACAAACCCACACTACCCATGATGCGATCAAGTAAGTACGCGGCTCTTGGTAGATATCCACTTTCTTCCAAAATTAAAATGAAGAAAAATAAGATCAAAATTTGCGGTAAGAAAACGACAACTCCTCCCGCACCAGCAATAACACCATAGACGAGAAGACTTCTGAGCCAGTTATCTGGCAAATATTCTAGACATTGCTGACTAACCCAATCTGTTGCGTCTTTGATGATTTCCATGGGATATTCTGCCCATGTAAAAACTGCCTGAAAAATAAAAAATAAGACGACAAATAAAATCATCGGCCCCAAAATGGGATGCAGTAAGGTGTTATCTAATCGGTCGCTCATCGGGTCGGCAACCAATTGATCTAAACCCATTCTTTTTAAGATGCCTTGTACCACTTGATTATCCGCCTCGGTCTGATGACCTGTAGTCTGATCGACAGATTCCACCAAATCATGCAAGCCACTTTTTGTCAGATCTAAGCTCATCAACTTTTCACGCAAAGCCTGATCACCTTTAGACTCAACTCCAATCGTTGAAACAATCGGTAAATGAAGCTCTGCTTCAAGCTGAGCAAGATTGATATCAATTCCTCTTTTTTTGGCGATATCCATCATATTCAAGACAACAATACAAGGCAAGCCCATTCTTTTGACCGCTAAGACTAATCGCAAGTTTCTTCTTAAATTGGTGGCATCCAACACACACAAGACTAAATCTGGCTTTTTCTCACCCGTTGCACGACCCAATAAAACATTGCAGGTGATATGCTCATCTAGGGAGCGTGGGTACAAGCTATAAACACCCGGTAAATCTAAGATCCTTAAAACTTTATGATTGATAAGAAGCTTACCTTCTTTACGCTCAACGGTTACCCCAGCATAGTTAGCAACTTTTTGCTTTCCGCCTGTGAGTAAATTAAATAATGAGGTCTTACCGCAATTAGGGTTGCCAACAAGTGCGATTAAAGGTTCTTTTGGATAAAAATTGACGGTTGATTCAGTCATGATCGCCTAAATCTTCGACCTCTATCAATGCCGCTTCTTGTTTGCGCAAAGCGAAGGTTGATAAGCCAACACGAACCATTAAAGGGTCACCACCCATGAGGTTTCGTCGCATAACAGTAACCTGCTCACCTGGGATAAATCCAATCTCTTCTAATTGATGAGATATATCCGGTAGCAGTACGTCATTATCCACACGCTTTACACGCTTTGTCACGTTATTGGATAGTTGGTCAAGTTTCATGATGGGGTAAAGAAAAATGTTTCTACCCTCATTATAAACGAGAATCGTTATCATTCGCAGCAAGCTTTTATTTAGAAGTCTAGTTGCGCCTGCCCAGATCGTTGATAAAAAGCTTGGCTTTGAGAAGCGATCAATAGTAGTCGCTTACCGGGTGTTACCTGTATCTGATCACCTGCCATGATCATACCCTGCTCTAATACCTTGAGATACCATCCTGAATAGCCTGTTTGAGCCATTTTTTTAGCGGCACCACTGTAGTTCATCTTGATATTAAATTTAAAACAAGGCTCTCTAAACTGGGTGACCTGAAGAGCCGTTAAGCCAATTTGCCAAATATCACCGATGAAGACCTCGGTTTCTAAAAGTCCTGCCGTGGTGAGGTTCTCACCAAAACTTCCAAAGGTAAGTTCTTGATGAGAACTCATCCGCTTTTCTTTCACTAAACACTCATTCCAGAATAAATAGTGTTCTGCGGGATAGGCATAAACGGCCTTGTCGATCCCTCCATGGACCTTCAAATTTGCCTGCTCATCGCCATCTACCCCCAGATGGTGAAGATGAACACTCTGAGGGTTATCTAAGGTACTGATCGGTAATTTATGGATTGCTGAAAAAATTTCTTGCGAGGGATTTTCGTTACCTGAACGAATGGTTTTTACTTTTCCAACGGAGATGGCACAAATATTAGGCATACAGGTTTTTTTAAAAGAAAATATTCGCTTGAACTGATGTTAATTTAGTACCACGATTAAAGAGAGTATTCATATCATATCATTGGATCATGATGGGTTGATAGTGGATGAGCTTTGGTACTTGGGTTTGTGGTGCTGGTGGTCGATAACCTAGGGAGCTATGAGGCCTGACATGGTTGTAATGCTTGACCCACTCGCCAACGACAACTCTTGCTTCTTTCAGGCTATAAAAGAGTTCACCATCAAGTAGGTTATCTCTGAAGGTTCCGTTAAAGCTTTCACAAAAGCCATTTTCCCAAGGACTACCTGGTTCAATATAGGCAGTCTTGACACCAATACCACTCAGCCACTTACGAAGGTCTTTGGCAATAAACTCTGGGCCATAGTACATGCAGAATGGTAGTCAGTCGTAGCAATTTAAGCCATGCTTGTGATTGCGAGATCATTAACAAGGAGTATTACTATGGCTGACCGCTTAAATAATAAACCCTACGGGGCATGGATTGCAATTGACA
>CAIPQU010000096.1 GCA_903867305.1 uncultured beta proteobacterium
AATCTAGGTGCTCTTAAGGTGCATTTCATAGCCTCCTTAATCAACTCATTGATGCCTGAAACGGTTTTACCTCCACGTCTATGGACAACAAGGACAGACCAACGTTGTGTTCTCCGATGCCATTCTACAAAGGCAGGACGAGGTGTATAAGGGATTATTATGTTCAAGGGGTAGTGGCGTATCCCTTTAAATGTTAAAAGGCTTTATTTTGGCTCAGATTGCCAAGAAATTACCAATGGTGCTCCATCAGTACCTGTTAATTCGGTATGTGTACGATCACCATACTTTTTAGGGTTCATTTTGGTTATATACCATTGTCTGGCATGAACTCTCAACTTATCTACTGCAACGTCCTTTGGAGTCGAATTGTCAGCAATCTCAATGATCTCACTTACAAGGCTTTCAACACCAGCCATTCTAGCTTTTTCTATAGTTGTAGCAAAATCTGGATCATCACGCATCTTAATCCAAAACCTGCGAGCAAAGGAATGTTTGTAAGTCCTACATATAGCGTTAGTTGTCTCACCTGAAGCCAGACGAGCACAAACATCACCAATAACCTTTGGGTTATTTAAATCATCTTCGGGAGGTATTACCATGACGGTATTACTTCTTTGGATTAAGTACAGTGTCTAAAATGCTATCGTTAGTGGAAACCATAGGATTACGAGTATATGTTTTATAGACGTTTGCAATCGCAAAAAGTTACATAGTTAGGCAACTAATTACAATTAGATTTAAAATAGATATTGACTATGTTATACAATGTTATACGTTGTTATACGAAATGAAAACACTATCTAATCTAATTCTGTTTCTAGCTATCAATGTAGCTTTTGGTTACATTATATTCCTTTGTTTTACATCATAACATGAAACCAAAAATGAAAACAAAAGCAAAGAAACCAATTAAAACATTAACATCAGAGCAATATCGTAAAGCTATTGGTTCACTTAAACGTAAGAATACAAACCTAGAAAAAGGCTACAATCGTTTACTTAATCATATAAACGACCTGCAATTAACTATACGTGGTTTACGTGTAGATTGCCAAGGTGAAGTAGATCGCAATTTAATATTAAAATCTGAACTTTTACACAGTCAGTTAGAGGCATCTGATTATCTTAAAACAAATGATATAATACGTGGGCATCTTAGAATATTACAGCAACAGATAGACAACAACGTTTGGTTTGACCCTAAGTGGGGTTGCAAGTTCTTTTTTGTTACAGGTACAAAGATGCTTTGGAATAAGATTAAGGCTAAACTAAAAATAAAAAAATGAATGTTACACAAGAAGAACTAAAATTTAATGGTGCTGATTATGATCCAGAACGTGATAATGGTCGTTTAGGTGCACAACTTAAACGAGTATTTGATTACGTGTCTGATGGTAATTGGCATACTTTAGAAGATATGGCTAATAATACTGGTGATCCAGCAGCCAGCATATCTGCTCAATTAAGACATTTACGTAAAACAAGGTTTGGATCTTGGAATGTAGAGCGTAGGTATATCAATAATGGTTTATACGAATATCGTTTAAATGGCAGATCTTGACGACTAAGCTCATAGCCTTACAACAAAGGCATGAGCCTAGACATGAAATTTGGATTCTATGAAGTTGTTTACAAAGTAACATCTCAAGAGCCAGGGCAGGTTATAGGCTATGTAAACAACCCTGATGGATCATGGCAGTATGAAATAGATTTTCAGACTTCTGGCACTGCTAGGCTTTGGGAAGGTCAGTTAACTACTGAGAAACCTGGGTTCGATATGGCTCTTAACGGTGGCGACGAAGTTTAGCTACTTTTACTATTTGGTAAAATTTAACATTACAAGCCCGATTATTGTGGTTAACGACTCGATAAA
>CAIPQU010000097.1 GCA_903867305.1 uncultured beta proteobacterium
GGTGTTTGAGGAAGTGAATGAAGCTTATACAACCCAAACTTGTTCGTGTTGCGGAAGTATCAACAGCAACAGTCCGAAAGGTAGAGCGGGTTTGCGAATAAGAGAATGGATTTGTTCAGATTGTGGTTCGGTCAATGACCGTGACCTCAATGCGGCCAGAAACATTCTCGCGCTCGGACATGAGCGTCTAGCAGTAGGAATCCCCGTCCTTTAGGGCGGGGAGGATGTCAAGAGTTTTGGTTGCTGATGTTTAAATGGTGTCGCCTGTTCCCAAGCATATCCAACCTGTAAAAGCTCGAACTCTCCTTGTGGCTTACCAATCAATTGCAATCCAAAGGGTACCCCTTCATGAAATCCTGCTGGAACAGCCAAGGCTGGCAAGCTTGCGAGTGTAGGGCCGATAACGACCTCCATCCAACGATGATAGGTGTCCATCGTTTTACCGGCAATACTTTTTGGCCACGTGATTTGTGCATCAAAAGCAAATACTTGGGCACTGGGTAATACAAGAACATCATATTCTTGGAATAGTCTTCTTAATTCTTTTGTCCAAGCACTTCTTGTGACGGATGCTGTATAAACATCAGAAGCTTTTAAATTGAGTGATTGCTCAATCTCCCAAATGGCTTCTGGTTTAAGCATGGCGCGCTGTTCAGGATTTTGATAGAGTGGCATTAACTTACCACCCGTCACAAAGGCACGTAATACCAACCAAGATTGCCAAAGTTGACTCATCTCAAATTGTGGAACTACCTGTTCAACCACACAACCCATTTGTGTAAAGTACTGCAGAGCTTTTTCTGATTGCTCCAACACACCTGCTTCCATCGGTAAATATCCTGCAAAGTTACCCATCCACCCAATTTTTTTACCCTTCATTTCGGTGGCAAGGCTTTGCGTAAAAATCTGAGGGGATTCTTTCAACGATAACGGCGCTCGTGGGTCATGGCCAGCTTGAATGGATAACATCATGGCTAAATCAGAGACGGTTCTTGCCATCGGTCCTTCTGTGGGGAGCTGGTCGTAAAAGTTTTCAGCCGAGGGGCCTGTTGGGACGCGGCCTAAAGATGGTCGCAAACCGTAAACATTATTCCATCCTGCCGGGTTACGCAGGGACCCACCGAAATCACTACCATCTGCAATAGGAAGCATGTGGAGAGCTAAAGCGACCGATGTTCCACCACTACTACCACCTGCAGTTTTCGTTTGGTCATAACTGTTCAGCGTAGTACCAAAGACAGTGTTATAGGTATGCGATCCTAGACCAAACTCTGGAACATTCGTCTTACCGATCAAAACTCCTCCAGCAGCTCTCATTCTTTCGACATTAATCGAGTCAGCCGCATTGGTTTGATTCTTCAATATAGGTGATCCTAGGGTCGTTGCAATCCCCTTTGTCGCCGTCAAATCTTTAGGGGCTAAAGGCATTCCATACAAAAAGCCTTTATTTTGGACTTGATGAAATTGTTGATCTTTTTCTTTTGCATGTTTGATCAAGAGATCATCTGGCAATAAAGAAATAATCGCATTAACAGACGGGTTCAATCGATGAATTTGGTCTAAATACGCCATCATGACTTCTTCACAAGATACCTGTCGAGTAGTAATCATTTCAGCTAATTGAATTGCAGAAAATGC
Source organism: uncultured beta proteobacterium (assembly GCA_903867305.1). Lineage (GTDB taxonomy): Bacteria > Pseudomonadota > Gammaproteobacteria > Burkholderiales > Burkholderiaceae > Polynucleobacter. The sequence continues at coordinate 1,639 of CAIPQU010000097.1, forward strand.
TGTAATTTCTTTTAAATTATTCATGTTTGTTGCCTTCGTCTATAACCAATAGTCATTTATCCAAAACGCGTCACAAACCCCCTTGCTTTATCTGGGGGATAAGTGACGTAACATGAGGTAAATGTTGCTGCTTTAGTCTAGCACTATTAAAATATACAGTATATGGCGATGACGAAAACCCTTTCGTTACGCGTTAAAGATAGGCACGCAAAATTCCTGCTTTCTCAAAGTAAGGAAGTTAATTTCGTGTGGAATTTCGTTAATGA
>CAIPQU010000098.1 GCA_903867305.1 uncultured beta proteobacterium
AAAAAAACCCGACTTTGTAAGTCGGGTTTTAGATTAAAGCATCAATGACTTAGTCATTGGCGTAAATATCTACATCTTTTGTTTCCTTGAGGAATAAAGATCCAATCACCAATGTTGCTGCTGCGATGACGATCGGGTACCACAATCCATAATAAATATTACCGTTCTGCGCCACAAGAGCAAACGCAATTGTCGGTAATAAACCACCGAACCAACCATTACCAATATGGTACGGTAAGGACATTGATGTATAACGAATCCGCGTAGGGAACATTTCAACTAAGTATGCAGCGATAGGTCCATAAACCATCGTCACATAGATAACTAAAATAGTTAGCAAAAGCACCAACATCGGTAGATTCATCGCATCTTTATCCGCCGTCTTTGGATAACCAGCAGCATCTAAAGCAGCTCGAATGCTTTTCTTAAATTCAGCATCTTTCGCTTTTGCTTCGTCAGCACTTAAACCATTGGCGGTGTAGCCTTCAATTTCAGTATCACCAATCTTCACTTTCGCAACAGTGCCCGGAGCAGCAGCGACGGTTGAGTAGCTTGCTGAATTCGTCGCCATCACCTGCTTTGCGATATCGCAAGAACTTTTGAACTTGGCTGTACCAGTTGGGTTGAACTGGAATGAACACTCAGCGGGATCAGCTGTAACCGTTGCTGGTGAATTTGCCATTGCTTTTTCTAACGCTGGGTTAGCGTAGTGAGTCAAAGCGTTAAAGATAGAAACTGGCGTATTCGGTAAATAAGTAATAATTGCCAACAATAAACCTAACATGATGACTACTTTACGACCTATTTTGTCAGATATCGATCCGAAGAAGATAAATCCAGGCGTGCCGATTAATAATGCTGCTGCAATTAAAAGGTTAGCCGTTTTAGGATCAACTTTAAGTACTTGAGTGATGAAAAACAGTGCATAAAACTGACCCGTGTACCAAACGACAGCCTGACCTGCAACTAAACCTACTAAAGCCAAGATGACAATTTTGAGGTTTTTCCATTGAGCAAAGGACTCACTCAAAGGTGATTTTGATAACTTACCTTCAGCCTTCATTTTTTGGAAAGCTGGTGACTCACTCATCTGCATACGGATGTAGAGAGATACACCTAATAGAAGAACTGAAAGGATAAATGGAATTCTCCAGCCCCATACTTCAAAGTCTTTACCAGTGAGTTCACGACAAGCTAAGATCACAAGGAGTGACAAGAACAAACCCAATGTCGCTGTGGTTTGAATCCATGCTGTAAAGAAACCACGACGATTCCGAGGAGCATGTTCAGCCACATAGGTAGCGGCACCACCGTATTCACCACCGAGAGCGAGACCTTGCAAAATACGTAGAATAATCAAGATCACTGGTGCAGCAACGCCGATCGATGCGTAATTCGGTAAAACACCCACCAAGAAGGTTGAGGCACCCATGATCACAATGGTGACTAGAAAGGTATATTTTCGACCAATCAAATCACCTAAGCGTCCAAAAACAAGGGCGCCGAATGGACGAACAATAAATCCTGCAGCAAAAGCTAGTAAGGCAAAAATAAAGGCTGAGCCAGGATCGAGTTTTGAGAAGAACTGCGCTGCAATAATTGCTGCTAAAGAACCATAGAGATAAAAGTCATACCACTCAAAAACGGTACCTAAAGAAGAAGCAAAAATAACTTTGCGCTCTTCGGCCGTCATTGGCGCTGAACTTGATGCTGTATTGGATGTTGCCATAGTTATAGAACTCCCACATTTATTAAATTAAATTAAGACCTTTTCGGATTATCCACATTTATCTTCCTAAAAATATCGGTTTTCAGGGTAATTCCTTAGAATAAGCACATGATTTATGGGCATTTTCTGGAGAAAAAGCAGTTCTTACAGCAACTTCAAAATAATCTGACAGACAAATACCTACGAACTACAAAAAAGAAATTTATAGTGAACTCACGCGAGTTTCATGAAAAAAATCACAAATTACATAAAAATTTGTCAAAAGTGAAAAAGTAGTTGTAAAAAATACTGTTTTTCTATACAGTACATTTGTGTTCTTAATTAACTTTTAAAAAGAAGAGAAGATGATTGGAAAAAAGATGGATGATAAGAAGTCCAAGGCGAGTGCTAACACTATTCCTGGGAACTCAGCAAACTCAGAGTTTTCTGGGTTGAGCAATGAAAAGCAAAAGGCGTTAACGGCCGCCCTGGCCCAAATTGAAAAACAATTTGGTAAGGGATCCATTATGCGTTTAGGTGATGCGGAGATTGCTCAAGATATTCAAGTGGTATCAACTGGCTCCTTGGGGCTGGATATTGCACTTGGCGTGGGTGGTCTTGCGAGAGGTCGAGTGATCGAAATCTATGGACCAGAGTCTTCTGGAAAAACGACCTTGACATTACATGCGGTTGCTGAGATGCAAAAATTAGGAGGCACTTGCGCATTTATCGATGCTGAGCACGCCCTAGATGTTCAGTACGCGGCCAAGCTTGGTGTTGATGTGAATAATCTATTGATATCCCAGCCAGATACGGGTGAGCAAGCATTAGAGATTGCTGATGCTTTGGTGAGATCAGGCTCGATAGATCTGATTGTGATTGACTCTGTAGCCGCTCTTGTACCGAAGGCCGAGATTGAAGGTGAGATGGGTGACTCCTTGCCTGGTTTGCAAGCGCGTTTAATGAGCCAAGCACTTCGTAAGTTGACAGGAACGATTAAACGTACGAATTCGATGATTATTTTTATTAATCAAATTCGGATGAAGATTGGTGTCATGTTTGGATCTCCTGAAACGACGACAGGTGGTAATGCCCTGAAATTTTATGCCTCGATGCGTTTAGATATTCGCCGGATAGGTAGCATTAAAAAGGGTGAAGACAACGTTGGTAATGAGACTCGAGTGAAGGTGGTGAAAAATAAAGTATCTCCACCATTTAGAGAAGCGATCTTTGACATCATGTATGGCACAGGAATTTCTCGTGAAGGTGAGATCATTGACATGGGTGTTGAGGCAGACATTATTGAGAAATCAGGTGCATGGTATAGCTACAAAGGTGAGAAGATTGGCCAGGGTAAAGATAATTCACGTGATTTTCTGAAAGCCAATCCAGAGTTAGCACAAGAGTTAGAGGGTTTAATCCGCGCTAAGCTTGGTGTAAAACCTTCTAAGGCCGTAATCACTGGTAAGGACGATGGTGAAGTCGACCCTCCAGAGGCTTGAGGATCAAGTCAAGGAAATCGAATCAGGTGGCCGGACCAAAAAGACGATTAGTCTTTTAGGTCGGGCGATTCGATATCTTTCTTATCGTGAGCACAGTGAAACTGAATTAAGAAGAAAATTATGCCCTTACGCACAATCTGATACAGATGTAGATGCGACAATCGCAAAATTAATTGAAAAAAATTATTTATCTACTGAGCGTTTTGCAGAAAATCTCGTTACCCGTAAGTCTAAAAGTTTAGGTATTAACCGTTTAGTTCAAGAGATGCGACAGCATCAGGTTGATCAACCAACGATTACAAAACATGTCAAAGACCTTCGCCAATCAGAGTCCCAAAGAGCATTTGAGGTTTGGGAGAAAAAATTTGGGCAACTCACAAAAGACCCTAAAGAGCTAGGTAAACAAATACGTTTTTTGGCGAGTAGAGGGTTTGATCAAGAAATCATTTACAACATCGTACGAGGGAAAACCCTAGACGAACCCAGTTGAAATGCTAGACTGTCGGTATGTCTGATATTCAAAATGATTCAATTTCCCCTCGTCGGCTCGTTCATGAGCGAAAAATCGATTTAAAAGTTTATCGTAGAGATGATGATTTATGGGATGTTGAAGTTGAACTGATCGATACCAAACCCAAGGATTTTCAGCTAGCAGCAGTTCATCGCAAAAAAAACGAGCCGATTCACCAAATGCAATTAAAATTAACCATTGACGAGCATATGGAAATAGTCGGAGCTAGTGCTAAAAGTTATAACGTTCCATATCCTGGTTTTTGTGAAAAAATTACGCCGGATTACTCAAAACTAGTAGGGCTTAATTTATTAACAGGTTTTAGAGAGGGCGTTAAAAATCGATTAGGTGGGTACTTGGGTTGTACACATCTTTCAGAGTTGACAAAACTAATTCCAACGGTTGTGGCGCAAGGATTTGCTGGGGAAATTTTTCCTGTCCAAGGTGCTTCAGAAAATCAGCGAAAAGAAGGGCAAGAATTACCGTTTCAATTTAATGGTTGTCATGCACTCAGAACTGACGGAGAGGTTGTGAAAACTTATCATCCGATTTGGTATGGGTATCCATTACAAGCAGGAAAATTTACGTTTAGAAAAAAATAAAAAAGTTCCCATCATCACACATTCAAGTTTCATCGTTATTATTGATAAAAATATATACTTAACTTAAGGAATCAAATATGAAAATCCATGAATACCAAGGTAAAGAACTTCTTCGCCAATTTAATGTTCCGGTACCGAATGGTATCCCAGCGTTTAGCGTTGATGAAGCAGTCAAGGCAGCGGAGAAATTAGGTGGTCCAGTTTGGGTTGTTAAAGCCCAAATTCACGCCGGTGGTCGTGGTAAAGGTGGTGGCGTCAAGGTAGCGAAATCGCTCGAAGAGGTCAAGACCTATGCCACCAACATTTTAGGTATGCAATTAAAAACTCACCAAACTGGTCCTGAGGGTCAGTTAGTGCGCCGATTGCTTGTTGAAGATGGTGCCGATATCAAAAAAGAATATTACGTAGGCATTTTGACGGATCGTGCTACGCAAAAAGTTGTCATCATGGCTTCGAGCGAAGGCGGTATGGATATTGAAGAAGTTGCTGCGCATACGCCTGAAAAAATCATAAAAGAATTTATCAATCCATTACATGGTGTTACAGATGGACAGGCGACTAATCTCGTTAAAGGTATTGGAGTGCCGGATGCTTCTCAAGCGCAGGCAAAGCAGGTGATAAACAATTTGTACAAAACATACATGGATACGGATGCATCGCTGGTTGAAATCAATCCATTAATCTTAGAAGGTAATGGCAATATTAAAGCGCTTGATGCAAAGTTTAATTTTGATCCTAATGCGTTGTTTAGACACCCTGAAATTGTCGCCTATCGGGACGAAGCTGAGGAAGATCCAGCAGAGATTGAAGCTTCTAAATTTGATTTAGCCTATATCTCTCTTGATGGGAATATCGGCTGTTTAGTCAATGGTGCTGGTTTAGCGATGGCAACCATGGATACCATAAAACTTTTTGGTGGCGAGCCTGCAAACTTCCTTGACGTTGGGGGTGGAGCTACCGCTGAAAAAGTCACTGAAGCTTTTAAAATCATGCTTAAAAATAAACATGTAAAAGCTATTTTGGTCAATATTTTTGGCGGCATTATGCGTTGTGATGTGATTGCTGATGGTGTTATTCAGGCATGTAAAGCAGTCAATCTTTCTGTTCCTCTGGTGGTACGCATGAAGGGCACGAATGAAGATTTGGGTAAGAAGATGTTAGCTGAGTCTGGCTTACCGATTATCAGTGCTGACACGATGGCAGAAGCTGCAACCAAAGTGGTTGCTTCAGTTCAATAAATTTTAGAGGAATACAAATGTCTATTTTGATTAATAAAAATACCCGCGTTATTACACAAGGGATCACAGGTAAAACAGGTCAGTTTCATACGGAAAAATGTCAAGAGTATGCAAACGGTAAAGAATGTTTTGTAGCGGGAGTAAATCCCAAAAAAGCAGGAGAACAAATCTTTGGAATACCTATTTTTGGAACGGTAAAAGAAGCTGCTAAAGAAACAGGTGCAACAGTATCTGTGATTTATGTGCCACCTGCAGGTGCAGCTGCTGCAATTTGGGAGGCTGTTGAAGCCGATCTTGATTTAGCGATTTGTATCACCGAGGGCATACCCGTCAAGGATATGTTGGAAGTGCGTAATCGCATGAAAGAAAAAGAAGCAAAAGGTGGTAAAAGAACAATGCTATTGGGACCTAATTGCCCAGGATTGATTACACCTGAAGAAATTAAGATCGGAATTATGCCAGGTCATATTCATCGTAAGGGACGTATTGGGGTGGTTAGTAGATCTGGAACCCTAACGTATGAAGCTGTTGCACAGTTAACTGAAATTGGTTTGGGTCAGTCGTCTGCTGTCGGTATTGGTGGTGACCCCATTAATGGTTTAAAACATATTGAAATCATGCAACTGTTCAATGATGATCCAGACACCGATGCGGTCATTATGATCGGTGAAATTGGTGGGCCAGATGAGGTTGATGCGGCTCTTTGGTGTAAAGATAATATGAAAAAACCAATTGTTGGTTTCATTGCTGGCGTAACAGCTCCTGCTGGAAAACGGATGGGTCATGCAGGCGCATTAATTTCTGGTGGCGCAGATACTGCAGATGCTAAATTAGGCATTATGGAAGAGTGTGGATTTACGATTACACGTAACCCTTCTGAAATGGCAAAGTTGTTAAAAGCAAGGTTATAATTTACAAAAAAGGGGGGCAACCCCTTTTTTTTGATTGAAAATATCAACTAAAATACCCAAAGCTTAATTTCATTCATTAAAAAAATATAAGGACAAATATGGACTTGACATCCAGCGCGGTGTGGCTTGCATTAGGTTACATTATGTTTACGAATATATTGTTATCAGGCGATAATGCTGTTGTGATTGCAATGGCGTCACGCAGCTTACCTAAAGAACAACAACGTAAGGCCATTTTTTGGGGAAGTGCAGCAGCTATCTGCTTAAGAATTGTCTTAACTCTAGTAGCCGTCCAGTTATTGTCGGTACCCTATTTAAAAATGATTGGTGCGCTATTACTTGTTTATATTGGCGTCCAGTTAATGGCCGATAGTGAAGATGACAGTGATATGGACGCACCACCAAGTATGTTTATTGCGATTCGAACCATATTAATTGCTGATTTAGTCATGAGTTTAGATAATGTGGTTGCTGTGGCAGCCGCAGCAGACCGAGCTCCAGAAGCGATGCGTATACCATTGATCTTAATTGGACTTGCGATGAGCATACCCTTAATTATTTTTGGTAGTACCTTGCTCTTAAAAGTAATGGAAAGATTTCCCATCATCATCACGCTTGGCGCAGCGCTTTTAGGATATTTAGCTGGAGAAATGTTTGCATCCGATCCAGCGATTCATGAGACATTACAAAAATCATTAGGCGAACCGAATGTCCCTTTCCAAATACTTGGCATATTTTTAGTTGTCATCATTGGATTGTGGATGAAAAAGAAATCAGCTAAAAAAAGTGAAGCTTGAGAGGTAATTCTTTAACAGCCAATTAGGAGAGCGCCATTGGTTCGGCGATGATAATCAAGCTTGTCATCGTTAAGCCCACCATCATCATAGTGTGTGCGACGCTCATCAATAGCAAGTCTTTCCGTAATTGGGTTTTTTGAACCAAAAGTAGATGGCTAATCCAGAGTGCAAGGATATGCCCAACGAGTATGGCAGATAAGGCTAGGTACCAGGTAAATCCTGCATCGATGATGGCGATATTGGGTCGAAATGTTTTGGTATGAAACAAATCCCAGCCAAGATGAAATGGATCAGAGATTAAAAAAATAATATTTTGAAACTGAATGATAAAACTAGAAAAGTTATGTGCAATCAGATAACCGACCGCTATCGGTATAAGACTAGGGGCTAAATAGTCAGCTAAATTCTTCAGCTTGATGGTTGAGCAGTATTTTTGTGGGATGAAACAGCAGCACCAAAACAAGCCCCAAAATAATAACCAAGTCATTAATAATCCCAAGGTTCCAGAAAAATAAGCAGACACAACTAGCCATTTGGGAAAAATGTGGGTGAGGTATTGCTCAAAAATCAGCCAAGCTGCGCTACCATGAAGCCCATCAAATAAAACCGTAGAGAGCATCGCGACAATAAAAGAAGAGAGCCCCAAAGGTTGATTAGACTGGTTATGCTGGAAGTGATGAGACCAAAGACCTTGACCTAAATATCGGCGTTCTAAGGTATTTTTTTCAGGATCATAAAAATACAGGCCAAATTTACCAAGCCAGAAAAAATAGACGCTAAAAACATCCCCCCTTGTTTGCCAGGCTTTCACTCCAAAGAGGCACATAAAAATAAAGTTTATACAAGTCCAAATAGCAATCAGTTGACCAATCCTTTGCGGAACGAATGCAACTGGATAAACAAGTTCTAGCCAGCTCCAGGTTAATAAAAAACCTGTAGAGATATACATACCTAAGAATGGAGGAATGGGTAAATTTAACGTGTTTGGGATCTTTTTAGAAATCTTTTTTAAAGCCCATTGAAAGACTTCAAATAGGGCATTCCAGGGATTGATGATCGGCCAAAAATTACCAGAAAAAGAGATTACTAGGGATAGACCAAGCCACCAAGTGATCCAGATAAAATTTGGTGCCAAGTTTTCCAGAGGATCGGGATTGCCCCAAAAACAAGCACCTAAAACAGTGAAAAATAAAATAATCGAAAAGGCTTTGGCAATAATAATGACAAGCCTTTGAATGATTGGTTGAGAAAAAATGTGCCAAACAGTTTTTGAGTTTTTATTGATATAACCTAGACTTGGAGTAGCGAAAAATAAAAAAAGAAAAGACATGAGGACAACAATGCCGCTACCGATGATAAAAAATGGCAGTGGGAGTGGCAAGTCATATCTATCCTCAATACTGTGCGCTTGAGCAAAAGACGATAAGGTAGAACTTATTAGTATGAATCCATTGAAAGCGAGACTTTGAATGCTCACAGTTATTCAGGAAAAACTTCTAAAGTTGAAGTTGGTTTGTGATGAGACATTGGTGAGGCCGACTGAGTCAACTCTGAGTGCCACTCAAATGGAAATCGACCAGTTGCAAATGCTTTGAAATCTAAAACAGACTTCTTATTGGGTGATAAATGAACTGAGAGATGATATGCATGTAGATGAAGATCACCAGGCTCATCACTAGTGAGGACTATGTGAACCTGGTCATTTTTCTTGACTTTAATGACTTGTTGCCCGGAACGGGCTACACCCTTTGATAAATCAAGAGAAACATTGACCTCTTTACCAACAGCGATAGACATCAAAGAGCAACATAAAACAGAGCCTATTAGTGCTCGGCACAACCGAATCATTTTTGTGCAGCTTTCCAATTTGCAATTTCTCTTGCTTTACCAGTGAGCGACAAGATGTGCAGACCAGTATTTGCACGATCAACAATATAAACTAGACCTCGATCATCAACTTCAACATTATTTGTTTGGATGGCTTTTTTATTGGATGCTTCAGTATAAGGAAGGGGATCAGATTTAGAACCAGGTGGAGATTCTAGTACAACGGTATTTTTATTGATTGCTGGTACGAAATATGCCACCTCTACAGGAGTAAAGGGGTTACGCACATCAAGGACCCGAACGCCAGCATTAAAGTGCGCGAAGAACATTAGTTTTTTATAGAAAACTTCTGTCATATTTTCATTCGAGGAGTGGGTCCCAAAACGACCACCTTTAGAACAGTAGTTACCACTTTTCTCAGGCACCGTCCAACTTGATACGCCAAAAGGTTTTTTTTCATTGGTGGAATCAACAAACCAAACCATTTGACGCCCTTCTAAACATTCCTTTGCGATAGCTTCATCTGTCACGACAATAAAATCTCGTTTTTTACCAAGATAATTCATAGCAAATTCTGGGATATCAACATCAAACATCGGAAACGTTGTATGAGCACCATGCATGGCTGGTAAATCTAACCTAGCAACTTGCGGATAGAGTAAGTTTTCTGGAGTTGGATCCTTTGGACCATTTAGTAACTTATCGCGATCAATAATTTGGATAATACCTTCGCTATTTGTACCGTAACCTAAATAAACACGATTACCTTTTGGTCCAGTAGACATTACACCGTGCAATTGAGTTGGTACTGGGCCTCCAGCACCTGGCTGTTGCCCAACGAGACCAAAGTCACGAATAAAAACTGGGTTAGCAGGATCAGATAGGTCATAGACTTGTGTCATGCGGGTAGTTCGCCACTGCGGATTACCAGAAACCAAATAAGCAATTCCAGTATCGCATTCCCAAAAATTTTTATGTGTATCTTTTAGGCCTTTAATAATGGTCGTCAGAAGTGTCGGAGCCTCAGGCTTTGTGACATCCCAGATTTCATGGGCCTGATTTCCAAAAACTCGCAACATATAAAACTTACTTTTATCTCCCTTAGGAAGATTGGCGCCACTACAAATGCGAACCATTTGGCTACCACCTCGTTCAGCTTTACCTTCCTGACCTGGAATGTGAAACAAGTACTGAGGTTTTTTTGGATTAGTGACATCAATAATTGAAGTGCCATTATCTTCAATCTTATCTGTTAAAGGATTTAATTTTTTATCACCATGGTGCCCTATATATGCAATCCATCGATCACCTTGTTTCTCTATCGTTGGTTGATAGGCGGTTCTACCTTGAAGATCACTATAGCCTTCAAGCTTCATATTTTTAGAACTCTCAACACCTTGCGCAAAAGTATTTTGGCTAATGAGGATTGTTAAGCTAAGTAGGCAAACACTAATTGTTTGAATCGGTCTAAAGTCATTAAAAACAAAGCCACATGATTTCTTCATGAGTGTCTCCTAAAATAATAAATAATCTTTTTTGTATACAAACTATACACAATTTTCAGTGAATTGTCGTGATACTAAAATAGCTATACTTTTTACCAACGCAACTAATTATTCTTTTTTATTGACATCCTCCCCGTCCTAAAGGACGGGGAGGATGTCAAAAATTTTAAGAACATCAACGGTAGGGGACAGAGAGCTTTGGCACTCACGGAGCTTATAATTTAAATTACTGTCACCTTTATTTATCAAAAAACTTAATAAAATATGAACAATACATCCTCGTCCATTCTTACTTCCATCGGATTTTCGTCAACTGACATAAAACAGCTTAGCTTAGACCAACTTGTATTAACTGGTAACTATACGGCTGATATTCAATCAACTAGTTTCGTTTTGTTACACGCTTTAAATATGTTAGCTAAGTTACCCGCCAAAGTAAAGCGATCCGAATTAGAAAAAGATGCTGCAAAGTTGATTCTAGAGATCACTAGGGAGCATCGTGAGACATTTTTAGCGAGGCATGTTCAAGCACTCTACGAAGTAATCACTCAGCATTACACGCAATTTGTCAGAATGGATCAATTAGTTTTCGAGGCCAGCAAAATAGTCCCTGGCTTGACGCCTTCTTTGGAAACTTTAGCTCAAGAAGCCGAGCTGTTACAAAGTCAGAAAGATGGACATGAAATTGATCAGGGCATCTTTTTAAGTCATGTACTTGCTAATCAAAAATGTGGAATGCATTTATGCCACACAATGCTTCTGCCACATCCGCAAACAGCCTCTTACCAAAATCAATTTAAAAGAGATGGTCGCCTAGAATTCAATACCGCCATTATTCAAAAAGAAGAGAAATCAATTAATGTTTTCTTTAAGAATGGAAGATTTCTACACGCTGAAGATGACAACACTTTAATGGACATGGAGATTGCTATAGATTTAGCGATTCAAGATACAAGCACGCAGATTGCCGTATTGCGGGGTGATTTTATTCAAGAAGGTAAATATAAAGGCTTAAGAACTTTTAGTACCGGCATTAATTTAACACGTTTGTATCGTGGCAAAATTCCGTTTCTTTGGTACATGGATCGTGACATGGGCTTTATCAATAAGATTTACCGAGGCCTTGCTTTTCCAGAGATAACGCCGAACGAAATACTTGGAAAAACGAATGAAAAATTATGGATTGCAGCGGTTGATCGTTTTGCGATTGGTGGAGGCTGTCAGTATTTGTTAGTGATGGATATTAATATTGCCGGAGATAACGCGTATTTAACTTTACCTGCGCGTAAAGAAGGCATCATCCCTGGGGTCGCCAATATGCGACTTCCTCGCTTTGTCGGAGATCGTGTTACACGTCAAGCGATCATGATGGAAAGGCGCATTGATTGCGCTAGTCCCGAGGGTCGATCAATTTGTGATTATGTGGTTCCAGAAAATGAGATTGATCAGACCATTGCTGATACGATTAATTTGATTACTTCATCTGGTGTTGTGAGTGCATCAAGCAATAGAAAAGCTTTTCGGATTGGGCAAGAGCCATTAGATATGTTCCGTCAATACATGGCGGTGTATGCAAAGGAACAGGCCTATTGCCATTTTAGTCCAGCCTTAATATCCAATTTAGAGAGAAATTGGGATGCTCAAAATCGAAAGCTTGAAGCCAGATCATCGACATAATTATTTATTTTGAAATAGACCTAGTTTGACCACCTTTGGGCAACCGAAAAAATGCAGTCGATAGAAGTATAGGTATTGCCGCCCTTAGGGCAATCTTAATGATGGGTTGCCTTGGGGTAAATACCAATTATTGGATCTTTTAAACAATTTTCTTCATATAATAAAAATAATAAAATAGATTTAAACCAAAGGCTTAAATAAAAATACAGATGAGTGCTTTACTCTTGGCTCACGTAATTTAAAACCTATCTATAGGGCATATATGAAAATTATTTTGAGAAACTGGGCGTTACTGGTTATATATTTATGTGCTTCGAGCTTTTCCCAAGCTCAGGAAACCACACTTCGAATGGTGAGCGGATTTCCAGAAAATACAAAATATGTTAGTTATATCCAAGAGTGGATTACAAAATTTAATGCTGAGGGAAAAGGGGTCTTACAGATTAATTTTATCGGTGGCCCTAAAGCTATTCCGACATTTGAAGTTGGTAATGCAGTAAAGACAGGTGTTGTTGATATCGCCCTTGCTACGGGTGCTTTCTATACCAATGTAATGCCTGAAGCCGATTTTTTAAAATTAACCCAAATACCAATAGCAGAACAACGAAAAAATGGTGCTTATGATTTGATTAATAAAGTATGGAATGAAAAGGGAAACATGGTGTATTTATCGCGTTTCGTTGAGAATCAACCATTCCATTTATATATCAATAAAAAAATCGATAAACCAGATCTAACTGGCTTAAAAATTCGAATATCTCCCGTATATAGAGAGTTTTTTATTGCCCAAGGAGCAAATGTGGTCACCATTCCACCTGGTGAAGTTTACACAGCTCTTGAGCGCGGTGTGATTGATGGCTATGGATGGCCAATTGGTGGGATATTTGATTTAAATTGGAATGAAAAAACCAAATACCGAATTGATCCGGGCTTTTACGATGCAGAGGTTTCTTTAGTCATGAACTTGCCGTCTTATAAGAAATTAACTGAAGCACAACAGAAGTTTTTACAAAGTCAAATTGCTGCCTTAGAAGCCCAAAATATTTCTTGGGTGAAATACAATCAAGAAGAAATTAATCGGCAAGCAAAAAGTGGCATACAAACCATTAAGTTTGATGCTGCAACATCCAAAGCTTATGTAGATAAGGCATATGCAGAGGGTTGGTCAAATGCAATGAAGCAAAGCCCTGAATTTGCGGCGCGCCTTAAATCACTGATAGCAAAATGATGGAATCTTTATCCCGTTTGTATGGGAAGATGTTAGCTGTCTTAGCAGGTTTTGGTTGTTTGCTTTTATTTCTCATGATGCTGATCATTGTGGCAGATATTTTTTTACGAAATATTGTGATACCTGGTTTGCCTATTGGGCTTGGATGGAGTAATGAAGTATCTGAATTTTTTTTATATGTTCTGACCTTAAGTATTGCACCTTGGCTTTTACGAAATGGCCAACATATACGAGTCGACATATTTCTAAAAGTGATCCCCCCAAAGACTGCGTGGCTCTTAGAGTGGGTCGGCGACCTGATCGGTTTAGCCTGCTGCCTTGTTTTTGCAGGTTATGGTACTTATGCTACTGTGCAAAGCTTCCAATCTGGATCGGTGAATTTTAAAACCTTAGTAACACCAGAGTGGTGGTCATTAGCTCCTATCCCGATAGTCTTTATTTTGTTAAGTATTGAAATGGTTTTTCGGATATGGCGCTTAAATCATAGTGAGATAGGACCGCGTAATGATGCGGTTAGTTCGGCATGATGTCTTGGCAAGTTGCTGCTTGGATTATGCTTGCCGGCTCAATGGCTTTACTCTTCATTGGCATGCCTGTTGCTTTAACATTTATGGTGGTCAATATCATCGGGGCATTTATCTATATGGGGGGTGAGCCAGGCCTTGTGCAACTTGTAAGAAATGGCGTTAGTTCTATTTCTGTATTTGCTCTAACCCCGATTCCTTTATTTGTATTAATGGGCGAAATTTTGTTTCATACGGGATTGGCATTAAAAGTCATTAACGGTATTGAACGTTTAATTACAAAAGTTCCCGGTAGGTTAGCAGTGGTTGCAGTTGTTTCGGGAACGATTTTTTCTGCCATATCAGGATCAACGATTGCGACGACAGCAATGCTTGGATCCTTAATGTTGCCAGTCATGCTTCGTCGCGGTTATCACCCGAGTATTGCGGTAGGACCCATCATGGCTATTGGGGCTGTTGATATGTTAATCCCCCCATCAGCATTAACGGTTTTATTAGGATCTTTATCGGGTATATCTATTTCAAAATTATTAATTGGCGGAGTCATGCCTGGCCTCATACTTTCCATGGCTTTTATTTTATGGATTGTTTGTTGTGCAAGCTTATATCCACACCTGGCGCCCATTGAAGAAGATGCTAATCGCCCCATGACATTTTGGGAGCGATGGAGTTTGTTTTTCTTATACGTACTTCCTACACTCTCTATTTTTGCCATTGTCGTTGGTGCTCTAGCTGCTGGCTGGGCTACTCCTACAGAGTGTGCCGCCCTAGGAGCATTTGCCACCATTATTTTTGCTTTGTTATACCGTGCATTAACGATACAAGCGATGATTAAATCTTTGCAGGGTACCGCAGGAATATCAGGCATGATTTTATTTATTATTTTAGGCGCAACTTCCTTTTCTCAAATCTTATCTTTTTCTGGAGCAAGTACAGGATTAGTAGCTTCGATTACGGACCAATTTACTTCAAGTCATGCGTTGATAGGATGCATGATGCTAATTCTTATTTTGCTAGGCATTTTTGTAGATCAAGTCAGTATGATGATGATTACACTCCCCATTTTTATGCCGATTGTTCAAAAGTTCAATATTGATCCTGTCTGGTTTGGGGTGATGTTTTTAATCTGCATGCAATTAGGATTACTCCTTCCACCCCATGGGTTGCTATTAATGACCATGCGGGGAGTTGCTCCCAAAGAGGTCACAATGGGGCAGATTTTTATATCAGTTATTCCATTTCTAGTAATGAGTTTAATTTTATTAGCTGCCGTATTTTGGATTCCTTCAATTGCAACATGGCTTCCGAATATAGAATTTAGTTAATGTGGTTTCGCCCCGGTATGTAGGATGGGTAATCCAATAAAATGGACAGTGGTTTTGGCAGTATTTTGTAGTCAGGAGATAATAGATTATGGCTGAACGTTCGTTTGCAAAAGAAGTGCAAATGCTGAAGTTAGGTGATGGACAAACCTTTGAAGGTGAGGGAATTTTGGCCGTCACTAAGGCTCTACTTCAATCGGGAGTTTCGTATATTGGTGGATACGAAGGTGCGCCTGTATCTCATTTAATCGATGTGTTATCCGACTCTAATGAGTTAATGAGTAGCATGGGTATTCATGTTGAAAACTGTGCCAATGAAGCTGGCGCTGCTGCCATGATGAGCGCCTCTATCAATTATCCTATACGCGGCGCGATTACTTTTAAATCGATTGTTGGCACGAATGTTTCTTCAGATGCTTTGTCGAATTTAGCTTCACCAGGCGTCAAAGGTGGCGCTTTAATCATTGTTGGTGAAGATTATGGTGAAGGCTCTAGCATTATTCAGGAGAGAACTCATGCATTTGCCATGAAGTCACAGACTTGGTTATTAGATCCACGCCCTGATTTGCAACATATTGTGAATATGGTAGAAACAGCCTTTGAGCTTTCTGAGGTTAGTAATACTCCGGTGATTATGGAGTTGCGTATCCGCGCCTGCCATATGACGGGTAAGTTTAAAACGAAAAACAATGTTCGCCCGAAGATTTCAACACGAGACTTACTCTCGGAGCCTAACTTTGAGTCTGAAAAAGTTAGTTTGCCACCCGCGACATATATTCAAGAAAAACATAAAATTTCTCATCGTTGGCCAGCCGCTGTGCAATTTATCAAAGATCGCAAACTTAACGAGTTTTATCAAGGTGATTTATCTAATGTCGGAATTATCTTACAAGGTGGCATCTACAATGGTGTTTATAGAGCGCTGCAGACAGCTAAGCTCGTCAATGATCTTGATCAATCCCGCGTTCCATTAATGGTACTCAATGTCACCTATCCATTAGTGCCGGATGAGTTAATCAATTTTTGTCGCGGTAAAGATAGCGTTTTGGTCATCGAAGAGGGGCAACCAGCGTTTTTAGAGCAGGCTATAAAAGCCATTATGCAAGATGAGCAATTACCGATTAAGGTCTATGGTAAAAATGTTTTCCCAATGGCTGGCGAGTATATTGGTGAAGTGATGCTCGACGGCATCACAAAATATATTGCTCAAGCGTTACCAGATTCATCGATTGCAAAAGATATTCGTCAGCAAAGTTTATTTATTCAAGAAATGCGTCAAACCGCACTTGAATTATTAGGTGCTCCTTTACCACCGCGTGCCCCAACCTTTTGCACAGGATGCCCTGAAAGACCCGTTTTTTCAGCGCTAAAATTATTACAAAAGGATATTGGCCCAGTTCATATTAGTGCTGATATTGGATGTCATAGCTTTGCCACCTTAGAGCCATTTTTTGCAGGTAATACCATTCTTGGTTATGGTATGGGCCTTGCTTCTTCTGCTGGAATTTCTTCACTAATGGATCGTCGTGTCATTAGTATCGGCGGTGATGGAGGCTTTTGGCATAGTGGGTTGACAACGGGGGTTGCGAGTTATGTCTTTAATAAAGGTGATGGCGTACTAGTGATCTTAAAAAATGGGTATGCTTCAGCAACAGGACATCAACACATTCCTTCTTCAGGAACAAATTTTAAGAACGAAAAAATTGACATGAATATCGAAGCTGCTTTAAGGGGCGTTGGTGTTCAGTGGATAAAAACAGTTCCTTCCTATAAAGTTAGCCAAATGATTACCACGCTTAAAACGGCGATGAGTGATCCTCAAGAAGGTTTAAAAGTGATTATTGCTGACGGCGAGTGTGCTTTGGCAAAACAGCGCAGAATCAAACCTATTGAAGCGGCTAATTTGAAAGCTGGACAAAAAGTGATTAAGACACGTTTTGGTATTGATGAGGATACTTGTACGGGTGACCATTCTTGTATTCGCTTATCTGGATGCCCATCACTTACCATTAAAGAAAATCCGGATCCTTTACGAAAGACCCCGGTTTCTTCTATTACTAGTACTTGTATTGGGTGTGGCAATTGTGGTGAAGTCGCGCATGCTGCGGTGCTTTGCCCGTCATTTTATCGTGCTGAGGTCATTCAAAATCCAAATGCGTGGGATCGTTTTTTACACCAAGCACAACAATTTTTTATTCAAATTCTGCAAGGCTCTAAATCGAAGCAGATGGAAAGTGCAGTATGAGTTCTCGACAAATATCTATTTTGATTGCCGCATTAGGTGGTGAAGGTGGTGGTGTTCTAACGGATTGGTTGGCTGATGCTGCGCGTCATGCGGGTTATCGGGTTCAATGTACCTCGATTCCTGGTGTAGCTCAAAGAACGGGGGCTACCACTTATTACATTGAGTTAGCGGACGCGCAATCGACAAATCCATTAGCCCTAACCCCGATGCCTGGAATGGTTGATCTCATGATTGCCTCAGAATTATTAGAGTCAGCTAGGGCAATGCAAAATGGTTATGTAACACCGAATAGGACCACGCTGATTACTTCTTCTCATCGCGTCTTCGCAACTTCAGAAAAGTCAGCGATGGAAGATGGTCGATTTGATCGCGATCGTTTGCGAGATGCAGTGTTAAAAATGGCACAAAAGGCAGTTTTGTTTGACATGGACAAACTCGTTCAAGAGTCTAAAAGTGGTATTAGCTCAGTGATGTTGGGTGCAGTGGCGGCATCTGGGGTTTTAAAAATAAGTCGCGAAATTTATGAAGATATCATTAAGGCATCTGGCATTGCTGTTCAGGCAAATTTAAAAGGCTTTGCACTAGGTTATGAATTAACGAACCGTATACATATTTCAGCAAGTCCTCAAGATGTTGAGGCTATTCGACCTCTGCTGAAGAAAAGTCAACACGTTGAGCAACTACTTGAATTAGTTAGAGCAAAATTTCCTCAGGAGGCACACTTTTATATTGAACAGGGCGTGCTTAGATTGGTTGATTATCAAAATTTGAATTACGCTAAACAATATATAGAAAGACTTGAGCCCATTCTTTTACTCGATCAAAAAGTAGGTGGAGTTCATCAAGCTTATAAATTACTTTGTGAAACTGCCCGTCATTTAGCGTTAAGAATGTCATTCGAAGATTTGGCACGTGTTGCCGACTTAAAGTCGCGCAAAACCCGTTTTGAAAGAATTCGAAAAGACCTTGATGCGAAAGATCATGAACCCTTAGTCGTGACAGAGTATTTAAAGCCTGGCTTAGAAGAGTTTTGTGGTTTCATGCCTGCAGTAATCGCTAGCCCGATTTTAGATTGGGCACAGCGCAATGAAAAATTGAACGCTTTTAATATTGGCATCTATTTAAAGACGTCAAGGTTACATGGATTTTTTCTATTATGGTTAGTTGCCAAGATGAAGTATGTGCGTAGATCAGGACATCGCTTTATGCTGGAGCAAGAAAACATCAAGAAGTGGTTACAGCTGATCGACTCTTCAGCGCAAATTTCCTATAGCTTTGGTTTACAGGTCATCGAGTGTGCAGGAATGATTAAAGGCTATAGTGGTACATACCGCCAAGGATTACAAAACTTTAATCGTATTATCCAAGAAAAAATTGAGCCAGCGATTACACGTGAAGAAGATGCTAGCGCAGAATTAGCTGTGGCCATTAAAGCTGCGATGACGCATTCAGGTTCTAAAATAACACCATCAGCTGCAGAATTTAAGCCAATAAAATTTTTCCGCGCCAATAAAGTAACTGCTTCCGATGAATCCGTCCAAAATAATTGAGAACTAGTATGTTAGATCCTCATTTATCTATCTCCGCTGGCGAGCTTCACCCACCCCTTGAAAATAAATGCGTCAATGATGTTTTATCTCAAGCTGTCAAAAACTATCCTTCTCAACCCGCAGTCATTAGTGTGTGGCAGGACAAAACACTTAGCTTTGAAGAGTTAAATGACTTGGCAAAAAAAGTAGCCGCATCACTCTTACATACTGGTATTTTGCCAGGTGATCGAGTAGGTATTTGGAGTGCAAATCGTTTAGAGTGGGTAATTGTCCAATTTGCGGTTGCAAAAATTGGCGCTGTTTTGGTCAATATTAATCCTGCATATCGATTATCTGAGTTAGAACATGTTGTCGAACATTCAGGTTGTAAGGCAATCTTTATTCATCATTTTTATAGAGAAAAGGATTGTTTAGAGCTTGCCAAACAAGTAAAAGAAAAATCAAATTACTTGGAAAATATTTTCATCTTCAAGGATGATCCAATTGATGGGGCTATTTCTTGGCGCCAATTATTAGAAATTTCACAAGAATTATCCTCCGAAGCCGTAGAGGCTTATACCTCATCAATTACATCAGATCAGCTGATTAGTATTCAATATACCTCTGGGACAACAGGTAATCCTAAAGGAGCAACACTCAATCATTACAACATGGTGAATAATGCTTTTCAAATTGTTTCAAGGTTAAAGCTTTCAGCATCAGATAGAGTCTGTGTACCTGTACCTTTATTTCATTGTTTTGGCATGGTGCTGGGCGTGTTAGGCGCATTTTCTGTCGGCGCAGCCGTGGTTTTCCCAACAGAAAGTTTTGACCCCGAGAGTTGTTTATCGGCAGTGGAAAGTCAATCTTGTACCACTTTGTATGGTGTACCTATGATGTTTATCGCCATGCTCAATCACCCCCGTTTTGATGAGTTTCGTTTAAAGTCATTACGCACGGGAGTTATGGGAGGTGCGCCCTGTCCCGCAGAGGTTTTGCGTGCGGTTATGGATAAAATGCATGCGCATGAAATGTCGGTTGCTTACGGAATGACAGAAACTTCCCCCATATCTTTTCAAACACGCCTTGATCATAGTTTTGAGCAACGTGTAGAAACTGTGGGATCAGTCTTGCCGCATACTCATGCAAAAGTGATTGATCCACAAAGTGGAGAAATCTTACCATTAGGGACGGCTGGTGAACTTTGCATTAAAGGATATTTAGTGATGCCGGGCTATTGGCAAAATCCTGAAGCAACAACTAAAGTGATTGATCCAGAAGGATGGATGCATACAGGAGATTTGGCTATCATGAGGCCAGATGGATGTTTAGCGATTGTTGGCCGAATAAAAGAAATGGTTATACGTGGCGGGGAGAATATTTTTCCACGAGAAATTGAAGAATTTTTACACACAATTCCACAGATTGCAGAAGCTCAGGTCTTCGGTATTCCAGATCAGCTATATGGAGAACAGTTATATGCATGGGTTCGTTTAAAACATAATACGTCTATTACAACTGAGCAATTGAAAGAAGTTTGTAAAGGTAATATAGCAAGTTTTAAGATTCCAAAAATTTTTAGGATCGTCAATGAATTTCCTACGACAGCGAGTGGTAAGGTACAAAAGTTTCGTATGAGAGAAATTGAAATAGAAAGAGGCAGTGCAAGTTAGACTTATTACAATCATTTTTACTATATTTAGAGGGACACAATATGAAATTGAAGAAAGTTGCTTTTGTTGCAGCACTCCTGGTAGTGAATATATCGGCATTTGCAGATATTAATATAGGAGTGAATGTTTCAACCACAGGACCAGCCGCATCTTTAGGAATTCCTGAGAAAAATACCGTTAGTCTTTTACCGAAAACACTCGCAGGCCAAAAAATTAATTACATCATCTTGGATGATGCTAGCGATACAACTGCAAGTGTTAAAAATACACGTAAGTTAATTTCTGAAGATAAGGTAGATTTAATTATTGGTTCCTCAATTACTCCAGCATCTTTAGCTATGGTTGATGTTGCTGCTCAGGGTGAAACGCCGATGATCTCAGTAGCGGCATCAGCAAAAATTGTAGAACCGGTTGATGGGCCAAGACGTTGGGTATTTAAGACAACGCAAAACGACATTATGATG
Source organism: uncultured beta proteobacterium (assembly GCA_903867305.1). GTDB lineage: Bacteria > Pseudomonadota > Gammaproteobacteria > Burkholderiales > Burkholderiaceae > Polynucleobacter. The sequence continues at coordinate 21,264 of CAIPQU010000098.1, forward strand.
GCATTGGCTACAGCTGAGCATATGGCAAATAATGGTGTAAAAACCGTTGGTTTTATTGGATTTTCTGATGCTTATGGAGAGGGTTGGTACCAAGCTTTTGTGACAGCAGCTGAATTGAAGAGAATTAAAATTGTCAGCAATGAACGATTTGTGAGAACAGATAGTTCTGTTTCAGGCCAAGCACTTCGGATCATGAGTAGCAAACCTGATGCCGTATTGGTTGCAGCATCTGGCACACCAGCAGTTTTGCCACAAAAAGGATTAAGAGACGTTGGCTTTAAAGGAACTTTTTATCAAACTCACGGTGTTGCCAATAATGATTTCTTACGCGTGGGCGGTAAAGATGTTGAAGGAACTTTTTTACCCGTTGGGCCGATATTGATAGCGCCGCAGTTACCTGCAACTAATCCTGTTAAAAAATCGGCAATGACCTATTACAAAGCTTATGAGGACGCATATGGTAAAGGTAGCGTATCGACTTTTGGGGGGCATATGTGGGATGCTGGACAAGTTATGTCCGTCGCAATTCCAGAGGCTTTAAAAGTAGCAAAACCTGGAACTCCTGAGTTTCGCGCCGCTCTACGAAGTGCCCTAGAAAAAGTAAAAGATGTTGCAGCATCTCATGGAATTTATAACACAACGCCTTCGGACCATTTAGGATTAGATCAGCGTTCACGTGTGATGGTAAAAATTGAAAATGGCACCTGGAAGTATGAGCCTTAATTGAATGAGAAGTTTTTTAGTATGGGGATGAGATACTCCCCATTTTTAAGATGTTTTGTAATGACGGATTAGAAAAGAAAATCAATGAATTGGGATATTGCTCTTTTTTTAGGGCAGGATGGTTTAGTGAATGGGGTTATCTACGGCTTGTTGGCAATAGGTTTAGTCCTTGTTTTCTCAGTAACACGAGTTATCTTTATTTCACAAGGTGATTTAGTTGCTTATTCAGCGCTTTCGATGGCATCTCTAGGCATTTCTAAAACGCCTGGAACTTTTTGGCTATTAATTGCCTTATCAGTTTTAGTGCTTATCGTAGAAATAGTCCGGTGGCGAAGGGGTGAGAAATTAGATTGGGGTTTAACACTTACGTGGACCATCATTTTCCCCTTAGCTGCAACGATATTGCTCTTTATTTTCACATCAGATAACTTGATACATCACATTATTAGTACTTTAACTATCGTGATTCCCTTGGGGCCTCTTTTATATCGCTTAGTCTTTCGACCCGTTCAAAAGGCCTCGGTCCTTTTTTTATTGATTACTGCCGTGACTTTGCACGGCGTGATGATTGGCTTAGGTTTAATCTTCTTTGGTGCTGAGGGTTGGCGTATCCCAGCGTTTACAGAGATGAGCTTTATGTTTGGTAACGTTAACATCAAGGGCCAATCGCTCATTATTGTTGTTGTAACCATTCTTCTTGTCAGCTTATTATTTTTGTTTTTTGAGAAATTTTATTTGGGGAAGGTTTTACGAGCTACGGCGATTAATCAAACTGGCGCTAGGTTGGTTGGGATACCAGTGGAATTATGTGGAGACTTGAGCTTTGCTATGGCAGCATTGATTGCCGCAGTATCAGGAATCTTAATCGCCCCAGTGCAAACTATTTATTATGACACCGGATTTTTAATTGGCTTGAAGGGTTTTGTCGCAGCAATCATTGGGGGATTAGCAAGTTTTCCTCTAGCTTTGGTAGGCGCTTTAATCGTTGGTCAGTTAGAGGCATTTTCATCTTATTGGGCGAGTGCTTATAAAGAGGTCATTGTGTTTACATTAATTATTCCGATACTTTTTTGGCGCTCTTTAGGCGCACGTCATGTTGAGGAAGAAGAATGACTCGTTTTCAATGGGGTTTATTGAGTTGTTTTCTCTTTGTGATTGCTTGGGTTTTTTTACCCGACTTTACAGTTTCTTTATTGGATTATGTAGGAATTTATTCCGTAGTCGTTCTTGGACTAGTTGTGATGACAGGTATTGCAGGAATGACGTCTTTTGGACAGGCGGCCTTTGTTGGGATAGGCGCTTATTCCACGGCATGGATTTGTACATCACCACTCGTTGCAGAGTTAGTTGGAGGTACAGTATGGGTATCTTTATTGCCTTGGGCAGGACTTATTTTAGGCGTTCTAATTGCTTGGGTTTTAGCTTGGTTACTTGGCCTGTTAACTTTAAATTTATCGAGTTTTTATTTGCCCTTATGCACAATCGCATGGGGTTTAAGTTTCTTCTATTTGTTTGGAAACCTTGAGTTCTTAGGCGGTCATACTGGCCTGACAGGCATTCCAGCATTAACGGTTGGTCAGTTAACACTAGATACTTCAAGAACTTTTGGCATCATTATTTGGCTCGTTGTATTTTTCTTTATGTGGGTATTGCATAACCTCATTGACTCTAGAGAAGGAAGGGCGATACAGTCACTCAAGTCAAATCGTTTAATGGCAGAATCCATGGGCATTAATACGACAGCCTATCGAGCCAAAGTTTTTATGATGTCCGCACTGATGGCCTCAATTTCAGGATGGCTTTATACACATTTTCAACGATTTGTTAATCCAACGCCATTTAATTTAACTGCGAGTATTGAATATATTTTCATGGCGGTCATTGGTGGTGTCGGTCATCTATGGGGCGCTGTTCTTGGCGCAGGTTTATTTACCTTTATCAAAAATTACTTGCAGGATATTCCAACTCAGGCCTTTGGCAGTAATGTAAGTTCAGAGGCGATCATTTTTGGCTTGATTATGCTTCTCATTTTGCAGTATTACGCCAATGGACTATGGCCTCAGTTAGCAAGCTTGTTTGGTGCCATTGTGTTGCAGAAAAAAGATTTTCCATTTGAAAAATATCCAGCCAGCCAACTCAGTGCACGAGAAATCCCAGTACCTGGGACTTTATTATTAAAAGCCGATCATGTGACAAAACGTTTTGGTGGACTCGTTGCGAATCAATCCGTTACCTTGGATTTAAAGTCAGGTGAAATACATGCTCTGATTGGCCCTAATGGCGCAGGTAAAAGCACTTTTTTTAATATCCTTTCTGGAGTTGATAGTCCTTCAGAAGGACATGTTGAATTGATGGGAGAAAATATGTTGGGACGTCCTGCTCGAGATTATGCTGCTAGAGGCCTAGGAAGAACATTTCAACATGTCAAGTTATTAAAAACCCAATCTGTGATTGAAAATGTTGCACTAGGGGCTCATCTACGTGGACATTGTGGATGGTTTTTATCCATGTTTAGATTTGATCGTAGAGAAGAGGCGGCACTTCGCAGGGAATCATTGATTCAGATTCGTCGCTGTGGTTTGGATGGAGCTGAGAACATGATGGCCAATTCTCTATCTCTTGGAAAACAACGCATTATTGAGATCGCAAGAGCACTTGCTGGACAGCCTTTAGCCCTACTCCTTGATGAGCCTGCAGCAGGTCTTCGGTTTCTGGAAAAAAAAGCTTTGGCAGAACTGTTGTTACAACTGAAAGCAGAAGGACTTGGAATTTTGATTATTGAGCATGATATGGAATTTGTGATGCATTTAGCGGACAGAATCACGGTTTTAGATTTTGGTAACGTGATTGCTCAAGGATCTCCTGCTGAAATACAAGTTAACCCCCGTGTGCTTGATGCTTACTTAGGTGTTACTGATGAAGCTTTGGTGAGTGAGAGTCATGACTAAACCCATTATTCAAATAAAACAGTTTTCTGTAGCTTATGGATCTATTAGAGCCGTTGATGAGGTCAGCTTGGAGTTGCATGAAGGTGAAATTATTACCGTCATCGGACCCAATGGTGCTGGAAAAACAACCTTACTGAACGCTGTGATGGGGCTTATTCCATCGACGGGTTTTGTATTATTTCAGGGTGGAAATTTAGAGCAGCATACAGTTGCAGGAATGGTAGCAAGAGGGGTTTGTTTAGTTCCAGAGTCTCGAGAATTATTTGGCCCCATGTCCGTAGAAGATAACCTTGTACTAGGAAATTTTTATCGATGGAGAGTCGGCGAGAGAGATCAAAGGCAATTGATAGAGAGTGTATTCCAGATTTTTCCAATTTTAAAAGAACGCCGTCATCAGATAGCGGACACACTTTCTGGGGGTGAGCGGCAAATGCTGGCGATTGGTCGAGCTTTGATGTCAAAGCCAAAAGTTCTATTGTTGGATGAACCATCACTCGGACTGGCACCTAAAATTGTTCATGAAGTATTACAGAAGGTATCTCAATTACGGAATAATGGGATATCAATACTATTAGTTGAACAGAATGCTCGGGGAGCATTACGAATAGCTGATCGAGGTTACGTCCTTGAAATGGGAAAAATTGTTTTAGAAGATCAGGCTAGCAATTTGTTGGAAAATCAAAAGATTATTGATAGTTATCTTGGAGTTGGGAAGTCTTCGGTATAGGGTAGTCTTTTTTGCAATAATGATACTGTTATGTATGGGGTTCTAAAAGAATTCTACAAATTTCAGCCTTGATGTTTTGAATGTGATGATAAAAATAAATATGAGACAAATCATGCTTACATTTTTTCGCTATGGAATTTTCCTGTTAACCATGATCGTTGTCAACGTCAACGCGCAAAATGCACAATTTCCTACTCGCCCTATTCGAGTTGTTATCCCTGTAGCTCCTGGGGGGAATGTTGATAGTGTGATGCGATTAATTTCAGCAAAATTATCTGAAGGATTGGGACAAAGTGTTATTTTAGATAATCGCCCTGGAGCATCTACAAACATCGGTAATGAATTTGTCGCCAAGTCAGTGCCAGATGGCTATACCTTATTAGCAAACACGATTCCTTTAGTTGCAAATACTTCACTGTATCCCAAGCTTTCATATGACCCAGAGAAGGACTTTGTACCAATTAGTATGATGGTTTCCTCGCCCAGTATGATTGCTGTGAATGCGAGTTTACCTGTAAAAAATTTACAGGAGCTAATGACTTTAGCAAAGAAAAATCCTGGCATGGTGAAGTATTCCACCTCAGGTGCAGGAGGTATTACACACTTAGCAGTAGAGCTTTTAGCTTTTCAAACAGGAACTAAATTTGCTCATATTCCTTATAAAGGTGGTGGACCAGCATTAATGGCATTAATGTCAGGAGAGGTAGACCTTAGCGTACTTTCTGTGTTGGCAGCAGCTGGTCAAATGAATTCGCAACGGATCAAAGTATTAGCAGTAACCAGTCCTAAAAGGTTGCCGATGTATCCTGATATACCAAGTGTTAATGAGTTTGTACCAGGTTATGAATTTAATAGCTGGGTAGGCTTAGTCGCCCCAAAAGGAACACCACCAAACATCATTCAAATGCTCAATGATCAAGTTTCAAAGGTACTTCATTCACCTGAAGTTATGGAAAAAATACAAAAGGATGGTGGGGAAGTTATAGCAAGTTCACCAGAACAATTTAAAAAATCAATTATTTTTGAAGTTTCCCAATGGGCTAAGGTTATTCAACAAGCAGGTATCACACCAGATTAAATGAGAGATAGATATGAAACATACAAACGTTAATTTTTATAGTGATGGCAATCGTTTAGCAGGGTATTTGTATACGCCGCCAGATTGGAAAGAAGGAGACCCTCCAAGACCCGCCATATTAGTTATTGCTGGTTACAGTGGAAATACACAAGCCGATTGTACCCATATGATGATTGAGTTATGTAATGCAGGATGGTTTGTGTTGGGTTTTGATTATCAAGGATTTGGAAATAGTGAAGGTAAAAGAAATCGTCATCGCGCCCTTGAGCAAGCGCAAAATTGTTATGATGCTATTTCATACATAGAAGGTATTCCAGGTGTAGATCTAAAAAGAATCGGTTTATTTGGCACCAGTTTTGGTGGAGCCAACGGCGTATGGGTTACTGCACACGATGAACGCATCAAAGTTTTAGTGACTAGTGTCGGTGTTATGAATGGCCAGACCTGGATGCAAAGTATTCGACGACCATGGGAATGGTTGGAGTTCAAAAAAATGGTGGTAGAAGATGCACGACGCAGAGTTAGGACTGGGGAGCCCAAGATGGTTTTTCATGGGGATATCATGTTAAGAGACCCTGACTCGGCAAGACAAAGGGAAATGCATAAAGAAAAGGGACACGTATTTCAGAGTGAAGAAAGGGATTTAGAAAGCGCAGAGGCAACGATGCGTTATCGTCCGGAGTGGGTCGTTAATCAAATTAGTCCTCGACCCGCATTATTTATTTACGCCGAATTTGATAATTTGGTTCCCCCAAGCCAGCAAATCGCTTGTTTTGAAAAATGTGGAGAACCTAAAAAACTAGTAAAACTTCCAGACAGTGGCCATTACGATAGTTACGAGTTCCGTAATCCGGTAACTTGTCAAATCACCTATAAAGAAACGATTGACTGGTTTAATCAGTATCTATAAAAAGTGGATCGAAGAGTTTTTCAAGCTATATTCTTAGGAGATTATTGAGCAGCTTTCCATTCCCCAGACTTGCCACCACTTTTCTCAAGTAGTTTGATATCAGTCATCACCATGCCACGGTCGACAGCTTTGCACATATCATAAATCGTGAGTAGGGCTACTTGCACAGCTGTTAAAGCTTCCATCTCAACACCTGTTTGACCGATGGTTTTGGTTAATGCAGTACATACGACCGTATGAGTTTCTTTTAAAATTTCAAAATCTACCGAAACATGAGTTAATCCAAGGGGGTGACATAAAGGAATTAAATCACTTGTTTTTTTAGCTCCTTGAATTCCTGCGATTCGAGCAATTCCAAGAACATCGCCCTTTTTATGATTGCCAGCAATGATGAGCTCTAGCGTATTCGGAAGCATTTTGATAGAACCTGTTGCAATAGCAGTTCGTTCAGTTGAATTTTTATTGCCGACATCGACCATATGTGCGGCACCAGCTTGGTTAAAATGAGTTAGCATGATTGTGTTCACTTGTCTGAATTTAAAGGTTGTTCTTTGAAAAAAAGCATTATTTACTACATTTTAATTTCAATAGCTTGGTTTGAGCTATTGTATCCCTTGCAATTGGTTGCCCAGGATAAGGTGACAATTCAAAATGAAGGTAATCCACCAGCGATCGAGCCTCCTCTTCACCTTCGAGCACCCATTGTTTTGCCTGATCTTGGAGATGTTGCATCGGGGGATATGAGTAGTTTTGATGAAAACAAACTCGGTGAGCGTATTATGCGAGAGATTCGCAAAGACCAAGACTATATTACCAATTGGGTAATGTATGATTACCTGAATCAACTAGGACAAGAGCTTGTCGCAGGCGCAAAAAAACAAAAAATTTATGGCTCTGAAGAATCTGGACCATTTGCCCCTAAATTTGAATTTTTTAATGTCCGAGATTCCAGTATTAATGCATTCGCACTACCGGGAGGCTATATTGGCGTTCATTCAGGATTATTTCTGCTCGCTGATAATGAATCGCAATTGGCATCAGTTCTCGGGCATGAGATTGGCCACGTTACTCAGAAACATATAGCGCGATCTGCTGGAATGAGCACAAGCACTAGTACGATCATGCTGGCATCAATCTTACTTGCTTTAGTGGCTGCCAAAAGCAATCCCGGTGCAGCCCAAGGTTTGGCGATAGGTGGGCAGGCTTTAGCAATCCAGAATCAACTATCGTATACACGAGATGCTGAAAGAGAGGCTGACCGGATTGGGTATCAAATTTTGAGTGCGACAGGTTTTGATGTGAATGCTATGCCAGCATTTTTCTTAAAATTACAAAGGTCCACTAGCATTATGGAAAGTGGTGTCCCAGCATATGTGAGAACTCACCCATTAACTACCGATCGAATTGGTGATATGGAGGATCGAGTCAGGGGAGATCAGAACAAATATCAAGCCTTAAAGAATTCGATCGATTTTTATTTGAATCAAACGATTGCAAAAGTTGAACAAATGAATCAAGCAGCAGATGCAGTCCCACTTAAAGAGTTTTTTAATAGTAATGCTGGAAATAAAAATATCATTAAATCAATGCAGGGTAATTTTGGGCTAGCCTTAGTTGCACTTAGGGAAAAACAGGTTCTTGAAGCAGAAAAATATCTTGGTAAAAGTAAAACCTTAGCGAATCAGCTTAGCCCTAAAGAAGTGTTTCCTAAATCAACGTTTGTATTTGATATGACTGTAGGACAAATTGCCCTCGCAAAAGGTAATGTTGTTCAAGCGCAAATGATGGCTCAACAAATGGTCAAAGATTATCCTCGATCAAAAGCCCCAGGTGTTTTGTTGGTGCAAGCCTACTATTCAGCGGGGAAGTTCAAAGAGGGTATTCAATGGTTAGAGCAAAAGACGAAGGTACAAAAAGATGACACTACTTGGTGGGCTTTACTTGCACAAGGGTATGCGCAAGACAATAACATCTTGAGTTATCACGCAGCTATTGCTGAGAAGTATGTCTGTGATGGAGCGCTTCCCGCCGCGATCCAACAACTCACCATAGCAAAAGAAGAGGGCAATGGAAACTTTTATCAACTCTCAGAAATCGAGGCTCGAAAAAGTCAATTAGAGTTTTTATATCGTGAAGAAGTAAAAAGTGATGGACGATTACGCACCAGAAATTAAGCTTGTGGATTTCTGTAGAAGTGGTAAAGACTCGGTAGATCTTTACTGTGGATAGGTTCAATGGAGAGTTTTTCATGCCACAAAAATTCACCAAGAGACCCACAATGATTTTGAAAGACTTTAGCAAATGCTGAAAATATTTCTAAATCGTGATCATGCAGTAAACCTATTGACCTAACTCTACGAGGCAAAAAAACGCCCTCATCATTTACAACCCGAGTTGTAAAATCAGCTTCAAAGATAATTTGCCCGTGTTCATCTAATAAGCAAGCCAGAGGTTGAATCACTTCACCAAAAGTTGTCCGGATTTGCCACTGACCTTCTTCTAGAGGGTAAAAACGTAAGACCCATGGACAATAAGAAAAATGAATGAATACTCGTTGCGGACCATTTTGAAAAAAATAATTTCCTTTGCCATCATGCGCTAGGTGGGCTTCAATATATTCTTTGAAGCCTTGATGATGAATGAGCTCTCCTTGGAGCTTAAATTGTTGGGCGTATTCATTTTGGATTCGCCACTCACCGCGTCGATCAAAACTGAGCCAGCCATAACAATGCGGCACTGCAGGCCATTTTTGCATTGCTGCTGTAATAAAGGAATCCATGTTAGGTAAAAAAATGCTCAGTGGAAGCCATGATCACCAGCGATGGAGGGTGATTGAATAAACTCTTTTGCCACTTGACTGTAATGTAAGTGTGCGATTCTCCAACCTAGAGTTCCTTGGACCAAAATCATCGTCATATGCACATAAAAAGAAGGCTCTAGAACATTTTTATTAAAGCGTACAGCCTCAGTACTATCAACAAAGGTTGTTCCCATATAAGTATGGCTAGTCACCGACAAGGTATCTAAGATGATTGAGTTTTTCATTAAGTCTTTTAGACCCAGACGTAATTGACTATGGCCATTGAGTCTCACCCCATCAGGCAAAATACAGGAAACCGTATCTTCCTCGAACCATAAATGGAGAGCGCTTTCAAGATCGCATTTTAGAAGACAGCTATACCAGTTCTCAATCACTTCTTCTACATCATGAAACAGTCTTGCAGAGCGAGGCATTAGATGGCTTTCAATTGATGAATACGTTGATTGAGTTCCGTTAGTGCAGATTCTGGGGTAATTTTTTTTAAGCAATTTAAATGCCCAAGTGGACATTTTCTTTGGTGACAGGGAGAACAGTCAAGTCCTAAAAATAAGATTCCAGCAAAAGGAGACAAGGGCGGGGTGTGATGAGGGTCACTAGAGCCATAAAAAGCCACCTGAGGGATACCAAAAGCGGCCCCTATATGCATCATTCCAGAATCATTGCTGGCTAAGGCCTTCGCCTGCGCAAGAAGGGCGATCGATTGGTCGAGAGTGGTTTTTCCACATAAATTTAGGACACGATCTTCAAACTGAGAGGGTATTTTTTGGGTGATTTGTTGAGAAATCGGTACATCTTTTGGGCTTCCCATAAAAACGACATTTGCCAGTAAATTGTCTTTCAGGATGAATTCTGCAAGTTTGGCAAAATGCTCACTTGGCCATTGTTTAGCGGGCCCATACTCAGCACCTGGAGCGAGAATATAAAGATGATCAGGATTCGGTAATTGTTCTAAAAGAGGCTTAACTTGTTTGATATGTTCTTCCGACACATTCAAAATTGGCCGAAGATTTTTTGGTAAATTGTCGAATAAGTCAGGACGATAAATAGTTGCCAATGCTAAATAGTGCTCTACCATCGGTGGACGCTGCAGCTTTGGTGGGTTGGGTAAGGATTTTGTCAGAAAAAAAGACCTAAACTCACCTTCATAACCATAACGTCTTGGAATCTTTGCCAGCCAAGGAATCAAAATTGATTTCCAGCTATTGGGCAAGATGATTGCATCATTAAAACCTTGTTGCCTGATCATCTTAGCTAATTCGATTCTTAGAGAAAGTTCTAATTTTCCATGGGAAAAGTTGGTTTCTATGACCTCAATTAACTCGGACATTGCTCGATAGACGGGTGCTACCCAAGGGGTCGCCATGACTGAAACTTTAGCCCCAGTCGCGAGCACATTTCTAACCAAGGGTTCCGACATCACTGCATCGCCAATCCAATTTGGCGCGATGATGAGGGTATGGGGCATATCGTTTAGTGGCCTACTTTTGCACCAGGTTTAAGTTGATACTCCGCACCACAATATGGACATTTGGCATGTCCAGTATGGGCTATATCTAAGAACACACGAGGGTGTAAATCCCAGTTTTTTGTCTTACCTGTGGGGCAATGTAAGGGTAAATCTTCAGTACCTACTTCAATGGGAGTTTGAGTCGTTATCATCATGCGTCATTTAACATAGGTTAGCCAAGAACTGTACTTGTCATTTTTACCTTTAACAATATCAAAAAACATATTTTGTATTTTTTCTGTGATTGGGCCTCTACCACCTTGACCAATCACACGATCATCTAATTCACGAATTGGGGTCACTTCAGCCGCTGTACCTGTAAAAAAGGCTTCGTCAGCACAATACATCTCATCCCGGGTGATACGTTTTTCACGAACTTCAATATTTAAATCTTTTGCAATTTGCATAATGGCGTCACGCGTAATACCTGCCAAACAAGAGGCTAAATCCGGAGTGTAAAGAACGCCATCGCGCACGATAAATACATTTTCTCCAGAGCCTTCCGAAACATAGCCATCCGTATCTAACAGGAGCGCTTCATCGTAACCATGGGCAGTTACTTCTTGGTTGGCTAGGATGGAATTAATGTAATAGCCCGAAGCTTTGGCTCTCACGAGAGAGACATTGACGTGGTGGCGACTATAAGACGAGGTTTTTACTCGGATACCTTTATTGAGGCCATCTTCACCTAAATAAGCGCCCCATTCCCAAGCAGCTATAGAGACTAAAATTTTATTGCCTTTTGGCGAGATTCCTAGCTTTTCAGAACCAATCCAAGCGATGGGCCTGAGATAGCAAGACTCGAGTTTATTCGCCTTAACCACCTCAATTTGGGCCTTAAACAGCTCTTCTTTAGAGTATGGCATCTCCATTTGGAAAATTTTGGCAGAATTAAACCAACGCTTCGTATGCTCATCTAAGCGAAAAATCGCAGTTCCCTTATCGGTTTTATAGGCTCTAACACCCTCAAAAACTGCCATACCATAGTGCAGACTATGGGTCAGAACATGGATATTGGCATCGCGCCAATCCACTAATTTGCCATTAAACCAAATAAAACCATCGCGATCAGACATTGACATTTATAATTTCCTAAACGGATATAACAAGATTACTTATTGTAAAACAGGCTGGATATTGTTACTTGAATTCTATAGATTATTTTAATTTGATCAAATTTAGTGCATTCCTATCCTGTATGATGAATCATCGAACTTAAGCTTACGTTTCTCGTCTAATAATTTCACTATGATTCAAACAACTACTTTAAACATCAAGCGACTAACTGATTTAGTCGCAAAAAATCAAATAAAAGATAAAAGAGTATTTATACGCGCTGATTTAAATGTTCCGCAAGACCCATCGGGCAGGATCACTGAAGATACGCGCATAAAGGCCTCAATTCCAGCGATTAAAATGTGCCTTGACGCGGGCGCAGCGGTGATGGTTACCTCCCACTTAGGACGACCTACCGAGGGTCATTTAACACCGTCTGACTCTTTAGCTCCCGTAGCTGATCGATTAGCAGAGCTTTTGGGGTGTAAGGTTGCCCTTATTTCTGATTGGGTAACTGAAGAGTTTCGTGTTTTACCAGGAGAGGTTGTCTTGTTGGAGAACTGCCGAGGCAATATTGGTGAGAAAAAAGACAATGTGGAATTGTCACAAAAAATGGCAAAGCTTTGTGATGTCTACGTCAATGATGCCTTTGGTACCGCTCATCGGGCTGAAGCAACTACGCATGGAATGGCTCGGTTTGCCCCAATTGCCTGCGCTGGACCATTGATGGAAGCAGAGATTGATGCTCTGACATTTGCTTTAAATAACCCTCAAAGACCTTTAGTGGCAATTGTTGCTGGATCAAAAGTTTCCTCAAAGTTGACGATTTTGCGATCTCTAGCAGAAAAAGTGGATCAATTGATTGTTGGTGGAGGGATTGCGAATACTTTTATGTTGGCTGCTGGCCTCCCAATTGGCTTGTCTTTAGCTGAGCCTAGTTTAGTCCAGGAAGCGAAAGAAATTATGGACATCATGCAGCGACGAGGAGCGACCGTACCAATTCCAGAAGATGTTATTGTGGCAAATGAATTGTCACCCTTAGCCAGGGCAAATACTGTTGCGGTCAATGAGGTTGCCGAAGATGACATGATTTTAGATATAGGTCCCAAAACTGCCGCTAAATTGGCATCGATGATTGCTCATGCTGGAACCATCGTATGGAATGGTCCTGTGGGAGTCTTTGAAATAGATCAATTTGGTGGCGGAACCAAAATGTTAGCAGCCTCGATTGCGCATAGCCCAGCTTTTTGTGTGGCTGGTGGAGGGGATACACTTGCGGCAATTGCGAAATATGGCATTGAAAAACAAGTTGGATATATTTCTACTGGAGGGGGTGCCTTTTTAGAGTTTTTAGAAGGTAAAACCTTGCCTGCTATTGCGATACTTCAAGAAAGAGCCAACGCATGAGTTTGATACGAGCCACAAAAATTGTTGCCACTTTAGGGCCAGCGACCACAAAACCAGAGGTCCTTAAACAGATTTTATTAGCTGGGGTAGATGTAGTACGTTTGAACTTTTCTCATGGGGTGGCTCAAGACCATCGCGATCGCGCACAATTAATCCGTCAACTTTCCCAAGAGATTGGCAAAGAAGTTGCGATCATGGCAGACTTACAAGGGCCAAAGATTCGTGTTGGAAAGTTTGAAAACGGCAAAGTGGAATTGACCCCTGGGGCAAAATTTTTATTGGACGCCCAATGTGCATTGGGTAATGAGTCACAAGTAGGCTTGGACTATAAAGATTTACCAAAAGATGTTTCAGCCGGAGATCAACTGTTACTGAATGATGGTTTAATCGTTCTGCGTGTTGAAAAAGTGGTGGGCCAGTGTATACATACCATCGTAGAGATGGGTGGTGTGTTATCGAATAATAAAGGTATTAATCGAGCCGGTGGAGGATTAACCGCCCCAGCCTTAACTGAAAAAGATATTGAAGACTTGGCGACTGCCATTGATATAGGTGTTGATTACATTGCGATTAGTTTCCCCAAAAATGCTCAAGATATGGATTTGGCGCGAAGCTTAGCGAAGCAACATCCTTTGCAACAACATCAAGAGATTCGTTTGATTGCCAAGATTGAGAGGGCTGAAGCTATTGAGCCTGGAGTTTTGGAGGAAATTATTGCCGCATCTGATGGCATTATGGTTGCACGTGGCGATCTCGCTGTAGAAGTGGGAAATGCAACAGTACCTGCTTTACAAAAACGCATGATTCGCTTAGCCAGAGATGCAGATAAATTTGTGATCACTGCAACTCAAATGATGGAATCCATGATTTCCAGTCCCATTCCGACTCGAGCTGAAGTGAGTGACGTAGCAAATGCGGTATTGGACGGAACGGATGCTGTGATGTTATCGGCAGAAACAGCCGCAGGACTTTTCCCGGTCAAGGTTGTTGAGCAAATGTCTGCCATTTGTATTGAAGCTGAAAAATCTGAAACAGTTACCTTAGATGATGATTTTCTGGATCAAACATTTACCAGAATAGATCAATCCATCGCCTTAGGCGCGCTGTTTACGGCATTTCATTTAAAGGTTAAAGTGATTGCTGCTTTAACAGAGTCAGGTTCTACCGCTTTATGGATGAGTCGACATAAAATTCATACGCCGATTTTTGCATTAACCAAAAGAATTGAAACACAGCGTGCTATGGCGATGTACCGTAATGTAATTCCTCTTAGAATTGACGTCAGTTCGGATCGTGATACCGCATTACAGCAAGTTGAAGAACTCTTAAAAGAAAAAGGTGTCGTCAAAAGTGGCGATATGGTGGCTTTGACAGTCGGCGAGCCGATGGGCGAAGCTGGTGGTACGAATACCCTTAAAATTATCAAAGTGAAATAGATTTGGAGAAAATATGCCCCTAGTATCAATGAGACAGTTGTTAGATCATGCCGCGGAAAATGGCTATGGATTACCAGCATTCAATGTCAATAATTTAGAACAAGTTCAAGCGATTATGGCTGCCGCGGATGAAGTTGGCGCCCCAGTCATCATGCAAGCTTCAGCAGGAGCCAGAAAATATGCTGGTGAAGCGTTTTTAAGACACCTGATTGAAGCCGCCATTGAGTCTTATCCCCATATTCCAGTGGTGATGCATCAAGACCATGGACAAAATCCCGCAGTTTGTATGGCAGCTATCAAAAGTGGATTTACCAGTGTCATGATGGATGGGTCATTAATGGCAGATGGCAAGACGGTTGCTGATTACGCCTATAACGTTGCTGTTTCTCAAGAGGTCGTTAAATTTTCGCACTCGATTGGCGTCACTGTTGAAGCAGAGTTAGGCGTGTTGGGCTCTTTAGAGACCATGAAAGGCGATAAAGAAGATGGTCACGGTGCCGAGGGAACAATGACCCGTGAGCAATTATTGACTGACGTAGAGCAGGCCGCAGACTTTGTTCGTCAAACACAGTGCGATGCATTAGCGATTGCTATTGGAACTAGCCATGGGGCATACAAATTTAGCAAGAAGCCTACCGGTGAAACATTAGCGATCAGCCGTATTCGTGAGATTCATCAACGCATACCTAATACCCATTTAGTTATGCATGGATCTTCTAGCGTTCCGCAGGAGTTGCTCGCGATGATTCGTGAGTTTGGTGGAGATATGAAAGAAACTTATGGAGTGCCGGTTGAAGAGATTCAGGAAGGCATCAAAAATGGCGTCCGTAAAGTGAACATCGATACGGATATTCGTTTAGCGATGACGGCGGCAGTTCGCAAATATTTATTTGAGAACCCTGGTAAGTTTGACCCCCGTGATTTTTTAAAACCGGCTCGTGAAGCTGCTAAATTAATTTGTAAAGCACGTTACTTATCATTTGGATGTGAAGGCCAAGCCTCTAAAATTAAACCGATTCCTTTAGAGAAAATGGTTGAAAAATATAATTCAGGCGAGCTCACGCAACTCGTTAAATAATGTCTAATGCCCTATTTGAAACATCAATCCAATCATTACCTTTAATTTCTAAAGGCAAGGTTCGAGATATTTATGCTGTTGATGATGACCATTTATTAATGGTTACTACGGATCGTCTTTCTGCCTTTGACGTAGTCATGGGAGAGCCGATTCCCGGCAAAGGTATTGTCTTAAACCAAATGGCTAACTTTTGGTTTGAGCGCCTTGGTCATATTGTCCCCAATCACCTCACTGGCATTGATCCTGAGACAGTTGTTGCACCAAACGAAAGATCACAAGTTATAGGTCGAGCCATTGTAGTCAAACGCTTAAAGCCGATTCTAGTTGAAGCTGTAGTGCGAGGTTATTTATCTGGTAGTGGTTGGAAAGATTATCAATCAACAGGTTCTGTATGTGGAGTGGCTTTACCAAAAGGCTTGCAAAATGCACAGCAATTGTCTGAGCCTATTTTTACTCCCGCCGCTAAAGCGGATGTTGGTGATCATGATGAAAATATTAGCTTTGAGGATGTGATTCAACGCATTGGCGAAAAGCTGGCTAACCAGATTAAAACCATCAGTGTTGCGCTATATGAAGAAGCTGCTAAGCTTGCCTTATCCAAAGGGATTATTATCGCGGACACTAAATTTGAGTTTGGTTTAGATAAAGATCATCAACTTGTCTTGATGGATGAGATTTTGACAGCAGATTCTTCCCGCTTTTGGCCAGCATCGTCTTATGTTGTTGGGAAAAATCCTCCTTCATTTGATAAACAATTTGTTAGAGATTGGTTAGAGTCCACTAGGATTGATGGACTACCCTGGAATAAAAAAGCACCAGCACCTCATTTGCCAGAAGAAGTGATTCAGAAAACATCGGCCAAGTATCAAGAAGCTTTGCATATTCTTACCCAATAAGTAAACGATTGCTAAATGGCATTAAAATAGATTAGATCCATTTCAGGAGATCAAATGAGCCAAATATTGAACAGTCAAACCAAGCCCCCTATTGTTGGAGTGGTGATGGGATCAAATTCCGACTGGGATGTAATGTCTTTTGCGGCGCAAATATTAACTGAGTTCGACATTCCTCACGAGAGACAAGTTTTATCCGCGCACCGTATGCCGGATGAAATGTTCGCATATGCAGAGTCGGCAAAAGAGCGGGGCCTAAAAGCAATTATTGCTGGCGCTGGCGGGGCCGCCCATTTGCCTGGGATGCTGGCAGCCAAAACGGTTATTCCGGTTTTTGGTGTGCCTGTGCCTTCTAAATATTTAAAAGGCGAAGACTCCTTACTGTCGATTGTTCAAATGCCCAAAGGAATTCCTGTGGCGACATTTGCTATTGGCGAGGCTGGAGCAGCTAATGCCGCATTACACGTGATTGCAAATCTGGCACTACATTCACCAGAATTACAAAATAAATTACAGGCTTTTCGTGAAGCGCAAACGAATAAAGCCAAGCAAATGACTTTGCCTTAATTAGCTATGTCTGATCAATCCTGGCCGTTATATCCGCCATCATTTTTAGGTATTTTAGGTGGCGGACAACTAGGCCGCTTTTTTGTACAGGCTGCACAAGACTTGGGGTATCAAGTTTGTGTTTTAGACCCCGATCCTGAAAGTCCTGCGGGCCAAATAGCGCAAATTCATTTGCAAGCAAATTATGACGATCAAGATGCTTTATTGACGATGGCGAGAACATGTCGAGCGATTAGTACCGAGTTTGAAAATGTTCCAGCAAATACCATCAATTTTTTTGTGGAACAAGGCGTGTTTGTCGCCCCTGATAGCTTTGCCGTTTCGATTGCTCAAAACCGAATAAAAGAAAAGCTTTTTTTTCAACAAACACGCCCTCAAACAGGCGTTGGGCCGGTGCATTACCATGTCATTGAGCAAGCAACTGATATGGATAAGGTTGATCTAGAGATATTTCCTGCGATATTAAAAACTTCTCAACTTGGCTATGATGGAAAGGGTCAACAAACCGTTAAGGATTTTGCTGGATTACGAGAGGCATGGCAATCTTTAGGAAACGTTCCCTGCGTCTTAGAAAAAAAAGTTGATTTAGCTTTTGAGCTTTCAGCCATCATCGTACGTGGTTTTGATGATGAAGTTCATCTCATGCCGATTGCCCAAAATATTCATCAAAATGGCATATTACATCTGAGCATGGTACCCGCACCGAATATCAACCAACATATTCAAGATCAAATTTTGCGAGCTGCGCAAGTCATGATTCGTGAACTGCATTATGTGGGTGTCATGTGCATTGAGTTTTTCGTCTTGAAAGATGGGACACTCATGATTAACGAGATTGCACCTCGCCCACATAACTCAGGTCATCATAGTTTGGACTCTTGTGTGACAAGTCAATTTGAGCAACAAGTTCGTACCCTTGCCAAGCTCCCGCTGGGTAATTCCAAACTGATGTCCCCAGTAGTCATGCTTAATTTGTTGGGAGATTTATGGACGGATGGGGATAACAAAGGAGTAAAAAGTTCACCGAATTGGAACCAGGTATTAGCCATACCAACAGCAAAGCTCCATTTATATGGTAAATCAGAACCTAAAATAGCTCGCAAGATGGGCCATATTAACTTTTTAGATGAATCAGTAGATCTTGCCCTAGAAAGTGCGAATCGGGCGATGGAGATATTAGGCTTTACCACCAATAAGGAATGAAGGGTGAGTATACGAATTATCCCCAAAGAAGAGATTCAGATCCAAGACGTTGTTGACCGTATCCATCACGGCGAGTTGATCGCTATACCTACTGAGACAGTCTATGGTTTAGCTGCGGATGCGATGAATGATAGAGCCTTAAAAAAAATATTTCGTTTAAAAAATCGACCTGAAAACCATCCCTTAATCATTCATATTGCACCCCCTAAAAAAGAAGCGGATGTATCTTTATTTTGGGAAAGCCAGTTATCTAGATGGTCGAGTGATGTTCCTCCTCAAGCGATCGCTTTGGCAAAAGCTTTTTGGCCAGGCCCGCTGACGATTATTTTAAAAAAATCACGTGATGTTTCTGATCTAGTGACTGGTGGACAAAACACGGTCGGTATTAGAGCGCCTAGACATGAATTAACGATTCAAATTCTGCAGGCATTAGATTCTGGTTTGGCAGCGCCCTCAGCCAATCGATATGGAAGGATATCCCCGACAACTGCACAAGATGTTTTCGACGAATTTGAGAGTGTTATTGGAGAAGAAACATTGACCATCTTAGATGGTGGACCATGCTTAGTGGGTATTGAGTCAACGATCCTCGACTTATCTCGACTTGACGAGGTAGGCCCAGTGATTTTGCGTCCAGGCATGATTACATCTGATGATATATTGACCATCATTGGGAGGGAGATTGCGACGGATCGACACTCAGAGATTCGGCATTCTGGAGGAGTACTTGGGCATTACGCCCCACAAACTTTACTTGAGTCAAAAAAGACCGAGCTGATGAATGACGCAGATTTTATGTCAAACAAAATAGGCATTGTTACTTTTGGTAATATGGAAGAACTTCAAAAAAAATGGTCTACAAAATTAGTGGATTGGTATCCATTACCCCAAGATCCCAATGTGGTTGCTCAAAATTTATATGGCCTTTTGCGGGAGTTGGATAAAAAAGGATATCAAAAAATTGTTTTTGATCAACTCCCTGATCATAGCATCTGGTCTGGAATACAAGATCGATTATCCCGAGCGATTTATGGCTCAGGCCAACATTAATTACTTGGACAATCTTCTAGAACCCAACTGATTACTGCATCATTCACGCTTGATCCACCTAGCCCAGCATTCGGGTAGTTGACCATGGAAGAGACTGCATAAACTTTACCCGATTTACTCACGACATAACCTGCAACAGCCCTAACTGTTTGAAGGGTTCCAGTTTTCATATAAGCACCAGATTTTTGGAGCGTCATTGGTAATTTGGTATCGGGATTAAAAGTGGCTTCAGCTGCGTGACGACTCCATAATTTTTTTAATCGATCGAGCAATCGATGTTTCATCGTGCCATCGACACCAGCCACAGGTAAAGAGTCAACAAAGACTTCGCTGTTTTTAGAGTAAGCAGCAAAATTTAAAAGTTTGGTCATATTTTGAGGAGAGATACGTTCGATATTGGATAGTCCTGAACCATTCTCAAGAACCAGTTCATGAAAATTGAGGTTTGATTTTCTTAGCCAATCTTGAATAATTCGAATACTCTCATTGGTAGTTACTGGTTTAATACCTTTTTCTAGACCGATGGTTAAAAAGATTTGTCTAGCCATCACATTATTCGAATATTTGTTGGTATCTTTTACAGCATCTGCCAAAAGGATACCTGGATGGCTAACTAGTAATTTTGCATTAGGAGTTATTGGAGCCTCGATGACTTCAGGAGGCTTACTCCAATTTCCACCGACATCTTCCCATGCCGCCATAATGCCTTGCTTTAAAAAATCATTGGCATTCATAGCGACGATATTCCATAGAATATCTGGGCAACTCGTCGATAGGACCCCAGAAAAATTAGCGAACCATTCTTTTTCATTCATTTGACGAACTTCTACCTTAATAGTTTTTGACCAGTCACCACAAGGGCCTTTACTAGACTGTAATTGGTTCTTGATGTGCAGACCTGATAAATGGGGTGTATAGCTGACCTGCGCAGAACCACCAACATTGGAGATCTTAAAAGATAAGGTTTGAAAAGAGTATAAAAGCGCATCTGGTGAAACGTTATACGTGCGGGTAGATTCACCATCTTGGGGAGCGGATTGTTTTATAGATGGCGAATACGCTGAGCGATCAAAAACCAAATCACCATGAATGGTATTGAGACCCAATTGCCGAAGATCAGCCATGATGACCGATAATTCCTCTGGGATAAATTTAGGATCCCCATTTCCTTGCCACAGCAAGTTACCATTCAGAACACCTTGCTCGATGGGATTACTTGCGTAAACATTCGTCTTCCATCGATATTGAGGACCCAATAAATCTAAAGCAGAAATGGTAGTTAAAAGCTTGATGGTGGATGCGGGGTTCATTGGTGATTGAGACCGCCAACCCCATTGCGAGAGATTGGGGGGTGTTTGACTCAGGGGAGTGACGTGAAACGCAAGAGCAGTATCTGACATTTTTGATAGGACTAAAGCCTTTTGAACATTCTTAGGAAGTATTTCTGCGGCAAAGCCCATTGATGACATCGATAAACTACTGATAAGCATCAAAAAAACAAAGTGTTTATTGATTGATGAATTTAACCAATTCATGTGTTTAGTCTTAAGGTGAAGGGGCTTATATTTATCATACTTTTAAACATAGGATAAATCGTTTTTTGATTTACAAAATATTTTAAAAATAGTTTGTAAAGATATACAAAAGTTTGTTAGGATTTCAAATAGAGTAATTCAAAGAAAAGGGACACGGATGAATAAGTCTGAGCTATCAGAAGCCATTGCTGTTGGCGCAGATATTTCCAAAATAAAAAGTGACCAAGTTCTTGAAGCTTTATTACTCATCATAGAAAGACAGCTTATTTTAAAGGATCCTGTGCAGCTTTCTGGGTTTGGAACTTTTGCCGTCAAAGAAAGAGCTGCGAGAGTTGGTAGGAATCCAAAAACTGGTGAGACGATTGAAATTTCAGCAATGATGACTGTTCGATTCTCTCCTGGAAAAGGGTTTAAAGAGATCATCAATCAAGGTATCGATTAAAATTCCTAAGAACATCTTCTCTATTAAAGGGAAGCATAACCCAAGGAGTTATTTTGACAGTAATTACTAATATTGAGGACTTAAGGGTCCTGCACGAGAAGCGTGCTCCTAGAATGTTTTATGACTATGCCGATTCAGGATCTTGGACTGAAGGAACTTACCGTTCTAACGAATCTGAGTTTACCAAGATTAAGTTTCGTCAGCGCGTTGCCATTAACATGGATCATCGCAGTATTGCATCAACGATGTTAGGTCAAAGCGTAGCAATGCCTGTTGCGCTATCGCCAGTTGGCTTGACTGGTATGCAACATGCTGATGGCGAGGTCTTGGCAGCCATGGCCGCAAAAGAATTTGGAGTACCTTTTTGTTTATCGACGATGAGTATTTGCTCCTTAGAGGAAGTCGCAAAAAGAACCCAGCATCCATTTTGGTTTCAGTTGTATGTGATGCGTGATAAACAATTTGTGAGCGCTTTAATTGAAAGAGCGAAGGCGGCCAATTGTTCTGCTTTAGTCCTTACTTTAGATTTGCAGATTCTAGGACAAAGGCATAAAGATTTAAAAAATGGTTTAACAGCTCCACCTAAGCCCACTTTAAAAAACCTTATCAATCTATGCACAAAGCCAGCTTGGTGTTTAGAAATGCTTCAAACTAAAAACCGTCAATTTGGGAATATTGTTGGTCATGTAAAAGGTGTTGATGATATGTCTTCCCTTGGGGCTTGGACCGCCGGACAGTTTGATCCAACACTTGATTGGCATGAGGTTGCCAAGATCAAAAAGCAGTGGGGTGGCAAATTAATTTTGAAGGGGATTTTAGACCCAGAAGATGCAAAATTAGCGGTTGCTGCAGGAGCGGATGCCATCATTGTTTCTAATCATGGTGGCCGTCAATTGGATGGCGCCCCGTCAACTATCGAAGCCCTTCCAGCCATTGTTGATGCAGTAGGTTCTCAAATCGAAATTTGGTTAGATAGCGGAATACGATCTGGACAGGATGTCATTAAAGCGCTTGCTCTTGGCGCGACTGGAACCATGATTGGCCGGTCTTATATTTACGGATTAGGCGCGATGGGCAAACCGGGTGTTACTAAGGCTTTAGAAATCATCGCCAAGGAACTTGATTTGACGATGGCTTTTTGTGGTTTAAAGGATGTTCGTCAAGTCGACAAGAACATCCTTTTCCCAGGAAGCTTTTAGCGCCCGCCGGAGACGTCGATAAAAGTGCCGTGTATATAACTAGACTCATCTGAGCATAGCCAAACCACGGTTTGAGCGACTTCTTTCGGCGTACCGATTCTTCCAATAGGAACTCCGGCACCCCATTTTGTAATGACTTCAATTCCACCATGAACATCATGAATTGATGTACCAATCAGTCCAGGTCGGACGGCGTTCACACGAATCCCCTGTAGACCAACTTCTTTTGCCAAGCCTAGACAAAAGCCATCGACCGCAGCCTTAGATGATGCGTAATGGATTTCTTGGGCAATTCCACCAGTTCTAGCGGCTACAGATGACATAAGAACAATTTTCCCACCTTTACCGCCAAGTTCAGTCGACATTCTTTTTACAGCTTCCCGCGAACAAAGAATAAGTCCAATGACGTTGATATCAAAGAGCTCTTTTAATTGGGCCTCTGTGGTTTGAGTAACCGGATTTTGCCCACCGATAATCCCCGCATTTGCAATAAATGAATCTAATGTTCCTAAGGAATCAACTTCCTTAAAAAGGCGAACGATTTCTGACTCTTTTGAGCAATCAGCTTGTATTGCAACGGCATCACCCCCCGCAGATTTTATTTGATCAACCACCTTAGCGGCTTCTATTTGGTTGCGGGTATAGTTCACCACTACTAAATAGTCTTTTTTCCCTGCTGCAAGAGCAATTTCTGCTCCAATACCGCGACTAGCTCCAGTAACAAGCATTATTTTTTTAGACACAATTACTCTCCCTTATTATTTTTATTATTAAAACACGTTTATTGAACTTCTAGTTACAAAAGCGATGCAGAAAGGCTTATAGGGTTTTAAAGACAAGTCATCGGCTCAACAGATAAAAATTCTTTGATATCTGTATTTAAGATTTTTAACTCTTTAAAAAGTTGATGAATAAGATACGAATCATCAGATTCTCCTGCATCGGCAATCATCAAGCACAAATGAATAATATGTGTGGCATTGATCAGTCTTGCACCCCCCAAAATTTTATGGCTGATATGCTTTATTTCTGGCCCAATTCTGTCAGATGAAAATAGATTAAGTTCTTTGACAATATTTTCTTGAGTTTCTAAGATAGACCTTAATATTGAATATGCGGACGATTGGTCTTGATGAGAAAAATCTAACAGTCGATAGAAGTCCCAGCGTAATGGAACGTCATTTAAAACTTTTTTTAGAGTGCTTAAAAGTTCTTGAAGTTGAACAGGTTTAATTAAATAAGCACTCATTAATTGATGATCGCTATTCGATAGTTTATTGGCAAATAAAGTATCGCCAGTCAAAATAATAATTTTACTTTGTGGCTGTAGTTCAAGAACTTGTGCTGCTAGTTGCCGGCCTGTCATGTCTGGCATAAATTCATCCGTAAGAACCAAATCAATAGATTCA
>CAIPQU010000099.1 GCA_903867305.1 uncultured beta proteobacterium
CCCTTCAAGAAATTGAACTTCTTTACCCTTGCGAACCCTCCAAAATGATTGGTTTATGGAATAATTTTCATGAACTAGCAAAACAACAAGGTAACGAAATACCATCAGAGCCACTCTATTTTATTAAAGCACCAAACTCCTTTTTAGCGACCAACCAACCGATACAAATACCCAAAACCAGTTCAGGTGAAGTTGGTAGGATTCTTTACGAAGGAGAACTCGGCATCATCATTGGCAAGGTCACAAAAGAAGTCACCGTAGAAGAGGCTAATGACTGTATTTTTGGATATACCTGCGTCAATGATGTCACTGCATTGGAAATTCTTTCGAAAGATAACTCCTTTAAACAATGGACTCGCTCTAAAAGTTATGACACCTTTGGTCCCTTTGGTCCCTGGATTGAAACTGAGGTAGAAACTCAACATTTAGTGGTGAAAACTATCCTAAATAGTCGTGAACGGCAAAGTTATCCTGTATCGGATATGATTTTTAATCCCCAACAAATTGTAAGTCTCTTATCCTTTGATATGACCCTTTTTCCAGGGGATGTAATTGCGTGTGGAACCTCAATTGGTGCAATGCCCATCAAAGCTGGGCAAACCGTAGAAATATGGATTGATGGTATTGGTAAACTGACTAATTCCGTTGGAGTTGGATCGTAAAACACTCCGATTGTGTCATGATAATATTTGTTCGTTGATTTTTTCCTCAGACTTTTTTAATTTGGTGGATCTATGAAAATATGTGTGGTGGGTGCAGGTGCCATCGGCGGTCTTTTAGCGATTAAGTTAGCAAAAGCCGGCCATGAACTCACCGTCATCGCTCGTGGCCCGAATCTCAAAGCAATTCAAGAAAAAGGCTTTCAGCTCATTGAGGAAGATGGCACAAGTTCAATTGTTCCCATGAGAGCCATGAGTGAAATCTCTCAAGCAGGTCCCCAAGATCTTGTCATTTTAGGGATGAAAGCCCATCAAGTTGCTGCCATTGTGCATGAATTACCAGCCCTCTACCAAGAAAATACGATGGTCTTAACTGCGCAAAATGGTATTCCGTGGTGGTACTTTTTTAAACATGGTGGCCAGTACGAGGGCCGCACTTTAGAAAGCGTTGACCCTGGTGGAGTCATTGCTACAAACTTACCGATTGAACGCGTAGTGGGAACGATTGTTTATCCTGCGGCAGAAATCATCGCTCCTGGTGTTTTAAAACACATCGAAGGTAATCGTTTTTCTGTGGCAGAAATTGATAATTCTGTTACCCCAAGAATCGAGCTTTTATCCCAAACCTTGAAAGAGGCAGGCTTTAAAGCTCCCGTGATTTCAGATATTCGTTCCGAATTATGGACAAAATTATGGGGTAACCTGAGCTTCAATCCAATTAGTGCTCTCACCCACGCTACCTTAGTGGATATTTGTGAATTTCCACTGACTCGCGACTTAGCTGCAAAAATGATGCAAGAAGCCCAACTCATTGGTGAAAAATTAGATATTCGGTTTCGGGTCTCTCTGGACAAAAGAATCGCTGGAGCACAAGCCGTTGGCGCTCATAAAACCTCTATGCTCCAAGATATTGAATCTGGTCGAGCGATTGAAAAAGATGCCCTCATCGGATCTATTATCGAACTGGGAAAAATTGTTGGTATTCCAACGCCACATATCGATGCCGTATTTGCCTGTATCAGTTTATTAACCAAATCAGTTCAAGACCAACGTGGTCAACTCAAAATCACAACCCTTTAAATGATTGAGACCCAAAAAATGAAATATTGCACAAGCCTACCTGAACTTTTATCTGCGGGAAACGACGATCATCCTGCCATTGGCTCTCCAGGACAATTAGATCTGAACTTTAAAAATCTCAGAGTATTTATCACTCAAACTGTGGCTAATTTAAACAGTATGGGTATTGGTAGAAACGATCGTGTCGCGATCGTTCTGCCCAATGGTCCTGAAATGGCGGTTGCTTTTATGGCGGTCTCTTGTGGTTGTACATCTGCTCCTTTGAATGATGCTTATGTTGCAGAAGAGTACGAATTCAATTTGCAAGATTTCAGAGCAAAAGCTCTGATTGTGCAGGCGCATAAAAATTCCCCAGCCATTGATGTTGCCCAAAAGTTAGGTATCGCCATTATTGATCTTCACCCGACCCCAGAATGTGGCGCAGGAACATTTACCTTAACTCTTCGCCCTGGAAAAAAAATGAATCTCATTCAAGGTGGATGGGCTAAAAAAGATGATGTGGCATTAATATTGCATACCTCTGGAACAACTTCCCGCCCGAAGATCGTGCCCTTATCACAAGCAAATCTTTGTGCCTCAGCAGCTAACATCGCGAACACTCTTCAATACACACATCGTGACCGTGGTCTGAATATCATGCCTTTATTCCATATCCATGGCTTGGTTGCGGGGATATTATCAGCGATTTCAGCAGGTTCCTATATTTCTTGTACACATGGTTTTAATGCCTTGAAGTTTTTTACTTGGATAGACGAAGTCAAACCAAGTTGGTACACCGCCGTTCCAACTATGCATCAAACCATTTTGACGCGTGCGCACCACAATGCCGAAATCATTAAAAATCATCCTTTGCGCTTTATTCGATCATCGAGCTCTCCAATGCCGACGAAAGTCATTGCAGAAATTGAAGCCTGTTTTAAAGTCCCCCTGATTGAATCTTATGGAATGACTGAGGCGTCACATCAAATGTGCAGTAATTCATTGCCGCCCGTTTTGCGCAAACCTGGAACGGTTGGACTCCCTGCTGGACCCAAAGTTGCCATCATGGATGAACATGGCAAAATTCTCGGGAAAAATACTATTGGAGAGATTGTGATTCAGGGTCCTAACGTCACTAAAGGTTATGAAAATAATCCAAAAGCGAATGCGGAAAATTTCACCAATGGTTGGTTTAGAACTGGTGATCAAGGGATGATGGATGATGATGGCTACATTACGCTTACTGGTCGCTTAAAAGAAATCATTAATCGTGGGGGCGAGAAAATATCCCCTCTCGAAATAGATGAAGTATTGATGGGACATCCTGCGATCCTACAAGTAGTTACCTTTGCCATGCCACACCCCAAGTTGGGAGAAGAAGTTGGTGCTGTAGTCGTTTTAAGAGAAGGAAAAGCTGCTACTGAAAAAGAAATTCGTGAGTTTGCAACACTCCACCTCGCTGACTTTAAAGTACCTAAGAAAGTGATTTTTATGGATGAAATCCCTAAAGGTGCAACTGGCAAACTCCAAAGGATTAATCTGGCTAAAAAGTTAGGACTTTAGTAGAGGTAGTTATCCAAAAGATGTAAGACAAAAAAATCTTTTGCCATTTCTATTTGTTTTTTATTTTTATAAAAATCACTCTTAGGAATGGTGACCCACTTTTTTTCCTCACTACGGAAGGTATCAAATAAGGCCTTTTGGTTTTTGAGGTTCGGATCTTTTTCGTAGGCAAAAAAATCAACTGGGCAATTAATTCTTCGTGCATTTTTTAACAGGCGTTCTTGATGCGCCAAATGGATACCCCACTGACCAAATATTGCAGCACCAATCCTCAAATCGGTTGCAACCACTTCTACGCCATAAGCGGTACCCATCGATAAGCCAAAATAACCAATGTGGCGGGAATCCACTTCAGGAAGTTCACACAATGCATCAACCGTCAGCTTCCAATCGAAGACCATCGGAGTAATCGACTCATCCCCATCTTTCCAGACTTCATCAAATTCATGCTTCATCATACTTTGATCGATCGTACCAACGCGTCGCTCACCATGCATTGGCCCGTCGATGGCGGCCACAACAAAACCATATTTAGCACACATCAGGCGCATAAAATCCAATAAATCAGGGGATTGTCGATCTTCACCCTCCTGATGCGCGATCAAGAGAAGTGGGCGAACTCCAGAAGATGCTCTTGAATGCCATACGGTTCCAGCGAAATCTTTTTTTTCCGATGGATTATGAATCGTAAATTCCCTTGCGATAATGCGGGGCTTTAAGGAATAAACTATTGGAGCGGAGATCGTTTTAAATGGCATTGAAAGAAATAAATGAGTCAGTCAAATAAATAATACACGTCAAAATTTCATAATGTATGAAGAAAAAAATTATTGTTAAAAATCCTGTAACGAAGAATCTAGCCAAACTCAACAAGAAAGCTGGCGCTCATGGTAAAACTGAAAAAGCCCAGCGAAGAGCTGAATCGGTTGCTCTTCAGAATAAGCTCGTAGAGGAATTATCCCAAAAAAAGAAATAAGCACGTCATGAATGCTCTACCTGATGTTTGATTTTTAATTACCCTCACTAAAAATATCATTCAAGATAGAATAATAAGAACTTATAAAAATTTAAAGGCCTTCATATGTCTGATAATCATACCCATACCGATTGGAAACATAACGGTGTAAGAGTTGTGCCTGGCAACCAACTCGATACCAATACCGCCCAAACACCAGGCATGAATCGCGCTGCCGCGATTAACTTTGCAAGGGTGGGTGCTCAAAAATTATGGGCTGGTACAGTAACCATTCACGCGAATGCTAAAACCGGTGCACATCATCATGGTGCTTTGGAGAGTGTCATCTACGTTATTAAGGGTAAGGCTAGAATGCGTTGGGGTGATCATCTTGAATTCACAGCAGAGGCAGGCCCAGGTGACTTTATCTACGTGCCACCCTATGTTCCTCATCAAGAAATAAACGCCAGTCTTGATGAAGCGCTGGAATGCGTTTTAGTTCGTAGCGACAATGAAGCCATTGTGATGAATCTCGATATAGAGCCGATTGAACATCCAGAAAATGTATTTTGGGTTGATCCGATTCATAAAAACCCTCAAGAATAAAGAGGTTCAAAGATATATCTCTCAGGAATTTAAAGCTCTCTTATCAAAGCCGAATTTTATTGCACAATTACCTTGGCATCTTAATCCAGCTGGTAGTGAAAGGACCGCACCTCAATTATTATGGAACGGATAAAGCGATTGGTTGAAATTTAATAAGACCCGATTGTCAACCGGAATAGACCTGAATAAATTATGCAAGAGATGAGTAAAACAAACTTGAATGCAAAGGCATTTTCTAACTAATTACCTAAGTGCTTAACTATTTTCTTACACAATATGTAATTAATACAGTTCTAAAAAATGAATTCTATAAGCTCAAGATGCTAATAGATATTTGGTCAGAAGATAATTATTGGGGTGGCTGATGGGGCTCGAACCCACGACAACAGGAATCACAATCCTGGACTCTACCGACTGAGCTACAGCCACCGTAGAAAAGAATACTATTCTACATCAAAATGACTGCTTTCTCCAAAG
>CAIPQU010000100.1 GCA_903867305.1 uncultured beta proteobacterium
AGGAAGTAAATGAAGCGTATTCAACCCAAATTTGTTCAAGTTGCGGAGAAATCTCCGACAATAGTCCGAAAGGTAGAGCTGATTTGAATAAGAGAAGTTGGAAGTGTCATTGTGGATCTGTTCACGACAGGGGCATCAATGGAGCTCTCAATATTCTTGCGTTCGGACATGAACGTCTAGCGGTAGGAATCCCCGTCCTTTAGGACGGGGAGGATGTCAAGGTAATTGCCTCTTCACACAATAATCATAGGCAGTGGATCCAATATTTAAGCCCATACCTACACAACGTTCAACAGCTTTTTGAAGGCTTGCAGCCATTTCAGCATTCGATTGTCTTGGCTCGGGTGGTGGGCCTAAAGTTGACTTTATGTCACTTGCACATGCACTGACTAATAACATGACAGAAAAACATCCGATTAAAGAGAGTTTTTTCATTATTGATTTCCTATGTGAATGTGGGGGTAAGCTAATAAGGGGTTAAACGTAGAGGAATTATCACTCATTTGTGCAAGTCTTCTTAAACAGGCATCCGAATCCATGCAAGCTGAACCTTTCGCCTGAGTATCTTTACGTTCAAACACCACCTTACCTTCTTTGATGGTTTGTAACACTTTAACATCTGCGATTTTGCTACGATCCATCGTTATCGGGTTATCCGACAAAATTACAAAATCTGCTAATTTACCAACTTCAATGGACCCCTTATTTTTTACTTCCCCGTACTGCATTGCAGGCCATAGGGTAATCGATTTTAGGCCAACGATTGGTTCTACACGTTGTTCTGGACCTAATACTTGACCAGTTCGAGTCACGCGATTAACGGTCGCAGAAAGCACTCGCATCATATCTGGGAATGCTACCGGTGCATCGTGGTGGGATGAGAAGGGTAAATTTGCATCTACCAGCCATTTTGTTGGAGAGATATTAGCGGCGCGTTCATGGCCTAAAACCGAATCACGGTGCCAGTCACCCCAATAATAGGTATGCATCGGAAAGACAGAGGGGAAAATATCTAATTTTTTAAGTTCAGCAATTTGATCTTGGCGCAGGGCCTGCCCATGAATCATGACAGGTTTTGAAGTTTGTTTTGGGTAAGTTTTTTTGGCAATGGCGACGCTGTTGATTAATTGATCAATCGCTTTATCACCATTGGTGTGGGTAATGATTTGCCATTGATTAGCAAAAGCTTGTAGCATATATTTTGTAGCATCGGCATCTGACATCGAGCCATACCCAGCGTAATCGTTTTTTTGTCCTTCAGGTACTTTAAAGTAAGGCTTTGATAGCCAGGCTGTTTTTCCTTGAGGTGATCCATCGAGTACTAACTTAACCCCACCAATTCGTAAATGGTGATGATAGGTCTGACCTACTAATGGACTTTGCATTATTTTTTCAATGCCAGGAAACATGATGGGAGGGTAGGCCACCACATCAATATCTAATTTTCGTTCTTTTGCTAGTTCAGTTAATCCAAGCAAAAAACCATTGATTGCTAAACCTTCTTGAGCGGTGGTGTGCCCATATCTTTTATAGAGCTCTTGACCGGCCATGGCTAGATTAACCATTTCTTCTTTACCTACCCTTGGTAATATTTTTGTATCCACCAACATCATGGCTGATTCTTCAAAAACACCATTCGGTTCTTGACTCCCAGGTTTACGTTGAATCACGCCACCAATCGGGTCTTTGGTCTGGCTGGTAATGCCAGCAATTTCTAAAGCTTTGCTATTGTATGAACGGATGTGACCACTTTGGTGGAAGCACATGATTGGTATCTCTTTTGATACTGCGTCGAGTTCCTCTTTGGTTGGATGACGTTTTTCTTGGAGTTGCGAATCATCGTAGCCAAAGCCAACGATGATTCCATATTTATTGGGTAAAGGTGATTTTGCTACCCAATCTTTTAAAACTTGTTGCATGGCTGGAATCGAGTCGACGGTACCATCTGGTGGGGGAAGTAAATTGGCCGCCATCGCTTGGACCCCTACATTGACAATATGACCATGTCCATCGATAAAACCTGGAACAAGAGTTTTCCCTTGAAGGTGGATCTGTTTGGTTGCTTTACCGGTCCAAGGAATCGCAGAATTCTCAGAGCCTACAGCCACAATACGCCCATTTTTAACTGCAACCGCTTGAGCTAATGGTTGTTTGTCATTCACCGTAACGATTGGTCCACCATAGTAAATCACATCTGCGGCATGAGAGGGGGGAGCAAAGGTTGTGGCAAACGTCTGGCCAAGGCAAGTGAATGAACATAGAAAAAATGTACTGTAATAAGAAAGTGATTTCATGATCTTAGATTAAGTATTTTGAATATTAAATAGTCTCTTGATGTCAAATACGTTATTTACTGAATTAACTATTCTAATTAAAAAAATAGATTTAAAATGAAAATCACTAAAAATTAGAAGATGAAGGAAATAGACATGGATTCTTGGAAGTCAGAAATACGTGATGGTATGCATATTGATTGGGATATGCCAATTGTGATGGAAGATGGTTTGGTTCTACGCGCCGATATTTTCCGACCTATCCATGAAGGAAAGTTTCCGGCGATTCTTTCTTACGGGCCTTACGGCAAGGGTTTAGCATTCCAGGAGGGTTATAAAACTGCTTGGGAGATTATGGAGCGTGAAAACCCTGATGTCATGAGAGGATCCTCCAACAAATATCAGAACTGGGAGGTTGTTGATCCTGAAAAATGGGTTCCTGACGAATATGTCTGTATTCGGATAGATTCTCGTGGTGCGGGTCGATCACCTGGGTTCATGGATCATAACAATGCTCGTGAAACGAAAGATATTCATTTGTGTATTGAGTGGGCTGCCGCCCAAGATTGGTGTAACGGCAAGGTCGGGATGAACGGGATCTCCTACTATGGAAGTAATCAATGGCGAGCTGCCGCGAGTAAACCACCCCATTTGGCTGCGATTTGTGTGTGGGAAGGGTGGAACGATAACTATCGTGAGTCAAATCGTCATGGCGGTATTGCGTGCTCATTCCGTAAAAATTGGTTAGAAATGCAAATTAAGACGGTACAGCATGGTGTTGGAGATCGTGGTAAGCGCAATCCCATTACTGGCGACACTGTTTGTGGCCCAGAAACCTTGCCTCACGAAGAGTTATTAAAAAATGTTGAAGATATCTGGAAACGCGTCATCGATAATGAAATGATCAATGATTGGTACTTGGAGCGAACCGCTGATCTAGATCGTGTTCAAACGCCTGTTTTAAGTGCTGCTAATTGGGGCGGTCAAGGCTTACATACCCGCGGTAATTTTGAAGGGTTTGTCAGATCTAAATCGAAGAATAAATGGTTAGAGGTTCATGGTGGATCTCATTGGGCACCTTTTTATACTGACTATGGTATCGGTATACAGAAGCGTTTCTTTGATTTTTACCTCAAGGGTAAAAAGAATGGTTGGGATAAAACAGCTCCTATATCCTTATTAGTGAGAAGTCCTGGTGAGAAATTTGTGCCACGAGCAGAAAAAGAGTGGCCACTCAAGCGGACGCAGTGGACGGAGTTGTTTTTAGATGCTCCTAAAATGAGTTTTTCTCAAAAGCCCATTAAAGAGTCTGCACAAATTACTTATGACATGATGGGTAATGGCGTAACTTTTGCTTTCCCGCCACAAAAACAAAGTGTAGAAATTACAGGACCGATGGCCCTTAAGTTATTTATTTCTTCATCCACTGTTGACGCTGATATCTTTGCTGTATTTAGAATATTTGATCCGAAGGGTAAAGAGGTTTTATTCCATGGTGCTTTAGATCCGAAGACACCCGTTGGTCAAGGGTGGCTTAGAGCATCACATCGCAAATTAGATAAAAAGAAAAGTTTGCCGTATCGCCCTTGGCATACGCACGATGAGAAGCAGCCTTTGACTGCTGGAAAAATTTACGAGTTAGATGTTGAGATTTGGCCAACCTGTATTGTTGTGCCCAAAGGATATAGTATT
Source organism: uncultured beta proteobacterium (assembly GCA_903867305.1). Classification (GTDB taxonomy): domain Bacteria; phylum Pseudomonadota; class Gammaproteobacteria; order Burkholderiales; family Burkholderiaceae; genus Polynucleobacter. Next base: position 3,966 of record CAIPQU010000100.1, read on the forward strand.
GCTTTATCTATTCGTGGTAAAGATTACGAACATGATGATGTTGCCGCCTCCTTATCGAATATGAAAAACCCCATGAAAGGTTGTGGACCTTTTACCCATGATGATGAAGCCGATCGTCCACCAGCGGTTTTTGGTGGTCAAGTGACTTTACATATGGGGCCTAAGCATGCAGCAAGACTATTAGTTCCTGTAATACCGCAACAAAAGAAATAATTTCATCAATTAAAGGGGGCAGTATGCGCAATGGTTTAAAGCACGGCATGTTGTATGTATTGGGTTTGATGATTTTTATCCTCAGCCCATGGTCTTTGGCTGAGACCTATCCCGCTCGCCCCATTAAGATTGTGATTCCATTTCCGCCGGGCAATACAACTGACATCATGACGAGGTTGATTGCGCCCAAGCTTCAAGAGCGCTTAGGTCAAGCGATCATTGTTGAAAACCGTGCCGGTGCATCTGGGACTATTGGAATGGATTATGTTGCAAAATCTAAGCCTGATGGTTACACGATAGTTGCTTCTCAAGGTGGAAATATGGTGGTTTTACCCCACACGAGTAAAACCATCCCCTATAGCTCTATTAATGATTTCACATCGATTGCTTTATCGACCTATAACTATCAGGTCATTATTGCGAATAATCAAGCACCATTTAAGACCTTTAGTCAAATGATCGATTGGGCGAAAGCGAATCCCGGTAAATTAACAGTTGCATCCAATGGCGAGGGTGGGTTTCCTCATTTGGTGTTTGAACACTTAGCTAAAACGGCTGGAATTACTTTTACCCATGTTCCCTATAAAGGTACTGCGCCGATTATCACTGACTTAATTGGTGGTCAGGTTATGGCTTCGGTTGATGGAGTTAGTGGACCGGCTCCCCATGTACGTTCTGGGGCAATTCGTTTGTTAGCTATTTCTAATAAAACTCGCGTATCGGAGTGGCCTGGAATACCTACGGTTTCTGAAACAATACCTGGTTGGACCTCAAATGGTTGGTTTGCGTATTCGGGACCAGCTGGAATGCCCAAAGAGATTGTTCAAAGACTTAACATGGAGATTAATCGTGCTATGAATTCTCCAGAAGTGGTTGAACAATTAAAAGGCTATGGCTTAGAGGTGGTCTCGGAATCACCAGAGTATTTTGAACGTGTATTGAGAGAAGACTTCCAACGCTATGGTAAGTTAGTGAAGGATATTTCTTATATTCCGCATTAAATTGGCTTTAGTCATGCATTTTGATGTAAATTGTATCTTATGAAATTTTCTGTGAAGATCCTTCTTCTCTTGATTTGTTTGCAACTATCTGTATTCAGTGTTGCAGCTGTGAGCCATCAAATTCCGATCGCTTTGGTGAATATCGGTGAGAAAGCTCAATTGCATCACGCAGAAAATCTTGTGAAGCGGATTGATCGAATGATCGATCATCAAAAGAGTTATAAACATCTTCATTTAAGTGCCGTTTTAGTTTGTTGCTTGAGTTTAAAAAGTGTAAGTATTGTTTATCGCCCCTTACAGATCTCTATCCAATTATGGGGATTTGAATCGAAAATTCCCCAAGATGTATTCCTAGAAAAACCTACCAAACCACCAAAGTTTAGCGTCTAAATAGTCTTTTTTATTGATTAAATAGTTAATCTTTAGACCTGTATTTTTGGAGGTTTTGTATGGTTTTACAACCTAGTTTTAAAAATTTCATTGTTTTGACGGAATCGGATCACGTTCATCAAGTTTGTGAAATTTTGCATAAAGAAGACCCTACTAAAAATATTTTGAGGGTTGACTCTTTGTCTGAGCTGATGGTTTTATCTGTTCATTTTTTACAATCTGCTCGATTAATTGCATTTTTAACGAAAGTTCTTGTGCCGCAAGATATTTTAGAAAAGATCGGTTATGGTGCGTATAACTTTCATCCGGGGCCATACCAATATCTAGGTTGGGCCCCATTCTCATTTGCGTTATATCAAGGGGAAACTTCATATGGCACTACAGTACATGAGATGATTGCCGAGGTGGATGCTGGACCGATTATTGCGATGGA
>CAIPQU010000101.1 GCA_903867305.1 uncultured beta proteobacterium
GGTGGAACGGGAACTGGTGCTGCGCCAGTCGTTGCGCAAATTGCGAAAGAAATGGGTATTCTGACTGTAGGAGTTGTGAGTAAGCCATTTGATTTCGAGGGTGCGAAACGCTCAAGAGTTGCAGAAGAGGGAGCCTGCGAGTTAGAAAAATACGTTGACTCTTTAATTGTTGTTTTAAATGAAAAGTTATTTGAAGTCATGGGTGAAGATGCAGAAATGCATACTGCATTTAGTACCGCAGATGATGTGTTACATAATGCGGTGGCAGGTATTGCTGAAATCATTAATGAACACGGATTAATTAACGTGGACTTTGAAGATGTCAAAACCGTTATGAGCGAGCAGGGTAAAGCCATGATGGGAACTGCTACTGTGAGTGGTGTAGATCGTGCGCGCTTGGCTTCCGAAGCTGCAGTTGCTTCGCCATTACTTGAGGGCGTCGACTTATCTGGGGCAAGAGGCGTGTTGGTGAACATCACAGCAAGTCGTTCTTTGAAATTGTCAGAAACAAGAGAAGTCATGGCAGCTATTCGGGGTTATGCCGCGGAAGATGCAACCATCATTTTTGGTACGGTATATGATGAGTCATTAGCGGATGCTATTCGTGTCACCGTTGTTGCAACAGGTCTCAATGGTGGTAAGAAAAACCAGGCACGCCCTGAAGTTGAAGTAATTTGGCGCGAACAGGCTACTGGTACTTATGGCCAAACACCGACGATGGCGAAAATGACTGACTTAACAGCATTTCAACCGACAAGTCCAGTTACCTCAGTAGCCATGAATCATGTGACGTCTGATTATGCAAGCCATATACCTACTATGGGACAAATGTCTGTAGAGACTGGTTTGTCGGACTCAGGTTCAAATGTTCCAGCAGTGTTTAAGTCATCCCCTAATCGCAGTGCTCCAACCAGTTTGGGTGCTTCAAGCTCACCACAAGCAAGAACTATGTTGGAAAAAGGGACAGAATTTTATGATATCCCTGCTTTTTTAAGGAAACAAGCTGATTAAACACATCCTGTAAGATCAATCCTATACTATACATTTGGTGGTATTGTTCCTCCAATTGACGACGACTGCGATACTATTAAGTATGGTGAAGGATTGATTTTTTTAACAGGAGAGAAAGATGATTGCTTTAAATCAAGAAGTTCCAAATGCGACATTGTATGAATTTATTGCTGAAGAAACACCTGGCTGCACCATTGGCCCAAATGCGTTTAAAGTGTCAGAGATCGTAAAAGGCAAAAAAATTATTGTTTTTGGATTGCCCGGCGCTTTTACCCCCACATGTTCAGCACAGCATGTACCAAGTTACGTAGAACATTTTGATGCGATTAAATCCAAAGGTATTGATGAGGTTTGGTGCGTATCTGTGAATGATGCTTTTGTCATGGGAGCTTGGGGCGATAACTTAAAAGTAGGTAAAAAAGTACGCATGATGGGTGACGGCAGTGGTGAATGGACCAAAGCTCTTGGTTTAGAGCTTGACTTAGTTGCAAGAGGCTTAGGGGTTCGCTCACAACGTTATGCCATGATCCTTGATAATGGTGTGGTGAAGCATTTAGCCGTGGAAGGTCCTGGCAAATTTGAAGTTAGTGGTGCACAGGCAGTGATGGCTCACATCTAACTTAATCATGGTGTAGGAAGAAAAAAATATGTTAAAGCAGCAAACGATCACAGAAGCAATAAAGACTGTTGGGATTGGTCTTCATTCGGGTAATCGTTCCAACCTATTTTTGAAACCTGCACCTATGAATTCGGGGATTACTTTTGTCCGAATTGACCAAGAGCCACAAATACAAATCCCAGCTAAAGCAGAATATGTTTCTGATACAAGGCTCGCCAGTGTTTTACAAATTGGTGATAGTCGCATTTCGACTGTTGAGCATTTGTTATCGGCATGTGCTGGTTTAGGAATTGATAATTTACTGGTAGAAATTGATGGTGAAGAGATTCCAATCATGGATGGAAGTGCCGCATCATTTTTATTTTTAATTCAGTCTGCTGGACTTTCGACGCAAAATGCCGCCAGGAAGTTTATTAAAATCAAAAAGGTTATCGAAGTATCGGATGGTGACAAATTGGCTAGATTAGAGCCTCATTTTGGGTTTAAGTTAGATTTTACGATTGACTTTAATCACCCTGCCTTAGATAAAACGGGTCAACGTTGCGTCATTGATTTTGATGAAACAACTTACGTTAAGGAAATTGGTCGAGCAAGAACCTTTGGATTTGCTCATGAAGTAGAAGCATTAAGAGAGATTGGGCTTGCTCGTGGCGGTAGTTTGGACAATGCCATTGTTTTAGATGAGCATCGTATTTTGAATAATGAAGAGCTTCGCTATGAAGACGAGTTTGTTAGACATAAGATTTTAGATGCCATTGGCGATTTATATTTAGCTGGACACGCCATTATTGGCGCGTATGTCGCTGAAAAGTCAGGACATGCTTTAAATAACCTTTTATTACGTAAATTATTCGCCGACCCTGAGGCTTATGAGATTGTTAGTTTTGATCATATGTCAGATGCACCTTTGGCATTTCAGGTCGCCACAGAAGAGACTAATTAATTTTTTTTAATAGTTTTTTGACAGCCTGGTGGACAGATGAGTCCACATCTAGATTTTTAAGTAGCTCTTCCCACGCGGATTTACTGTTTTGACCATTTGTCATTGGAATCAGTTCACTTTCAGAGCTTTTTGGCGATAAATTGACTGAAGTTGCCCTAGGCGTCACTTTTAAATGAATTCCTGTGATGGGAAATCCAGACTCTCGGAAGTAATTTAATAGGCTAGGAAGTTTATTTTTCAACTTAGAAGTAATTCCTGCTTTTTGTGTCAGTAATTTCATTTCATTTTTTTCATTAATTTCACCAAGTGAAATTTCATGGGAAAACTGCCCTAATCCCATCTTATTCAGTGCTTCAATAAGGGTTTTTTCGATACTTTTACGCTGATTGATTTCTTGTAATAAATGAGAAACTGGAGAATCAATCGTATCTGATTGAAATAAAGAGCCTATTTCGAGAATGTCTTTAGATTTTCTAATTTCCGTCATAGGCCATTCTCAAGCAATACAATTAGTAGGGAGGGGATTTTGGGCTACATTTATAAGATCCAATCCATGAATGATAAACTCATAAGCTGAAATTAAACTAAGAAAATTATGGTATCTGGACTTATTAAGAAAATATTTGGCAGTCGTAACGACCGCCTCTTAAAACAATACCGCAAAACGGTTAATCAAATTAATGCACTTGAGCCCGAATTTCAGGTGCTCAGTAATGAGCAACTGCAGGCGAAAACAGCAGAATTGAAGGGTTTGCTAGCCGCAAATCAAACCCTTGACGATATATTGCCCCAGGCATTTGCTCTTGTTCGAGAGGCTAGCAAAAGAACCTTAAAAATGCGGCATTTTGATGTTCAATTAGTCGGGGGAATGGCGCTTCATCAAGGAAAAATTGCTGAAATGCGCACGGGAGAAGGTAAAACTTTAACCGCCACTTTGCCTGTTTTTTTGAATGCGTTAACGGGTAAAGGCGTTCACGTTATTACAGTGAACGACTATTTAGCAAAACGTGATGCTGAATGGATGTCAACGGTTTATAACTTTTTAGGTTTAACTGTAGGGATTAATTTATCGCATATGTCTCATGAGGAAAAACAGCAAGCCTATGCTTCTGATATTACCTATGGCACAAATAACGAATTTGGCTTTGACTACTTACGTGACAATATGGTTCATGACATGGATCAACGGGTTCAGCGAGGATTAAATTACGCCATCGTTGACGAGGTTGATTCTATTTTGATTGACGAGGCAAGAACACCCCTGATTATTTCTGGTCAGGCGGATGATCATACTGACGTTTATCTCAAAATGAATGTCATTCCAGGTTATTTAGAGCGTCAAATCGGTGAAGAGAAAGTTGATGGCACTGGAATTGAAAAACCTGGGGATTATGTCATCGATGAAAAAACTCAACAAGTATTTTTGACGGAAAGTGGTCACGAAAAAGCTGAAAATATTTTGGCCCAAATTGGCTTGTTAAAAGAGGGCGACTCTTTATATGCCCCTCAAAATATTGCTTTAATGCATCATTTACTTGCCACACTTCGAGCACATACCTTATTTAATCGGGATCAACATTATGTGGTCCAAAACGGTGAAGTCATTATTGTTGATGAGTTTACGGGTCGTTTAATGACTGGTAGAAGGTGGTCTGAAGGCTTACATCAAGCGGTAGAAGCAAAGGAAGGCGTATCGATTCAGAGTGAAAATCAGACGATGGCAACGATTACCTTCCAGAACTATTTCAGAATGTATACCAAATTATCTGGAATGACCGGTACTGCAGATACTGAGGCTTATGAATTTCAGGAAATTTATAGTTTAGAAACGGTTGTTATTCCACCGAACCGGTTAAGTACAAGAAACGATAAACAAGACCAAATTTATAAAACCTCTCAAGAGCGGTATGCAGCAGTGATTAAGGATATCAAAGAGTGTTTTGATCGAGGACAACCGTCCTTAGTTGGGACAACATCGATTGAAAACTCTGAGTTAATTTCGAATATGTTGACGAAGGAAAAGTTGCCGCATCAGGTACTGAATGCAAAACAACATGCTCGGGAAGCGGAAATCATTGCTCAGGCGGGTAGACCTAAAATGATTACGATTGCGACGAATATGGCGGGTCGAGGAACCGATATTGTGCTTGGCGGTAATGTCGAAAAACAAGCTGGTTTTGTTGAATTAGACAGTGCTTTATCTGATGAGCAAAAGAAAGAAAAGATCAAACAATTAGAAGATGAGTGGCAAAATTTGCATGAGCAAGTTGTGCAGGCCGGTGGTTTGCATATTATCGGAACTGAAAGACATGAAAGTCGTCGTATCGATAATCAGTTAAGGGGTAGGTCTGGGCGACAAGGTGATCCAGGGTCTTCCAGATTTTATTTATCTTTAGATGATGATTTGTTACGTATTTTTGCAGGTGAGCGACTTAGAACTATTATGGATCGCTTAAAAATGCCTGAAGGTGAACCGATTGAAGCAAACATGGTTTCACGATCTATCGAGTCTGCCCAGCGTAAGGTCGAGGGTAGGAATTTTGATATTCGCAAGCAGTTATTAGAGTTTGATGATGTGGCAAACGATCAGCGAAGAGAAACTTATAACCTCAGAAATCAAGTACTAGAAACTCAAGATGTAAGCACCCTTACTGCAAATTTACGCCTTGATGTTTTTGGAGACATTGTTAATACCTATGTTGATGAGCAAGCGCTTCCAGAACAGTGGGATATTGCAGGATTAGAGCTTGAGTTACAAAGTGAGTGGGGCGTTCAGGTTGAATTACAGTCTCGCGTGAATCAACAAGATCAAATTGAAAAAGAAGATGTTGAGGGATGGGTTCAAGAAGCGGTTGAAAAAGCTTATCAAGAAAAAATTGTGCAAGCAGATGTCAGCTCATTTACAGCTTTTGAGCGTTCCGTATTTTTGTATAGCCTGGACACGCATTGGAGAGAGCATTTAGCCGCCTTAGATTATTTACGTCAAGGAATCCATTTGCGTGGCTATGCACAAAAAGATCCTAAGCAAGAATATCGTCGTGAGGCTTTTGAATTATATTCAGACCTGCTAGATGCGATTAAAAAAGATATTACAAGAACCATTATGAGTGTAAAGATCGCATCTGCAGAACAATTGAATGAAGCAACTGGTGCGATTCAGGAAGATCTAGAAAATATGGGTGATGTTCAATATCAACATGCCGATCCTACTGGCAGTGACGATAATAATTCATTAGAAAATAATACTGAATTAAAAGTGAAGCCTATCGTCAATGCCTTGCCAAAGGTTGGTAGAAATGATTCATGCCCATGTGGAAGTGGTAAAAAATACAAGCATTGCCATGGTGCATTAGCATAGCCTTTCGTCTTAAAGATAGTCATCATTATTTCATTCAGGAAATCCTATAATGATGGAATTCCTCATTAAGTAATTACAATCTCGGATCGATCATCACCTATGCCCGTCAATCTTCAGCCCTTAGATGCATCTTTATTACATCCTGTTCCAGGCATTCAACTTGGTTATGCGCAAGCCGGTATTAAAAAGCCTGGCCGTAAGGATATTTTATTAATTACCTTATCGGAAAACACTTCGGTAGCTGGAGTGTTCACCTTAAATCGCTTTTGTGCAGCCCCTGTTCAAGTCTGTAAAGAGCATTTAGCATCAAATACATCGATCAAAGCATTAATTATTAATACTGGAAACGCAAATGCAGGAACAGGTGAGACTGGACTGAGGGATGCTCGGCAAACCTGTCAGGAAGTGGCAGCGATGATGCATTGGGAAGCAAGTCAAATATTACCCTTTTCTACGGGGGTTATATTAGAGCCTCTACCTATTCAAAAAGTTATCCAAGCTTTACCTGAAGCCAAATCTCATTTGGTGGATGATGGCTGGTTTGATGCAGCGCATGCCATTATGACCACGGATACAGTGCCTAAAGCTTATTCATTACAAAGAAATATTGAAGGCCATTTGATCTCAATGACCGGCATTAGCAAGGGAGCTGGCATGATTCATCCCAATATGGCTACCATGTTGGGCTACATTGGTACAGATGCCAAGTTACCCCCCGCTTTACTTCAGGAGCTTACTAAAGAGATCGCTGATTTATCTTTTAACGCTATTTCGATTGATGGTGATACTTCGACCAATGATTCTTTCATTGTGATGGCTACCGGAAAAAGTGGTCTGCAGATCGAAAATACCCAATCTAAAGGATATACAGAGTTTCGAGCGATGTTGTTAGAAACAGCACAGCAATTAGCCCAACAAATTGTTCGAGACGGTGAAGGCGCTACTAAATTGATGACTGTCCATGTTAAAGGTGGAAAAACCCTAGAAGAGTGCCAGCTAGTTGGGGAAGCGATTTCACACTCACCACTTGTAAAAACAGCATTTTTTGCCAGTGATCCAAATTTAGGCCGTATTCTGGCCGCGATTGGTTATGCTGGCATTAAAGATTTAGACGTCAACCATGTTCAGCTGTATCTCGGGGATGTCTGGGTAGCAAAAGATGGTGGTCGCAACCCAAATTACCAAGAGGCTGATGGACAACGCGTCATGAAAGAAGCTGAAATTTTGATTACCGTAGATTTAGGTCGTGGATCAATTGAACGTACAATGTGGACATGTGATTTTTCACATGAGTATGTTTCGATCAACGCGGATTACCGATCGTAAAGTTTCGGTAGAGCACTAACTATAAAAATTTATGTCTGACAATTTGGAACGATTATTAGGTCATTTGGAAGCTTTTTTTCCAAAGCCATTAACACAAGAAGATTGGCGAAGTGCCAAAGCATTTAAGTGGCAACATCGTCAAAGTATTTTAGGTAGTGTCGGTTTTTTAAAGCCGATTAAACATTTATCAGATATTTCATTTGATGACTTACAGTCCATCGAGCGACAAAAAGAGGCTATTTTAAATAATACTGCGCATTTTGTGGCGAGTAAGCCCGCGAATAATGTGTTATTGACTGGTGCTCGTGGAACTGGTAAGTCCTCACTTATTAAAGCTTGTCTAAACCATTTCGCAAAAGACGGCTTACGCTTAGTTGAGGTCGATAAGGAGCATTTATCTGATTTACAAGACTTGACTGAGCTCTTAGCTGCTCGACCAGAGCGTTTTATTGTGTTTTGTGATGACTTGTCTTTTGAAGAAGGCGAAGCTGGTTATAAAGCCCTAAAGTCTGCTTTAGATGGATCATTATCTGCACAAGTTGATAATGTTTTAATTTATGCCACATCCAATCGACGTCATTTATTACCTGAATACATGACCGATAATGAGTCTTATCGGCACATGTCCGATGGTGAGATTCATCCTGGAGAAGTCGTTGAAGAGAAAATTTCTTTATCGGAGCGTTTTGGTTTATGGGTATCTTTTTACCCACCTAAACAAGATGAGTATTTAGGGATCGTAGCCCATTGGTTAGAGCATTTTGGAGTAGCAAAGGAAGCCATTGAAGTCGCTAAACCGGAGGCTTTGATTTGGGCCTTGGAAAGAGGATCACGTTCTGGACGTGTCGCATGGCAATTTGCAAGGCATTACGCGGGTTCACATTAAGTGAACTCTAACAATTCGCAACATCGGCCGGTGACAGAGGTTGCCGTTGGTATCATTCTTGACCAAGAACAATTCTTGCTTGCCAGAAGACCTGATGGAAAGCCCTACGCCGGTTACTGGGAGTTCCCAGGTGGAAAACTAGAAGCTAGCGAGACGGTTCATCAGGCTTTAGCTAGAGAGCTTCATGAAGAGTTAGGTATACAGATTCATGATAGTGAACCTTGGGGGGTGATTGAACACGATTACCCACATGCCTATGTTCGATTGCATTTGTACCTTGTTCGGTCTTGGGATGGTATTGCCAAAGGACTTGAAGGCCAAGAGTTATCATGGCAATCCTTGCTGTCAGAAGCTCGATCTAGTGTTGAGCCTTTACTACCAGCCACTATCACCATCATTGAGATGATGCGTCAAAAAAGACCGATTGCTTAGAGGTTACAAAGGGCTAGCGAAAAGGCGATGTTGCCGGTGACTGCTTGAGGTTTTGTGTTGCCTGGGTTATGTAAAAACCGAATCCAAAGCATATGCTTATTAGCACTAATTTCTGGAATGATGTCATCTTCACTAACTTTTACGCGGATTAATTGGTATGTTTTACCTGCCAACATTTGTTGAAAGGATCCGTTTTCTGAGGCGGCATCATGAAAGTCTGCAGATTGGCGGAGTAATCTTAGGTATAGATTGGTCGTTGATTTCCAGTCTGCAAAGGCAGGGGTATAAGTCAGTAATTGCGCTCTGCGTTCTTCAGCAGGGCGTTGTTGCCAACTATAAAAGCTAGGTAAATCGATGGGGCTAGTACCTCCAGGAACGCTGAGCCTAGTTCGAATCATGCTCAACCATTCACTTTCATTCATGATAGTGTTGGGTTTTCCAATCAAATTATTGAGCGTTGTAAGGCATTTTTCAATTTCTGAGATCGTGGATTCCAAAGCTTCAGAATTAATTGAGGCCTCTGATCGGAACGAGGTCAGAAAAATACGTTGACGCTCTAATTCTTTTAAAAGATTAGATTTTAGGTCAGCGCGTGAAGTAACTTCACCGATATCAAAAATTAGGCTAATTGCCGTTAAATGGTGCTCTGGATTATCTGAATCAAGATAAACATCTAAGCGATTAAATAAGTACTCTAGTCGCAGAAGACTCCGCACTGTTTCGTTAAAGGGATATTCGTAAATGAGCATTTTTATTATTTAATTTTTCAATATTACTATTCTAAGTTTAAATTCTAAAGATGAGGAATATTTTTTATCTCGTATCAGGGAAATCCTTATAAGTCCAAGGCTATTCCTTAAGTGCTGTTAAAAGTTGCTGATGGACTTCTTGAACTTGCGCTTGAAGATCTTCTAAAGAACCTTCATTTTTTAGGACATAATCTGCATATTGCAAACGCATGACTCTTGGAGCTTGAGTAGCAATAATTTTTTCGATGAGCTCTTGCTGTAAATGATTGCGTTTAACTACTCTTTCAATTTGAGTATCTATGCCACAGTCGACGACCACAATTTTTTTAAATCGTCCTTGCCAGTTAGAAGACTCGAACAGCAGTGGGATCATAAAAATGATGTAAGGCGGCTCTTTTGTTTCCGCTTTTAGTGCTTCGAGCTCGCCTGCTTGGCGGATAAGGGGGTGGGTAATTGCTTCGAGTTGTGCAAGTGCTTGAGGATTATTAAAAACTCGTTCTCGCATTTTTGCCCGATCTAGAGCTCCCTCTGGAGTAATAAATTCCAGACCGAATTGGGCTTGAATTGGGGCTATCCCAGCACCACCAGGACCTGTAATAGTATGTGCGATGGCATCACTATCGATAATCGGAATGCCTAAACGCTCAAACTCTTGAGCTGCGGCGCTTTTACCGCTCCCGATACCTCCGGTTAAGCCAATATGAGGAATAGATTCTTGATGGGCATTCATACCGTTGGGCTTTGTGGCGGTCGGTGAATTCTGACGGTTTTAATAGATTGTTGGTCAAACTGAATGATTTCCATTACACAGTCAGCCACTTTGAGACTGATATCGTGATCAGGGATTTCTTCTAAAATATCGATGAGCAGACCATTGAGGGTTCTTGGCCCATCAATCGGGAGTTTTAGACCTAGTAAACGATTCAGATCGCGCAAGTTCGAAGTCCCGGCGGCAATATAGGTATTGTCAGCTAACCATTTCGATTTATTTGCCAAACTCGGAAGTGATGTCGTGAACTCACCGATAAGTTCTTCGACGATATCTTCGATAGTCACCAAACCCATGACGACACCATACTCATCCACTACCAGCCCAATACGTTGTTGAAGCTCCTGGAAAAAGCGGATTTGTTGAAGAACTTGGGTACCACTTGGAATAAAGTATGGCTCACTTAAAAGCGCTTTTAATTGTTCATGTTCTATATCTTTATCACCAAGAAGTGACACAGCTTTTCTGACTGACAAGATACCAATGACTCGATCAGGATCTTGATCGGTAGTTGGAAGATGGTGGTGGTAGCAGGTTTCCATCTGATGTAAAACTTCATCAATAGGGCGTGAGAGATCTAGGGTTTCCATTTGTGACCTTGGAGTCATCACATCATTGACAGTAATATTTTCTAAATTAAATAAGTTAATGAGAATATTTCGGTGTTGTGATGGAATAAAATGGCTCGTTTCCAAAACCATACTTCGAAGTTCCTCAGGGCTTAGACGACTATTCGTGGAATTCTTTGTATCAAGCCGCATGAGTTTAAGTAAACCAGAGACAAAAATATTCACGAACATGACGAGTGGCGTCATCAACCAAACTAAAGGGCGAATAATCCAACTCACATTAGAAGCGATTCGGTCTGGAAAGGCTGCCCCAATCACTTTTGGCGTGATTTCACAAAAAATAATAATCAAGAAGGCCACACATGCGGTTGTCAGGGAAAGCACCGAACCACTATTTCCAAAGGCGTGGAGAGCGATGCCTGCAATTAATATGGGAACAAATGTGTTGATCACGTTATTGCCAATTAGGATAACGGACAACAATTCTTCGGTTCGACTCAGCAGGCCAGTTGCTAGCTTAGCCCCTTGATGTCCCTTGGAGCCTAGGTGTTTGAGGCGATGGCGATTCGCTGCCATCATACTGGTTTCAGTAATCGAAAAAAATGCAGAAGTAGCTAATAAAAGGATAACCATTGCCACTTGCGCCCACCATGGCCAGTTATCCAGCAAAGAGTCCATAGATCAGTTTGGTATAGAGTGAATGAATACAAACTATAACAAATTCAAGGTTTTTTAGGGGATCTAAATCGGGTTGGTAAAACCAACCCGATTGCTATCAAGAGTTCGATAAATGCTGTTGAAAGAACGCCAAAGTTCTTTCTCGAGCAATTTGAGCCGATTGCCCAAAATAGGAGGCACGATGATCACAATTAAAACCATGGTGACCAGGGTAAATAAAAACTTGAACTTCAGGGCGTGATTTCTGAAAAGCTGCCACAGCATCTAAAGGAATATATGCATCTTCTTCTGCGAAGTGGGCCATAACCGGACAAGTTGGTACTAGCTGCGATTCATTTTGGACCCCACCACCATAATAAGGAACTGCGGCGGATAAGCCTTTTAACTGGCAGGCACTTCGCCAAGTTAATAAGCCACCATAGCAAAATCCAAAGATGCCGACCTTGCCACTTTTCTGAAGATGATCAATTGCGGCTTGGAGATCGAGCATTACGGGATGACCAGGAAGATTTTCTACAGCGGCTTTTAATGCTGAACCTGCTTGCATATCTTCCGGCGTATAGCCAAGATTGACGTTTTTTTGAACCCTGTCCATTGTTGGAACAGCGACAACATGATAGCCAAGTGATGCATATAAATCAGCCATTGCTTGAATGTGAGTATTTACTCCAAATATTTCCTGAACTAATACTAAACCACCGATAGGCTTCGAGGTTGGTATTGTTTCGTAAGCATCAAACTGGTGTCCATCGACAGCGGTGAGTTTTAAAAATTGCCCCATGTGGTTTTCTCCTATACATTTTGAATAAAAAATAGTGTAACTTAAACAGATGAAAAAACCACATTTACTTCTCACCACTGAAGAAGAAGATCAAGATTGGGCCGCGGTGATTGATACCCCATTTGGTAAGTTGGGAATTAAAACAGCAGAATACGAAAATAGTTTGATGTTGAAAGAGATTTTTTATGTATCTAAAGATACGCCCTTGCTAAAACCCAAAAATCATCTTGCCAAAACAGCCATTCAACAGATACAAGCTTATTTGAAAAATCCTGACTATATCTTTGATTTACCAATGATCCCTCAAGGAACCGTCTTTCAACAAAAAGTATGGAGCAACATTAGCTCCATCCCTTTGGGAAAGGCGCTGACCTATGGAGATTTAGCGAAAAAAATCAAAAGTGGGCCTCGTGCTATTGGGGGTGCTTGTGGTGCCAACCCTTTCCCTTTGATCGTACCCTGTCATCGGGTTGTTTCAGCAACGGGTATTGGTGGTTTTGCCCGTCAAGACGAGGAAGGCTATCACCGAAATATCAAAACCTGGTTATTACATCATGAGGGGGTTCTCTAAAACAAGCATTCTTTTATGGGTGATCCTTTTTCTGCTGGGGGGTTTTCTCAACCTGCCCCCATACAATAAACTCGATTGCCCAAATACAACTGTTAAAATAATTGGATTGATTCAACTCAGAGTTACATGCAAAAGCTTTTATCTTTCTCTCGCCTCATTGATCAAACAACAGACTTTTTTGGCAACTTTGCTAAATGGGCTGTGTTCTTGTCGTGCTTTATTAGCGCGTCAAATGCCGTCGTTCGATATCTTTTCGACTACAGTTCAAATGCGTGGTTAGAGATTCAATGGTATTTGTTTGCTGCCTGTGTCATGTTAGGTGCTGCACAGGTATTAAGAGTCAATGAGCATGTTAGAGTCGATTTAATTTACGGTCGGCTTAGTAGTCGAGCCCGCGTCAAGATTGATATTTTTGGACTCATTTTTTTCTTATTGCCAGTTATCTCTCTCATGCTTTATCTTTCATTTCCATTGTTTTTAAAAATGTTTTTGACGCATGAGATGTCTAATAGCGCTGGGGGATTAATTCGATGGCCTGCCATGCTGATGCTTCCTCTTGGTTTTGCATTGCTTATTTTGCAAGGTATTTCAGAGATCATTAAACGTGTCGCTTGGTTGAACAATCTTTATGAGATGAATATTCATTACGAAAGACCTTTGCAATGAGTATGGAAAATTTCGCGCCATTAATGTTTCTTGGCCTGATTTTTATCATGCTGATTGGTTTTCCAGTCGCATTTTCTCTTTCTGCATTAGGCCTAATCAGTGGTCTGATTGCTATCTATATGAATTGGTTTCCCCCTAGTTTTTTAACAGGGCTACCACTCAATGTATTCGGAATTTTATCGAATGATCTGCTCCTTGCGATTCCATTTTTTACCCTTATGGGAACCATCCTCGAGCGATGCGGACTAGCAGAAGACATGCTCGATTCCATGGGACAACTTTTTGGAACGGTGAGGGGTGGTTTAGGCTACTCAGTGATTCTTGTAGGCTTTATTCTTGGCGCCATTACAGGTACGGTTGCAGGACAGGTAATTGCGATGGCAATGATTTCATTGCCCGTCATGATGCGTTATGGGTATAACGTTCGCTACGCTACTGGGGTTCTTGCCGCATCAGGAACGATTACGCAATTGGTACCTCCATCACTCGTGTTAGTCGTCATGGCCGATCAGTTAGGTAAATCTGTCGGCGATATGTACAAAGGGGCGTGGGGTCCTTCGATCTTGCAAATACTTCTATTTGTTGTTTACACCTTTGTACTAACTCGCTTAAAACCAAATGATTTACCGGGTATTCCCAAAGAAGCTAGAACGATGACCGGTTGGAAACTTTGGAAAAAATGTTTACGAGGCATTATCCCTTCGGCAATACTCATTTTTGCTGTTTTAGGAAGCATGGGGGGATTGCCTGGCATGAATGTAGCGATTGCAACCCCTACAGAAGCTGGTGCAATGGGTGCGGTTGGCGCTTTTATTTTGGCAGCCATTCATCGTCGTTTGAACTATGAAGTAATTCGTGATGGCATCACCAATACCATGCGCATTACCGCAATGGTCGTATTTATCTTAATTGGTTCACGCTTGTTCTCTTTGGTATTCCAAGGGGTTGACGGCGCAAAGTGGATAGAAGATTTATTAAGCAACTTACCTGGCGGTCAGGTAGGATTTCTCATCGTTGTGAATATCTTTATCTTTTTCTTAGCGTTCTTCCTCGACTTTTTTGAAATCGCATTTATTATCTTGCCGCTGCTTGGTCCTGTAGCGGCAAAGCTAGATATCAACTTAATCTGGTTTGGGGTGTTACTGTGCGTGAATATGCAAAGTAGTTTTATGCATCCTCCTTTTGGGTTTGCACTCTTTTATTTACGAGGCATTGCCGATACCTTATTTAAAAATGGCTCACTTCCTCAGAAAATCGAATCCAAAGATATCTATTTAGGAGCGATACCATGGGTTGTATTGCAATTAATATTAGTCGTCATAGTTATTTTTGTACCCGAAACGGTCACTGTTTTCTTAGAAAAAGAAATCGCTGTAGATTTAAATACGATTCAACTCGAAGCCCCTCCAGAAGATGCGCCAAATCCATCTGAACAATCTGATAAGTCAATGATGGAAGATTTGATGAAAGACTATAAGAAAAATTGAGTGATTCCTTAGAAAGTATTTCGGGACCCTCTTTTCCTAAAACTATCCAATGGTTAGCCACATTATTCATGTTGGTTTTCATTTATTTGGTGATTACAATTATCCCTACTCTTAGCCTCATTGATTACCCATGGGCTGTGTATGTTGGAATTGCTCTTCCTATCGCCATATTTTTTTTCGGATATGGATATATCTTAAAAAGTAAGACAACGTTGACGAATGAAAAAATCATTCAATCATGGATATTTACAAAGGAAGTTGATTTAAAAGATATTACTCAAATCAAACTGATTCAGCTTCATTCATTGAATTGGATAATTGTTCCAAGACTGATGGTACGGACACATCGTGGACTTTTTGTGTTTCAGACGGCAGATCTGATGATTTTAGAAAATTTTAGACAATTGGCTTATGGAATAAAAACACCGAAAGAAAACACATCTTCTTTCGGTGCAAGCTAATACTTAAGAAGCTCTGAAGCTTATAGTTTTACACCCTGCATGTAACTATCGTAAGCAGATTCAGCAAAGCGGAACCATTGATTACTTTCCCTACGGAAATTGTTGTAATCAGCAAACACTTTTCTCCACTGAGGGTTTTTAGCATTTAATTCTGCATAGACCGCCTCAGTATGTTTAAAGGCTTCATCCATTAATGGTTTAGGAATACGGTTCAACTTCACACCGTTGGCAACTAGCTCCTTAAGGGCTGCAGGATTGCGAGCATCATATTTAGCCAACATATCCGTATGGGCATAGGCTGCGGCACATTCGATAATCGCTTTATTTTCACTCGAGAGTTCATTGTAGGCTTTGCTACTTACATAAAGAGATAATTGGGGACCGCCTTCCCACCAAGCTGGAAAATAATAGTTTTTTGCAACCTTATAAAAACCTAGTTTGAGATCATCATAAGGTCCAACCCATTCAGCAGCATCAATCGTTCCTTTTTCTAAAGCTTGATAAATTTCACCGCCTGGAATAGATTGGGGAACAACACCCATACGCGTCATCACCTCACCAGCCAAATTAGAGATTCGCATTTTCAAACCTTTGAGGTCATCTAATGTTTTGATTTCTTTACGATACCATCCGCCCATTTGAACACCTGTGTTACCACAAGGGAAGTTAACAATACCGTAGTTACTATAAAACTCACGTAAAAGTTTGAGGCCATTACCCTCATACATCCATGAAGTCATTTGACGAGCATTTAAACCAAATGGGACAGAGCAATCAATCGAAAAAGTAGGATCTTTTCCATAAAAATAATAGGGCGCAGTATGAGCGCATTCAACGGCGCCTTGCTGAACACCATCAACGATACCAAAGGCAGGCATTAATTCACCCGCCGCATGTGTAGAAATCACGAAGCGCCCACCAGAAAGCTCACTCACTTTTTTTGCAAAAGTCTCAGCTGCACCATAGAGAGTGTCGAGAGCTTTCGGAAAACTTGATGCTAAACGCCAACGAATATTGGCATTTTGTGCATGTACTGCTGGAGCTGTACTAGCCGCTAATATTCCTGCAACTCCTCCAGTACCCGCAATAAATTTTCGACGATCCATATAAATCTCCTTTATGTTTTTTTAGGGCTAGTGATAAGCACTAAGATGTTTTAAATTAATCAAAATAAATAAAATTCAATCGTAACAAGCAACTATATTAAGATAATACTTCGGGAAAACCAAATAAAAGAGACATTATGACAAAAAAAATAAAGACCACGATTGCCGGAAGTTTACCTAAGCCTGCTTGGTTAGCTGAGCCTGAGAAACTTTGGGCTCCATGGCAACTTCAAGGTGAGGCTTTGGCTCAGGCGAAGCATGATGCAATGCGCTTAGCAGTTGACGATCAACTAAAGGCCGGGATAACGATTATTGGTGATGGTGAACAAACTAGACAACATTTTGTGACTACTTTTATTGAAAGTTTGGGCGGTGTGGACTTTGTCAATCGCAAAACCATTCGAATACGTAATCGTTATGACGCATCGGTACCAGTCTTAGTCGATAAAGTTGTTCGTGGTAAACCCTTATTTGTCGAGGATGCAAAAAAATTACGCACGCTCACAAAAGGCCCTATTAAATTTACTTTACCTGGCCCGATGACAATGATCGACACGATTTACGATGATTATTATCATAGTCGCGAGAAATTAGCGTGGGCCTTTGCAGAAATCTTGAATGAAGAAGCAAAAGATTTAGCGGCCGCAGGGGTTGATGTTATTCAGTTTGATGAACCTGCATTTAACGTCTTTTTTGATGATGTGAGAGATTGGGGAGTTAAAACTTTAGAAAGAGCCGCTTTAGGCCTAAATTGTAAGACAGCAGTTCATATTTGTTACGGATACGGAATTGAGGCGAACATTAAGTGGAAAGAGTCACTTGGCCAAGAGTGGAGACAATATGAGTCGGTCTTTCCATTGCTGGCCCAAAGTAGTATTCAACAAGTGAGCTTAGAGTGCCAAAACTCTAGGGTCCCTATGGAATTAATTAGCCTTTTAAAGGGAAAAGATGTCTTGGTTGGCGCAATCGACGTTGCGAACCACCAAATCGAAACCCCTGAGCAAGTTGCTAATGTTCTTCGACAAGCTATGAAATATGCAGATATTGAACATATTCATGGATGTACAAATTGCGGGATGGTACCTTTACCGAGAGAAATTGCTACGGCGAAATTACAGGCTTTAGTCGCTGGCGCAGAGCTATTAAACAAAGAGTTGACTTAAAACCTTACTTTAATTTGTCGGTAGTAAAAATCGTGATGGATGAAGAATATGGGGAGCGAGCCACATCCAAATATAGGATATGGTTTGCAAAGCGATCAGCACACATAAGGAGTACAAGAGTGCATCAGCTTTGATGAGCCCTTTATCCATCAATACGTCAATGAGCACACCAATCCCCCATTGGGTGGTGATAGCGCCCCCAAAGATCAACATATTAAATGAGGTACTTGCTTTACCAGCAATAGAGCGAGGAAAAAATTGAATAAAAATGGATTGGGCCAAGATATATGACGTCGCTGTAACTCCGAAAACGAATAAACAGAAAGAAGCGTATTGAGTAGGGCCAAAAAGGGCAAGGAGTTGCATCACCATGGATAATCCACCCAAAAACGCCGCGTAATTATAGGTACTAAATCCTTTTTTATTCAGAAATGGAGTTAGAAATATATTAATTGCATAGCCAATGAGTAAAGCCAAATTAAACATAAATAGATGATTTGCAACCTCAAGATCAGTGAGGTGGATGAGTTCTTTAAACCAAGTTCCTAACCACAGGGTTTGGACGGCATAGAAGCCACCCTGATTAAAAATACCCATTGGGGCAACTTGCAAAAATTGACCACTCTTTAAAATAGGGTAATAGGCTTTGAGCCATCCCAGAAATTCTTTTTCTTCTGTTATTGCTTTAGGGATTGGTACAGGATCGGTATTACTAGGAATCCCGAATCGTACTGCTAAAAGTGAAATTGCTAACAAACCAACCATTACCCAAAAAACGCCTCGCCAACCGATAATAGGCAAGGCCATTTGTACTGGAATTGTCATCAGTATTGCACCTGAGGATCCACAAATCAGCATTGCGGATGCCAGTGAGCCTTGAAGTTCTGGCTTGAACCATCTTCCATAATAGGTAAAGGCACTCATGAGACATGCAGAAACACCAATACCAATTAGAGCTCGACCAATGGCCAAAAATATGACTTGATCTGCCATTGAAAAAATAGCACCGCCCAGCACTGCAAAAAGTAAAAGAACACTTTCTGATTTTCTTGAACCGTATTGATCTAACCAATGTCCTAGTGGGAATTGCATGACAAAAAAGCCGACGAAGTACGCTGAGGACATTGCCCCTAAGGTCGAGTTATTAATACCCAAATCAGCGGTTAGAGCCGGTGCGATGACTGCGTTAATTGCACGTAAACCATAAGAAAGAAGGTAGGCAAGTGCGAAGCAAAAGAAAACTCGAATGGCTAGCCATCCTTGAAGGGGATATAGGGGTGATTGTGTAGAATTATTATTATTCATTTAGTCTCAGATTGATTGTAACGAATAAAAATTTTTCATTTCAAAATACCATTTAGATTTGAAAGAATCGGTTAAGAGGTTTGAATGAGAAATATTAATTGAAAAAATATACGACACATTTATTTACTTCAACCTATTAGCCTAAAGAGGCGGGTACATTTTCCATGAGAAAATACATTTACATACTTTAATTCTAGGGGGAATGCTTTGTCGCACGAACTTTTAAAAACAAAATTTCCACAAGTGGGTACAACGATCTTCACGGTCATGTCTGCTTTGGCTAACGAACATCAAGCAATCAACTTAGGGCAAGGATTCCCAGACTTTTCTTGTGACGCGCATTTATTAGATGCGGTTAATGATGCGATGAGAAAAGATCAAAACCAATATCCTCCGATGGCTGGAATTCCAGAGTTAAGAAAAAAAGTATCTGAAAAAGTAAAGTTTTTGTATGGTAAGGAATATAACCCCGATACTGAAATTACGATTACAGCGGGTGCGACCCAAGCTATATTGACCGTGGTTTTAGCTGTTGTGCGTCCAAATGAAGAAGTTATTGTGATTGAGCCTGTTTATGATTCTTATATACCTGCCATCGATATGGCTGGTGGCAAAGTCATTCCCATCAAAATGATTGCTCGCAAAAATAGTGATGGGATTGTTGAGCGTTATGAATTACCTTGGGACGACTTGGAAAAAGCGATCAGTTCTAAAACTAGACTCATCATGATTAACTCACCCCACAATCCAACTGGTATGGTTTGGCAAGCAGCAGATTTAGATCGGTTAGCCCAACTCGTTAGATCTACTGATGCGATTATTTGTAGCGATGAGGTATATGAGCATATGGTATTTGATCAATCCTTTCATCAAAGTGCGGCCAGTCATCCAGAGTTAGTGCAACGTAGTTTTGTTATTTCAAGTTTTGGTAAAACGTTTCATGTTACAGGTTGGAAAGTTGGTTATGTGTGCGCACCACAAGCATTAATGGCGGAATTTAGAAAAGTTCATCAATTTAATGTGTTTACAGTCAATACACCGATGCAACATGGACTTGCTAGTTATTTAGACTACCCAGAGGCCTACACAGGTCTGTCTAACTTTTACCAACAAAAAAG
The DNA here is from genome assembly GCA_903867305.1 of uncultured beta proteobacterium. GTDB lineage: Bacteria > Pseudomonadota > Gammaproteobacteria > Burkholderiales > Burkholderiaceae > Polynucleobacter. Next base: position 19,999 of record CAIPQU010000101.1, read on the forward strand.
AGACTTCTTTAAAGCTGGTATTGCTAAGACGGGTTTTTCATTTTTACCATCCCAAGGCACGTATTTTCAATGTGTCGATTATTCAAAACTCAACATACCAGAAGCAAAGCTCAATGAGGCTGACTTTTGCCAATGGTTAACCTCTGAACTCAAGGTTGCGGCAATCCCAGTATCTGCTTTTTATCATGATGCTATTAATTCCAACGTGATTCGTTTTTGCTTTGCGAAAAAAGAGAGTACTCTCCAAAGTGCTATTGAGAGATTACAGAAGCTTTAGGATGATAGATATTCAAGGAAAGATGAAGAAAATGGAAAATACGATGCGAGTTGTTGTTCATGGAGAAGGTGGACCAGCCTCGGTCATGAAAATAGCCGAAGTTGAAATACCAACACCATCTACACATCAAGTCTTAATCAAAGTGTTGGTAGCAGGTGTAAATCGCCCTGATGTTTTTCAACGTTCTGGATCATATCCGCCGCCGCCAGGAGCTTCTCCTTATCTTGGCCTAGAAGTTTCGGGGGAGGTCGTTGCCATTGGAGGGCAAGTTACTCAATTCAAAGTGGGAGACCAAGTTTGTGCATTAACACCTGGAGGTGGGTATGCACAGTACTGTGTGACCGACGTGGGAAGTTGCTTGCATATTCCAAGAGGACTATCCATGTTGCAAGCCGCAGCCTTACCTGAAAATTATTTCACGGTTTGGTCGAACTTATTTCACATGGGCCATCTTCAACCTAAAGAAACAATCTTGATTCATGGTGGCTCCAGCGGTATTGGTATTACCGCGATTCAATTAGCAAAAGCATTTGGAGCAACCGCCATGACGACAGTGGGTAATTCTGAAAAAAAACTAGCCTGTGAAAAATTAGGTGCAGATGAGGTTTTCAATTACAAAGAAGAAGACTTTGTTGAGCGCGTAAAAGCTATTACCCAGAAAAAAGGGGTTGATGTCATCTTAGACATGGTCGGCGGATCTTATATACAGAGAAACATTAATTCTTTAGCCATCGACGGACGTTTGTTACAAGTGGCTTTCTTAGAAGGCAGTAAAGCAGCCTTAGATGTTCAGATGATTATGCGAAAAAGACTTACTTATACAGGTGCAACTTTGCGCCCAAGAAGCGAAGAACAAAAAGCGCAGATTGCACATGATTTGATGCAACATGTCTGGCCATTACTTGAACAAGGAAAATGTTTACCCGTGATTGATTCTGTCTATCCATTAAATGAAGTCATTAAGGCACACGAGCGCATGGAAAGTAGTGCGCACATCGGTAAAATCATGCTACAAGTGGGCTAGGACAATTAAACGGCTACTTCAGTTGTTTGATTGACTTTAATCTTCAGCCCTAGCTCACGAAGCAAATCAAGATCTGCCTGTGCTTCTGGGTTTGTTGTGGTGAGTAATTTATCGCCATAGAAAATCGAATTAGCGCCTGCCATAAAACACATGGCCTGAATTGAGCGACCTAGTTCCTGACGTCCTGCTGAGAGTCTAACGCGTGCCTTCGGCATGGTAATTCTTGCAACAGCAATCGTCCTGACAAATTCTAAAGGATCTAAGGGCGGTTGATCTGCTAGCGGAGTGCCAGCGACCGGTACTAAATGATTGATTGGTACTGATTCAGGATATGGGGCAAGATTTGCCAGACGAGAAATCAGTGCAGCACGTTGACGACGAGATTCACCCATCCCAATAATGCCACCGCAACAAATCGACATTCCACTATGACGAACGTGAGTTAACGTATCAATCCGATCTTGATACTCTCTAGTTTTAATAATGGAGCCATAAAAATCTTCACTCGAATCTAAATTATGGTTATAAAAATCGAGGCCTGCAGCACTTAATGCTTGAGCTTGCTGTTCTTCTAACATGCCTAAAGTGGCACAGGTTTCTAGACCCAAAGCCTTGACCTCTTGGATCATAATGGCTACTTTTTCAATATCACGATCTTTGGGTTCACGCCAAGCAGCCCCCATACAAAAACGATTCGAACCAGCTGCTTTTGCGGCTTTTGCAGCTTCAAGAACCTCTTCAAGATCCATTAACTTAGTTGCCTCAACTCCAGTGTGATATCTAGCAGCTTGAGGGCAATATGAGCAATCCTCAGGGCAACCACCGGTTTTAATGGATATCAGGGTTGCTAGCTCAATATCACCTTCTGGAAAATATTCGAGATGCACTTGAGCTGCACGTGCCATTAAAGTAGGGAATGGCAAATCATAGAGTGCCTCGACTTGTGAGACTGACAAAAGAGTAGCTTGTTGGGTCATAGTTTTTATCTAGTAAATATACGTATATTCTACGTAAAAGAATTTGCCGCCCCTAAATTGTTACTTCAATACCAAATTATCCACTAATGGAGTTAGTGCATCCCCAATTTTTTTTGCGGCGTAATCAGAAATATGGTTACTGTAACTATAGAGAAAATTTCTGCCTTCGGTAATCTGACAGATATTATTTTTGACATCACATAAATAGGGTGCAGTATCAAAAACAACGAGATTAGGATGGTCTTTTTGGAGTTCTTTTAGCCAATCGCGGTAGGCTTGTGTACCTTCTAAAAATTGATCATAGGCAATTGCGCAGTATGGGTTAGCTTTTCGTGTAAAGATTTGATTTAAAAATGTTGATTGTGTTAAGCCACCACTAATACAACTTGTTGGATCTGGAAAAGTCGGATTATCAATGATCACGACCACTTTTTTACCTGCTTTTTCTAAAGAAGAAATTTGCTGGCTCCAAACGCTGAATTGTTCAGTAGCGTTTGAGCCCGGCACAATGAGTCCCGATTTAGGGTCTAGTCTAAATAGACCTGATAGGGTATTCGCTATAGCGACAACCTGTATCGATGGGGTTTGACTTACTGCCGCAAAAACTTCTTGCACCTTTGCGTATGCTGCATTTTTTTCTTTGGATTCTATAGGTACGGGATGGACGCCGTCCACTAATAGCCAATGCCCTTTATTCGATGATACGGTGGTGAGCCCATAAAATAGGGCCTCAGCTTTACTATCACCCAAGATAGCGTATTTGATAGGTTCACGTTGATCAGCAAAACAATCTAATTCTGGTGCAACAGGAAGAGCGAGTTGGCAGGGGCGCAACATTTTGTCACGAAACTCGCCAACGACCATCGTACTGACATCCGCAGAGAGGATGTTTCCATGCCGATGCTTAAAACCATCTTTCTTGCGCAAAACCACGCCAAATCCGAGTGCTAAGAGCATACATAAAAGAAGCACAAAAGCTGTTTTGGTCGATTTTGAGCTTCTGATGGGAACTTCGATAAAACGGTAGGTAATCCAAGCGAGTAAAACGGATAAACCCAATAGACTGAGTTTAAAAGTATCTGAAATTGCTTGCCCCTCAAGGATTCTGGCAAAAGAAAGTAAAGGCCAATGCCACAAGTACAACGGGTAACTAATAAGGCCTATAAAGACCATGATCGGATGACGAATCACATAACCAAGAGGGGTAATAGGTGCTCCTGCAGAATGAAGAATGAGAGCGCTTGAGATACAGGGTATCAGTGCCCACATACCTGGAAAAGCTGTTTGATCATTTAGTCCAAAAAGACCAACTCCCAAAAGTATCGTTCCCACAAATTCAAAGATGGGGTGTTGATACTCTTTGAGATGAGGATTGGATGATCGAATCGCCAAACATCCCCCAAGAGCCAATTCCCAAAAGCGTGAAAGGGGTGAATAAAAATCTGCAACTGGATCTAGAGATATTTTGAAAAAACTCCAAGCTAAAGATGCCAGTAATAAAATCACTGTTAGGTAAAGGACAGATGAAACTTTGGGTTTAAAGATCTTCCATCCTAAGCCCAGTATTAAAGGCCAAACGAGATAGAATTGCTCTTCGACGCCCAAAGACCATAGATGTAGCAGAGGTTTAGTAATCGCTTCCTTATCAAAGTACCCAGCTTCTCGCCAAAAAATAATATTAGGAACAAAACCTGCACCTGCAAGCATATGGGTTCCAAAAAGCTCATATTCTGCAGGGGTCATCATTAACCACCCTAAACTCGTAGTGGTCAGGAAAACTACAAGAAGGGCGGGAAAGATTCGTCGAATCCGACGTTGATAAAAGGACCACAAACTAAATGAGTTTGACTTTAATTCTTGAAAAATAATTCCTGTAATCAGGTATCCTGAGATAACGAAGAAAATATCAACCCCAATGTAACCCCCAGGCAAAAATTGCGGGAAAGCATGAAAAATCAACACGGATAGGACCGCAATTGCTCGAAGACCATCAATTTCAGGCCGGTAGGTGGAGTTCATCATCAAAAATAGGCAAAATAGAGTTAATTAAATTTTCTCATTAAAAATAAAAGAGATATCAAAATGCGCCTAAACTCAATTTTAAAATTGATATTAATGAGTATTGTGTTCATGTTGGGGGCTGTTTATTCCCACTCGGTCCTTTCCGAAACAAAGACCGAGTTGAATTATCGACCTGCAGTATTAACCTTAATGAACCGAGAAATTGCCATATTTCGGGCGCCTTTAAACGGTGCATCTCCAGAAGTTAGAGTAGATAATGCCTCCAAACGAGTTCAGCAAGTAGAAATAAAAGAGCTAACAGAAGAAATCAAGGCTGTACCATTTACTCTTGCGGGCGAAAAAGGATTTCAGTTTCACTTAGGTACCCGTCATTTATTTTCACTCATTGAAAAAGATATAGATCCCGAATCTGGGGAAGATATGGCATTGGTTGTCACCAAAACGGTTGAGATACTGAATGAACTTAAAACTGCCAAATATCAGCAAACAAAACTTTCTTTCATGCTCCATGAAGCTTTTATTGTGCTGCTTGCAACAATTGCTTTAATTGTCGCAATTCTAGTGATTCGACGCGCCTTAAATTGGCTTTCGCAATTTTTACTTGTGACTGCTCCCCGCCCTAAAGGACGAGGCTTCCCACTTCGTCGGCAATAGCCTCGCTCTTTGAGCAAGGTCTTACATCGCCTCCATGGGCATAGACCGACAGTCCTGCGGCCTTTAATTGCACAATGCCACCATCTTTGA
>CAIPQU010000102.1 GCA_903867305.1 uncultured beta proteobacterium
CCACACGAAATTAACTTCCTTACTTTGAGAAAGCAGGAATTTTGCGTGCTGATCTTTAACGCGTAATGAAAGGGTTTTCGTCATCGCCATATACTGTATATTTTAATAGTGCTAGACTAAAGCAGCAACATTTACATCATGTTACGTCACTTATCCCCCGGCTAAAGCAAGGGGTTTTGTGACGCGTTTTGGATAAACCGATCAGATCTTGGACATTAATTCTTATTGCTCAAGTAGTACAAAGATGCCACTTGAGGATTCATCCCCAATAACCTTGAAGCACTCGTACTATCTGTAGCAATTACCAAGGAATATGACGAATTTATTTAAAACCTATTTAAAATAATAAGCCACTAATATAGTATCCAATACAAGAAACAGTTGCTGCGGCAGGTATAGTGATGACCCAAGCCCAAAGAATATTTTGTGCTAAACCCCAACGAACACCACTAATATGTTGCGTTGAGCCTACTCCAATAATTGCGCCAGTAATTGTATGGGTAGTAGAGACAGGGATTCCAAACCCAGAGGCTATGAATAAAGTAATTGCTCCACCTGTCTCAGCACAAAATCCACCAACAGGCTTTAATTTCGTTAAGCGCCCACCCATGGTACGCACAATTCGCCACCCACCAAACAATGTTCCTAAAGCGATGGCAAAATAACAAGCCAAAATCACCCAATAACCTGGAGAAGTACTCGTTGAACTAACATACCCTCCAGAGATCAAAATTAACCAAATAATACCAATCGTTTTTTGAGAATCATTGCCACCATGACCAATACTATATATTCCAGAAGAAACTAGTTGTAAATTACGAAACAATTTATCCGTTGTTGCTAGAGGCCTATTTTTGAATAAGTGCGCAACGACCACCATAATGATGGAGCCCAAAAAAAAGCCCAGTAATGGTGATACGAAAATAAAAATCATTGCTTTGAAAATGCCAGGCCATACTAAAGCACTCAAACCGGCCTTCGGTAAACACGCTCCAATTAAGCCGCCAATGAGTGCATGAGATGAGCTTGAAGGAATTCCATATAGCCAAGTAACAACATTCCAAAAGATAGATCCAACTAATGCTCCGAAAATAACATGACTATCTACAATGCCCGGATCAATAATGCCCTTACCGATCGTTGCAGCCACGCTTAAAGGAAATAACAAGAGTGCGAATAAATTAAAGAAGGCTGCGAATGCTACAGCCTGATTAGGTCGAAGAACTCCAGTAGAAACAATGGTTGCAATTGAGTTTGCTGCATCATGAAACCCATTCATGAAATCAAAAGCTAAGGCCAATAAAATTAATAGGCCAATGATCCAGATTGATTCATGAACCATTATGAATTTTCCAACACAATACCTTCAATGATGTTTGCCACATCTTCACATTTATCAGTGATGGTTTCCAATAATTCATAAATTGCTTTTAATTTGATCAGCTCTTTTGCATCTTGATGATTGTGGAAGAGATCACTCATTGCAGATCGCATAATTCTGTCAGAATCTGACTCTAAGATATCAATCTCTTCACACGTTTTAAGAATGCCTGTAGCAATGCTTTCCTTACCAATGTCGGAGAGTAATGAAACTGCATAACGCACTCTTTCACTCGCCTTCAAAGACAAATCCGTCAAACTCACAATATCTGCATTAATTTGGGTGACGTTATAGAGGATGAGAACCTCAGCAGTATCTTGGATCGCATCTGCGATATCGTCCATCATATTGATCAAAGCATGAATCTGCTCCCGATCAATCGGTGTAATAAATGTTTTATGAATTAAACGATTGACTTCTTTTGTCACTCGATCGGCAGCGTGTTCTGCCATATTAATATTCGATATATGGTGATCTCGAGTACTCTCGTCTCCAAAGTGATCAACTAAATCTTTTAAACCTTGCGCTGTTTTTACGATGAATTCTGCATGTTGATCAAAAAGTTTAAAAAAAACATCATTTTTGGGTAAAAGCTTGCTAAAAAACATGACATCCTCATTTCAACAGATTGTATTTTGTAATTGTAACGAATCACTCGACGTCACTTTAATAATTAGTACCTTAACATTGGAATTTTAAATTAAATGGGTATTTACGTTACAAAAACGGCCTTCTACAACCATTGCATAATCATTAAAAGGGCATGGCAACTAGTTGAATGCTTCTCAATAGTTGTTTAATAACCTAATACCGACTTTTCTTGATCTTTTATTGATCTTGCGTGAATGAGGTCATTGAAATATTTTTTTAAATTAGAATAAGACTTAATAATAATCATTACTTTTATTTCATTGATAAGGGGTTAATATGCTTGCAGGTTTATATTCAAAATTTGGTCCCGCAAAAGATGTTCTAGAAATTACAGATATTGCGATACAAGAGCCAGCAAAAGGACAAGTCCGTGTCAAGTTAATGACTTCAGGCGTCAATCCTTCCGATTACAAAATGAGATTAGGCTCAAGGCCTCTAACTCATGCATTTCAAATCCCTGGAAGCGATGGTGCTGGGACCGTTGACGCGGTTGGTGAAGGCGTTACAAACTTCAATATTGGGCAAAGGGTATGGGTATTTAATGCAGCCTACCACCGCCCATTGGGGACGTCCGCTCAATATACTGTCGTAGAAGATTGGATGGTACAGCCTTTACCTGATCAACTAAATGATGCTCAAGGGGCTTGTTTAGGTATTCCAGTAATGACTGCTTACCAGTGCCTATTTGCTGATGGCCCGATAAAAGGCCAGACAATTTATGTGGTTGGTGGTGCAGGCGTTGTGGCAAACTACGCCATACAACTAGCAAAATGGGGCGGCGCAAAAGTCATTACTTCTGTAAGCTCAGATGACAAAGCACAAGTCGCTAAATTAGCTGGGGCTGATGAGATCATTCATTACCGAACTCAAGATGTTGTGAAGGAGATTCTTCAACTGACAAACAATCGTGGTGTAGACCGCGTGATTGAAGTAGATTTTGGCGCTAATCTGAATACAGATGCACAAATTTTAAGACCGGGCGGAATCTGTGTGATGTATGCAGTCGTAAAGCAACCCGAACTTCCTCTACCAGTGATGACGCTCATGGTAAAGAATATTACCTATAAATTTACGATGGTTTATAGCATTAGCGAAATTGAAAGACACAATGTGCTGACCGGAATTAGTCGCTGGTTGAAAGAAACAACCCCTATTTTTAATATCGCCGCAAGATTTGACCTAGAGAACATTGTTCAAGCTCATGAACTAGTGGAGTCAGGGAAAAAAATTGGGCATGTGATTTTAAATATTCCCCATTGAAAGAATAGTCAATCTTAGTGAATTGATGCTAATTTTTCATTCATTCACTTGCCAATGTCTTCATGAATAGCGAATTGTCGCTATTCATGACTGTTATCTAATAATCTTTGACCTTACTGTTCGATTGATTCAATCAGTGCTTGGCATACCCCAAACTTTATCTACGCCATCCACGGGCAAGAACTAACTAGGAAATTTAGGTCCGTATTTGATGTATATCAAAAAACGATCTTCGATATGTTTTGGGAAGATGATGCATTTAATCATGAAGAAATCATAATTCCTAAAATGCATAAAAAATCATTTAATTAGTTATGAAAGTGCCCCATTTTGGCACGTTTAATCGATAGATAACCAGTGTTTTGCGCAGTATTACCCACATGAAGTGCTGTTCGCTCAACCTGAAAACCAAATGACTTAAGAGCGTCTATTTTTGCAGGGTTATTTGTTAATAACTTGATTGAAGTGATACCTAAATAGTTCAACCATAGCTTAGCTTCTGCATAATCACGCAAATCACTATCAAAACCTAAAATTTCATTTGCTTCGACAGTATCAGCGCCCTTTTCTTGTAATGCATAGGCGTTGACTTTGTTCAATAAACCAATGCCACGCCCCTCTTGTCGCAAATAAATGAGAACACCTCTTTTTTTAAGCGCAATCAGCTTCATCGATTCATTTAATTGAGGTCCACAATCACATCGTAGACTATGAAAAATATCTCCAGTTAAACATTCAGAATGAACTCTACAGAGAACTGCCTCTTCATCAGTAAAATTCCCCATTGTTAATGCAACACTTTCTTTGCCAGAAATTGCATCTTGGAAAACATGCATTTTGAAATCACCATACTCTGTAGGTAAGTGACATGTCGCAACACGACTATCAATGTCGATATTTTTAATCACTGACTTTGGATTATTCATAAAAAACCTCTAATGCTTTAATATTCATTCCACTCGATTTTAGCTGGTGCTTCATACTTACTAGCCACTATTACATAAAATACCCAAGCACCATTCTTAAAAGGGTAAGCTCACAGGGTCCCTAGAGCTAACTAAACAACAAAAAATATTCAATCTACGTATCTGAATTTCTCATTATTTGATTGGATAACAATTGGCAATAGTAGTCTATATAAGCCTGTACAGAAATTGTACAAAAGGAAATATTGTGCACTTAAAAGAAAGCTTAGTCAATCAGATATTCATAACCCAAGGTTTTATAGATGATGGGACAGACCACAACATAGCATTGCACATCCGCAGAAATTTGATATTCAATTTTGCATATACAAAGCAGAGTAATATCAAAATACTATAATTATCATCATACGTTATGGCATATCAATTACAGCCTCAAGAAAATAGGTATCAAGCCAATTGCGGCTAGCAGTAACATCAATATCAAAGTCTGAAATCTAGATTTTTCTGAAGAAAGACTAAAAGCGTAAATACCTTTTAATAGATTATTACTTGAGGCAGCAATAAAAATTGCATTGGCAACAATGGTGATTGAACCAAAATGAGAACTAGTTTGAGTCAAACTCATCACAAAGGGATCAACATCCATTAGTCCCATGATTCCTGCAAGGGTGTAAACACCATTATTACCAAAGTGATCAACTGCAAATTTCGTCGCAATCATCATGAAAACAAATAAAGAACCAAAAATAAAAGCGGTACTGATTTCAAGTGGATTTTTTACTTGAGAGTTCTCTATAAAATCAACACTCGAATCGCCGCTTCGTTTGGACCACAAATATCCAACAAATATTGCAGTAGCACAAAGACATAAAGCTGGAATCACTAATTGCATCAACAATTCTCGATTAAACATTGCTAACAAGACTAAAATACGGAGGTACATAACTCCAGAAGCCATTAATATTCCACCAGTAAATAGATTGGGGGAATCCACTGTGTTTGACCTTCGAGATAAAGCTATTGTCGTCACGGTAGAGGAATAAACACCCCCTAAAATTGCTGCCCACAAAATGCCAGATGGTCCCTTGACTATTTTTTGTAATACATAACTCGCATACGAAACCCCACTAATCGCGACGACTATGATCCAAATCTTAAATGGATTGATGAGAAATGGTGTTAAGGCTTCATTGGGTAAAAGTGGCAAAATTACAACTGACAAAAGCAAAAACTCAGTAAAAGACAAAATATCAATCGGATTAATTTTTCTTGCGAAGTCTTCTAAGAAGTTTTTAAGGCTTAATAAAAGCATCGTTACTACTACCAAGGTGGTCGCAATCCACATTAAATTATGCTGAACTAATCCACCGATTAAGTAAGTCGTTAATGCAGACATTTCAGAGGTCATGCCAGCATATCCAGATTTTTTAATTTTATGTGAGTAAGCCAATAATAAAAATGATGCAGTCACCAAAAATCCTAATATAAATGGAGTAAGACTATCGCCAGAGATGACTGATAAAGAAAAACCAAGCATACCAATTAGAGGATACGTCCTTACACCTCCAAAAGAAAAATGATCATCACTCGATTTATGCTCTTCTCTCTCAAGACCAATCAAAAAAGAAAGGAAGAGTACAAAAAGAATCTGCGATCCTTCTGGCGGTAGTAAGTGAAATATTTCCATTTATCTGTCTTTTTAGAATATGGTCACTAAAGAAATCTATTCAAGCTCAGCCTGAAAATTACTTGAATTAATCGTTCTCAATTTTGTGACCACCTTATCTATTTTCCCTGAATCAGTAAAACCTATTTAGTTGAAATATGAACAATAAATTCCTCAATACTTCTAACTCAAGCAATCAAGATATGTTGGAACACAAATACTCCTATATCGTTTTAACCACAATATCAAAGAAGTTTGAATACTATTTGACTTACATCAACAATGTCCCCAAGAAAATTGAAGCTTTTAGTTGATATATATCAAATCATTTTTGTTTGATATACCTGGCGCGCTCTAAATTGAAGTGCAACATTTTTAGGAAGAAAATGTTTCATGGAAAAATATAAACAATTAAGCATGGAAGAACGTAGTTTAATTCAAACGCAGTTAACTTGGGGATTTAAACCCAGCTGGATTGCTGTCAGTC
>CAIPQU010000103.1 GCA_903867305.1 uncultured beta proteobacterium
CAGTTGCGGCGGCGCTCCGCTAGAGAAAATTAAAGAATACGTCCAAAACCAAGGAATAAAACCCAATACTAAAGTCGCTCGCTAGACCCGCCTCTTAAGCCTTCGGCTTCAAGAAGGGGAATGCGCGAGCATTCGTTCAATGTATACCGAGCATATCGTTATTTCCCGAATAAGGAAAACCCTAATTTGAGGACTTTTTATTGACAGGTTAAATGAAGGGTGTTAATTTAAACACTCGTTTAAAAAGCTTTGTGGAGGAGACAGTATGACAAAAAAAATAACACGAGCTGACTTAGATGTTGCTGCCGAAAAATATAAAAATTGGGGTAAGTGGGGTGCTGATGATGAAATCGGGACACTGAACTTTACACAGGCTCAAGACATTGTATTAGCAGCGGGACTCGTCAAAAAAGGCAAAGTGATTTCTTTAGCACTGAATTTTGACAGTAGCGGACCGCAAGGGGCTAAATCTAAATATCCATCCATGGGACGTATCAATCCAGTTCATACGATGTTGCGCACAGGAACAGATGCGTATTCTGGTGTTTTGGATAAACGGGGTATTCGCGCTGCAGATGATATGGTGGTGATGCCACTTCAATGTGGAACACAATGGGACGGTTTAGGCCATGTATTTTTTGATAACTACATGTATAACGGTTACGATTGCCGAGAAGTTTCTTCAGCAGGAGCAGCTAAATGTGGAATTGAAAAAACGAAGAATAAAATGGTGGGGCGTGGGATCTTATTAGATGTGGCGCGCTATAAAGGTTTAGATACCTTGCCAGATGGTTACGGTATAACTTGTGCTGACTTAGATGAAACAGCTAAAAAACAAGGTATTGAAATTCGTAGTGGAGACTTCATCATTGTTCGTACAGGACAAATGGAAGACAAATTAAAAGCTGGAAGTTGGGATGGTTATCCTGGAGGAGATGCTCCTGGGTTTGCTTTTGAAACACTCGAGTGGATTCAAAGAACAGAACTGGCTGCATTAGCTTCAGATACATGGGGCTGTGAAGTACGTCCCAATGAGTCTGTAGAGGGTATTAATCAACCATGGCATTGGATAACGATACCAATTATGGGTATGACCATGGGTGAAATCTTTTATCTAAAAGACTTAGCTGATGATTGTGCTAAAGATGGTATTTATGAATTTATGTTTGTTGCGCCTGCGATACCAATTACGGGAGCGGTAGGATCACCAACAAATCCATTAGCTATTAAATAATTCCGAAGACAAAAACTTCCCAAAGAGGAAGTTTTGTTATTCATGGGGGAGACAATTGAATATAAAAACTTACTCATTCAAGAGTGTTATTTTTGTATCTGGTGTTGTAATGGCATTGCTGGGAGTTAACCTTTCAGCGATCGCCGCAAATTACCCTGATAAGCCGATTAAATTAGTAGTATCTTTTCCGCCTGGTGGACCAGTTGATATTGCCGCAAGAATTGTTGCGGCAAGGCTTACAGAGGTTTTGAAACAATCCGTTTTTATTGATAATAAAACGGGTGCTGCGGGTAATGTTGGAACTCAGCAAGTGGCAAAGTCGCCAGCAGATGGATATACGTTTTTAGTAACCTCATCTTCGTACGCCGTTAATCCATCCTTATATGGTGATAAAGCCGGATATTCTCCTAAAGAGTTTTCACCAGTCATCGTTATAGCTACTCAACCCAATGTTGTTTCCGTCAATGAAAAAGTAGCAGTAAAAACCTTGGCTGATTTAAAGGTCATGGCAACAAAAGAAAAAATGGCATTTTCATCTCCTGGAAGTGGAACGACACCGCATTTAACGTGTGAGAATCTTTTCCATATTCTTTGGAAGAATGATGTGACACATATCCCTTACCGAGGTGCTGGGCCTGCTTCAGTCGCGGTTGTTGGGGGCGAAACACCGATCGGTTGTACAGCGGTTGCTGGGGTCTATCAATTCCATAAACAAGGTAAGGTACGTATTTTGGCTGTATCTAGTACAGAGCGTTTAGCTGATTTACCGGATATTCCAACAATGGCTGAACTAGGATATCCACAAATTAAAGATTACACATGGGTTGCTGTTCTAGCTCCGTCTGGTACGAGCACTGAAATTATTAATCAAGTGAATCAGGCGATTCAAAAAGTAATCGATGAGCCTGAAACAAAAGAAAAACTATTACAAGCGGGCTTGATGCCTGTTGGTGGAGCAGCACCCCAAACGACAACCTACATCAATGAAGAGTTAAAGCATTGGAGTAAAGTCGTGGTTGATACTAAGGCAAAAGCTGAATAAGCTCAGTATTTAAATTAGAGGAGCTAAAAAGCCACTCTCACAAAACTGCAAGATTTCTGGTAAGGCTTTATCTAGCCGTGAACCTTGACAACGACCTCGAGAGATGACTTCAATACGACCTGTATTTGACGCCACATAAATATAAAGACCCATGACAAAAATCAATCTCCATGCAATCGATTCAATGGTTAAATGCGGTAGCGTCTTATGAAGCTCATCGACAAACTCCAAGCTTACTTTATCGTAATAGGAGCTCCGCAAATCTTGGGAAAGCTCTTTGGGCTCATTATGCAACCTAGCCTGCAGCTTTACAAAAGATCTACCACTGGGACTCTCAGAAGCAATTTTCAAGGGTGGATAGACAAAAGCATAGATCAAATCTCGCAACGGGATTGCTCGACCAGCAACTTTTTGGCGAGCCTCATCCAGCAAGTTCAAACGATCTTCAACAAGAACTTTGGCACGGCGCTCAAAGATTGCCTTAAACAAGCCCTGTTTACTTTTAAAATGATAGTTAATCAAAGCTTGGTTAATATTTGCTTTTGCGGAGATATCGCGAACCGTAGTTCCAGAAAAGCCCGATTCGGCGAAAAGCTCTTCAGCGACATCCAACAATCTTGTGACAGTCTCTTTCGAGGTGTTCGACAAGTTATCCAAATTATTTTTAGAAACATTTTTTTGCATGTGAATACAATAACCCAAATTCGCGGAATTCAATAGAAAGGAAAAACCATGAGTAAAACCATTATTACCTGCGCCATCACCGGAAACCTTACCAAACCGGAAATGACACCTTATTTACCTATTACACCAGAGCAAATCGCTAATTCAGCGCTCGAGGCTGCTGAGGCTGGTGCTGCTGTAGCGCATATTCATGTCCGTCATCCAGATGGTAAGCCATCGATGGAGCTTGAGCACTATGCTGAGACGATCGATCTCATTAAAAAGCACAATAAACAATTGATTATTAATTTAACCACAGGCCCTGGGGGTCGATTTGTGCCCAGTGAAGACGATCCAAAGACTTTCGGACCTGGAACTACTTTGATGCACCCCTTAAAGCGTGTTGCGCATATTGCAGCGCTTAAACCCGATATTTGTTCATTAGATTTAAATACGATGAACTCGGGCGCTGATGTCGTGATGAATACACCAGTAAATTGTAGAAAGATGGCTAAAGTTATTCGTGATGCAGGTGTCATGCCAGAACTAGAGATTTTCGATACCGGAGATTTAAATTTAGCCAAAGATATGATTGCTGATGGCAGCCTAGATGGGCCAGGCTTATATACCTTTGTCATGGGTGTGAAGTATGGCTTAAACACGGATCCAGCGACTCTATTATTTATGCGCGACCAGTTACCACATGGTGCTAAGTGGGCGGCTTTTGGTATTTCTAGAGCTGAATTCCCGATTGTTGGAGCCGCTTATTTATTAGGTGGCCATGTACGAGTTGGTATGGAAGATAACATCTATATGGAGAAGGGTGTTCTTGTGAAAAGTAATGCTGAATTAGTGGCTAGAGCAAGAAACATTGTTCAAGAGTTAGGTGGTCAAATTGCTTCATCTGTTGAAGCTAGAGGACTGTTGGGACTGAAGTAAGACCATGAGAGCGTGATCAATAAAGATCACGCTCTCAATGCCATCTAATGGAACAAGCATTCGGAAAAGTAAATTTTATGCTTGCCACTTCAAACATATTCACATAGATCAATTTGTAATTGAAAATGAGATTTTTGCAGGATAACCCTCGATTCGGCCTATTTAAATAGATATTTCCATACTCAAAAACGTGAATTGGTAACTATTTAAATAGTTTTTTTGTAAATTCTCATGAAAAAGGCACAATAATAAAAATATTTTGGTGCAATGCAACAAAATTACTTGCATTTTCATTTAGAAAGAGTTAAATTTATTGCAGTGCAACAAAAACCTTTTTTTAACTCTCAAGGAGCTTACAATGAACTACGAAAATATGGCATCAAAACTCAACGAATTTAACAGCAAAAATGTACAAAGCCTCATCGCTTTAACTGAAAAATCGATAGATCGTACACACAAATTAGCTGAAATTAATTTCGAAACAACTAAATCACTCCTCAGTGAAGTGAACGATACACTTGCTAGCGTAATGACTGCTAAAGACCCACAAGCTATTTTGTCAATGACACAAGACGGCACATTAGATCAGTACGCAGGTAAATTCTTTGCACACCAGCAAGCTGTTTCTAAAGTTGTTCGTGAAGCAGGTGAAGAAATTGCTCAAATGGCTGAAGTTAGCGTAGAGCAAATTAAAGTAAGCATGAAGGACTGGGTAGATGCAATCGCTGCAAATGCACCTGCTGGTTCAGATGCGATTGTGACTGCAATGAAAACATCATTAGAGTCTACATTACAAGGTGTCGGCCAATTCCAAGCTGCTGCAAAAGAAGTTGTTTCAAATGTAGAGCAAACTACTGAGCAAGCTGTTAAGGCATTTCAAGGTCAAGTTGCTACTGCAAAGAAAACTGTAACTCCAAAGACTACACGTACTACAGCACGTAAGTAATCTGGATTTGTCTTAGTCGTAAGACAGTCATTATCTGAGGATGAGTTAAATCATACTAATTTACTCAGTGTGATGCGTTAACACGAAGGATTAAGTTCGGTAAATAACCGACCTTAATCCTTTTTTTTATCCAAAACACGTCACAAAACCCCTTGCTTTTGAACTGACCCATAAAAGTTGGACAGTTTAATTAGGATAGCAGAAGGGATTGATTTCGGTAATTTACCGACCTCAATGCGGCAAGAAATATTCTCGCGCTCGGACATGAGCGTCTAGCAGTAGGAATCCCCGTCCTTTAGGGCGGGGAGGATGTCAATGAGATCATGAAAATATGTCAAAGCATACAGGAAGAAGTAAACAAGAAAATTAGTGACGGCTCAATAAATAAAAATTAACATCATGCTGAACGAATAGCAATAATTATTAGTCTTCAGATTTTTCGATGAGGGCGGTAGGTAATGATTTATTAGGTTTTACGCCAAGCTCACGCACTTTTTGAGCAGAACGGACTAAGTTACCATTACCTGTTGAAAGTTTTTTATAGGCCTCATCAAAACTCTTTTGTGTCTGAGAAAGTTTATCTCCAACATTATCTAAATCATGAACAAAACCAACGAATTTATCGTATAAAGCACCACACTGACGCGCGATTTCTTGCGCGTTACGATTTTGATTTTCTTGACGCCAGACGTGTGCAATAGTTCTAACTGTGGCATGCAGGGTACTTGGACAAACAAGTACGATATTTTTGGTTAAGGCTTCCTGAAATAATCCAGATTGATGACTAATGGCGGCAAGAAATGCTGGTTCAATCGGAATAAACATGAGGACAAAATCTATAGCGCCCAGACCATATAAATCTTGATAATTTTTGGCCGAGAGTCCACTCATATGAGACCGAATAGAATTGACGTGGGCGGTTAATTCTGCCATTTGATCATCCGGGTTATCTGTTTGTACTGAACGCGTATAGGCAGAGATGGACACCTTACTATCAATCACAACATGCTTATTGTCAGGTAAATGAATCACTACATCGGGGTACAGAAGTTGTCCGTCATTATTTCTTTGGGTATCTTGAACATCAAACTCGTGTCCTTTACGCAGACCTGAGCTTTCTAAAATCGTTTCTAAAACAAGCTCACCCCAATTACCTTGAGCCTTTGAATCACCGCGCAATGCTTTGGTAAGAGCATTAGCATCCTGACTCATTTTCATATTTAAAGCCGTTAGGTTATGAATTTCTGTTTGTAAAGAGGCGCGCTCTTTTGATTCCTCAGAGTAGACGTCATCTACACGCTTTCTGAAATCAGATATTTTTTCTTGAAGAGGCTTTAACAATAAATCAAGATTTTGTTGATTTTGAGAGGCAAACCGTTGGGATTTTTCTTCTAAAATTTCTTGAGCAAGCGTTTTAAAATGATCAGTCAGTTGAATCTTACTTTCGTTAAATTGCTCTAACTTTTCTTGAGAAATCCTTTTTTCTGAGTCTAGATCAGCGAGAGCTTTCGTTAATTGGTTAGAAAGTACTTGAATTTGGGATTGAAGATCAGAAACTTGTGACTTTATAAGCTGATTTTCAGAAAGAACTCTTTGGTAAGACAAACCAAAATAAATAGCGATAGAAAAAACAATGCAAGCAAAAATTAATAAAAACCAAGAGATATTTGTTATTTCCATAAGAAATAGTAACTGATATTTTTCTATATTTTAAAGATTGAAAAAAGAAAAAAGCGTGGCAAAAACCACGCTTTTTGTTAGATGACCAAGTTTAGGCCTTAAAGACGTTTTGTAGCTCTCCACTTTCATACATTTCCATCATGATATCGGAGCCGCCGATGAATTCACCATTCACATAAAGCTGCGGAATCGTCGGCCAATTAGCAAAGTCTTTAATTCCTTGACGGATTTCGTTATCTGCTAAAACATCTACTGTATGAGGCTCTTTGACGCCACAGGCATTCAGGATTTGAATTGCTCTACCAGAAAAGCCACATTGTGGAAATTGGGCATTGCCCTTCATAAATAAGACGACAGAATTCGAAGTAACAATTTCTTTAATGCGTTCTTGTGTATCCATTAGTATTCTCCAATAAAAAAACAACGATATTTCATTTTAACGCTTTTCAAAAGACTCAGTTATACAAATGACTGCTCCGTCTACTAAAGTCTATTACTAGACCTTCTAGTATCGGTTTCCCACTTCAGCGACTTTTGCGCTACGACTGCATTTGCAATCGTATCGTCTAACATTGTCTCCGTGAGCGTTCTCGGTTTTGCAACCGAA
>CAIPQU010000104.1 GCA_903867305.1 uncultured beta proteobacterium
ATTTTTAGAATGTAGGTATAGAATGGCACTACCAATTTGCTCAACAAATTGCTCAATAAATTTTCTCGTGGAGGAGAAATACTGTTGACGAGATAATATAAGGGGTGATAATGTGATCCCGTCTATATATTCTTTTAGTAAAAAAAGACCGTCATCATCATTGCTGATTGTATGGTATTGGGCGATATTAGGATGATTAAGGTTTTGCCCGATCTCGAATTCCTTTCTTAATATATTCTGATGAAAGTCAGATGTTTTAAATTCATCTGCCAGCTCTTTTCTTACATACCACTTTAAGCCAACCCTTACCTTACAGCTATTAAAATAACGTCCGGAATGTAACAGTTGCTTTCCAAGTATTGAACTACTGATATTTTCACCACTCTGGTTTTCAACAAAAAATGAGGACAAGAGATTTTTTTACGAATTTACTGCTCAATCGACAAATAAATTACCCCTTCTTCATTTCCTCCTACGAATTTTCCCATATCCTTTCCATTTCTGATCACGTTTTCACATACTAAAGGGTAGGTTAGGTCAAGTCTCAGGATATTTGCGATATCCCCCTGTAATAGTTTGCTTTTATCCGATTCGACAATTAAAAAACAATGGTCTCCTTGATATTCCATTCTCACTTTTCTATCAGGGTGGTATTTCAGATTTACAATTTGCTTGGGTTTTAAGCCACTTACAATTACCTTATCTATGTTCTCGAAATATGAATTATCTGATAAATTCCCTTCTGCTATAGCATCTTCCCATGTTGTTAGACCAATATATTGTGCAATAAGATCTAGTGTAAATAGTCTTGGCTTTGTTTCATTCTTTATCATGCCAAATAATCTCAAAATGGTTGTAGAAGATATTTTTTCATCTACCCGCTTACTAATTGCCATAGCTAGGAGCCTGTCGGACTTATCGCCTCCAATAAATTATATAATAAATATATGTTAATTGTTATTAATTTATTGTGTATATAGCAAGGCTACCGTATATTTGTCTATGATAAAATTTCAAGGTTCAATGCGGGAACAAGGTTTATTGATGCCTTATGATCTGTCAGAATGGCTTCCTGAGACCCATTTGGCGCGTTTTGTTGTAGACATTGTAGAGAAACTTGATTTTAATGAAGTTTATCGTCAATATCAGGGCAAGGGAACAATTGCCTATGACCCCAAACTAATGTTGTCACTTTTGGTATACGGCTACTCCACAGGTGTTTTTAGTTCGAGAAAAATAGAGACAGCCACTTATGACTCAGTTGCGTTTCGTTTTATAGCTGGTAACCAACATCCCGACCACGATACAATAGCGGCTTTTCGTAAACGTTTCCTTAGGGAAATTGGCGGATGGTTTAAAGAAATCCTGCTTATCGGCAAGGAACTTGGACTGGTAAAGCTTGGCAACATATTTATTGATGGAACTAAAATTCAAGCCAATGCATCCAAGCACAAAGCAATGAGTTATGAATATATGCAGAAACTGGAAGCACAATTGGAAAGTGAGATAGAAAAACTGCTGGAACTTGCAGACAAACAGGACGAAAAAGAAAAAGACCTACAGCTTGAAATCCCTGCGGAATTGAAATTGCGCAAAGACCGCATTGAGAGGATAAAACAGGCTAAAGAAGCAGTTGAGGCACGTGCTGCCGAAAGATATAAAAGGGAAAAAGAAGAATACGATAAGAAGGTTGAAAAAAGGGATCAGGATCAGGCAAAGACAGGTAAAAAGCCCCGTGGGAAAGCCCCACAGCCGCCATCGGCGGAGCCTCAGGCATCTGACCAGTACAACTTTACAGACCCTGAGTCAAGGATCATGAAAACCTCCAACGGATTTAATCAATGCTATAATGCACAGGCAGCAGTAAATGAAGATATGGTTATCGTTGGAGCTTACAGCAATGCCCATGCAAATGACAAGGAAGAATTTATCCCGTCTGTGGCCTCGGTATTTGCTGAACTTGGTACTATAAAAACAGCAACAGCAGATTCTGGTTATTTCAGCGAAAAAAATGTATCTGTGGTTACCCAACAAAACATTGAACCAATTATCGCTGTGGCGAGAGAAGAGCATAACAGTTTCCTCAAAAACTATCTCAATCCCCCGGATGCAGCAACTCCAATCGATCCGGCTCCAACTCCAACCGCGACAGAACAAATGAAACAAAAATTGAGGAGCCCTGAAGGCAAATCAATTTACAAAAAACGAAAGCAGATAGTTGAGCCGGTTTTCGGAATTATCAAAGAAATATTAGGCTTCAGGCGATTTTTACTACGAGGAGAACAACAAACAAACAAAGAATGGTCATTGGTATGCATGGCATATAACCTTAAGCGGTTCTTCAAGCTATCCTTAGCTTAAAAAAGCTCAATAGCAGCCTTTTTCAACAGATCACAAAGACAAATGAAGCAAAACGAGTACTAAATCAGCAAAAATGCAGGCAGGTAACAAATAAACACATGTGTCCTGGAAATCCAGCCACTGAAATCTGGATAAAACGTACAACTGCGGTTTAAGCCCGACAGGCTCCTAGGAATAATTCCTCTGACGGAACCTTGTTTTACTTTTCTTGCGCCTGCAGATGTAGTTGATAGAGCGTACAATAGAAAGTGTATGGATAATGGAGTAGCAGCTGTTAATGGCGTTCTGCAAACAGTTGAG
>CAIPQU010000105.1 GCA_903867305.1 uncultured beta proteobacterium
AATCATTAACGAAATTCCACACGAAATTAACTTCCTTACTTTGAGAAAGCAGGAATTTTGCGTGCTTATCTTTAACGCGTAACGAAAGGGTTTTCGTCATCGCCATATACTGTATATTTTAATAGTGCTAGACTAAAGCAGTAACATTTACATCATGTTACGTCACTTGTCCCCCAGCTAAAACAAGGGGTTTTGTGACGCGTTTTGGATAAAGGCGGTTTTTTAAAGCCTAATCAGACAGATAGTTGCCTTGCTAAATCAATAAAATCTTTTGCATGGTAGTTGGTAAATGATTCATGATGGAGATCATTTCTGGTAAAACTTGGACCAAATTCAAAAGGCCTTTCGATAAACGCTGTTTGCAAGCCACATTGATGGGCCGCCAGTAAGTCATCTTTATGAGATGCCACAAGCATCACTTCCTCGGGCAAGAGATCAAAGGTGCTTGCGACCCCAAGATAGGTTTCTGGATCTGGTTTGTAATGCCGAAACACTTCAGCGCTTAAGATGAGATCCCAGGGTAAGGCAGCATTTTTCGCCATATTGGCGAGAAGTCCTAGATTGCCATTAGAAAGCGTCACAATCATAAACTGTTGCTTGAGTAGGCGCAGACCTTCGACAGTATCTGGCCATGGTTGTAGTCGATGCCAGATGCGATTAAGATCACTTTTCGCATCCTCTGTCAGGGACGAGATTTTAAAACCCTCTAAAATTTGATCGAGGATCATGCGATGTAAATCATCAATTTTGGTCCAAGGTAATTCGCCTGAGCGGACTCGGGCCATGGCTGGTTGATAGCCTTTTCGCCAATTAGAAGCAAACTCATTAGGATCAACGGGTAACTGAATCCTTTTTATTTCCTCGGCAATCGACCCATGCCAATTGACAACAGTCCCGAAAACATCAAATGCAAGAACTTTTGGTTTTTGCATTACTTTTCTTCCATGACCCAAACACCTTGCCAATCACTTGGTGGATTTGCTTCAAGATAGCGACATCTTTCAATATAAATTTCAGATAAACGGTCATTTTTATTGAGTTTTAAGGTGTTTTCAAATGCCGTGATTGCTGCCGACCATTTACCATGCCGGTATTTATCAATACCGTCACGAAATTGATTAATGGTATCCATTAAGTTGGGGAAGGATTCTTTATCATGGTAATCCAGAACTTCATAGATAGCCACCGGTTTGGTTTTACCTTTGACGATCACGAAGTCGACTTCTCTGGTTCGATAAGTCCCTTTGAGTTGATTAAAGGTAAATTCACTAATTAATATCTTGGCGGCGTATTGCTTACAGGCAGACTCTAGACGTGCGGCCAAGTTCACACCATCACCAATGATGGTGTAATCCATTCTCTTTTTAGAACCGATATTTCCAGAGACGACAGTATCCGTATTAAGACCAATCCCAATATGAATCGGTAATTTACCTTCTGCAGTTCGGGTGACATTCCATTCATTGAGCTTTTTAATCATCGAGATCGAAGCACGAACTGCTCGGTCCTCATCATCGTCATGCCCCACGGGGATTCCGAAGGCAGCCATGATGGCATCACCAATAAATTTATCCAGCATCCCACCTTCTTTGGTAATGCAGTCGACCATTAACTCAAAATATTCATTGAGCATACTTACCGTGGCTTGTGGACCTAATTTTTCCGAGATAGTAGTAAAACTTCTGATGTCAGAGAACAGAACGGTCGCTGGTAAGCTTTTGCCACCCATAATATCGCCACCAGAAGAAAGCAATTGGTTGGCAATTGACGGATCGATGTAACGCGACATCGTTGTCTTCATTCTTTTTTCATTCGAAATATCTTCGATCATGATCATTGACCCGATATTTTTTTGGTGAAGGTCAACTAAAGACATTAATGTCAAATTGGTGGAGTGTACCTCTTCACCAAACTGAATCTCTGCGTCCATAATAATTTCTATTTCCCCAGAAGACTGAACTGTTTTTAGCTTTTCTAGAACCCAGGCACTCTCATCATGAAAAATAGCATTGATATTTTTCCCAATAATATCTTTTGCTGCCATTCCTACAATTTTTGCCCCAGCTTTATTGCAGGTCACAACTATCTCCTCGACATTGGTCGTGATCACACCATTGGTCATGGACTCCAACATGCTGTTATTGTAGTTTTTGAGATTTTGTTCCTTGGCAAAGAGATCGGCATTGTGCAAGGCCGAAGCGATTTTTGCACCAAAGGCTTTTAAGCGAAATTCATCATCTGCCGTAAATACGCCCGTTCTTTTATTCAGAACTTGAGCAACTCCGATCGTCTTACCGGATTGGTCAATAATCGGAACACACAAAATAGAGCGCGTAAAAAAGCCGGTTTTTTTATCAAACTCAGGGTTAAATCTTAGGTCCGCATAAGCGTAAGGAATATTGATGGCCTCACCTGATGTAAATACTGCCCCCGCAATGCCAAGATGACTTGGAAAACGTATTTCCGCCATCCCCGTGCCTTGAGCGACTTGAGACCACAACTGGTTATTTTTTTCATCATGAAGGAATAGGGTTGAGCGATCAGCATCTAGCATTCGCGTGACTTCGCTCATCACTTTTTGCAATAAAGCGCCAATCTTAATTTCTGAAGACATTTCAGAAACAAGATTTAATAGCTCCATTTTTTCTTGTTGTTCGATGGTTGCTGATTCGATGAATTGATGATTTTGAAGAATATGTGAAGAGTAAAAAACAATTGCTTTTACAGTATCGAGATCTTTTTTGGTAAAGCGACCTTTTTTCTTATTTAAGGCTTCTACAACGCCAATAATTTGATTTTTTGCGTTGCGGATGGGAACGCACAAAATATTTTTTGTCACATAATTGGTATGCAAGTCAATACTTTTTAAGAACCTTGAATCTTGTTCCGCATCATGGACGATAACATCCTCTGCGCTAGTAAATACATGTCCGGCAATACCTTCGTTATTCAAAATCCTGATTTCGTGCTTTAAGTTACCTTGCGCGATTCGTGAGTATAGTTCGTTGGATTTAGCATCATTCAAAAAAATGGTCGATCGATCTGCCATGACAACCTCGCTAATGACAAGCAAGAGTTCGGTAAAAACATCATCGAGCGTATCCAATCTCGCTAATCGGGTGGAAACATCCAGTAATAAATCAGAAAGGTTCGTCGTCATTCTTCATATCCTTCATTATTTAGAGTTCTTTGCGAGATCAGTAGAGCGTTGCTCTTGTATAACAGCAATAGTCTCTTTTAATTGCCGAATTTCTTCATTGGCTGCAACTTTACTTGCTTGTAAGTCTTGTTGTTTTTTAATTTGTTCAGTTTGTATGACATCGCGTAAGGCTTGTACGCTTCTTTTTAATTCCGCATTTTCATTTTCTTTTTCTGCGCGCAGAGCTTGGAGTTCTTGTTGAAACTCAATTTCACGTGTTGCCATCTTTTCTCGCAGTGCGAAGATTTGTTGTTTGAGTAAGCTTGCTTCTTCCTTGACGAGTTGAACAGACTGAAGTGTATGGTGTTCTGAATTGATTTTCAGTGTTTCTAGTTCATTTCGCAGAACGACAATGGTTTCTTTCAGAATACGAATTTCGCTCAGAAGAGCATGATGATTTTGTTCAGTTTCCATGTGTTTCCTTGATGTGATGTTGAGTCATGGAAATAGCCTCTTTGAGTATTTGAGGAGCTCCTAATATATGAGATTGAGGACTCAAAAATTGTACCGAGTTCAAAAACCCCAACCTACCCTTAGGAGATTTGATGAACTCACTGAGTTGCGGATCTTGAGAACTAATTTCCTCGCTGAGTAAATTGCCCAACTCGACTCCCTTTTTAGGAAGAGTACTAGCAAAAAGATCCGCTTCGACCATGAGCATACTTAATTGATCGAACGAACGAACGGCACTACTTGAATGAATTCGATTCATCAATTGGGCACGATCTTTGGGGTCGGTGGCTAAGATGATGGCAGTTGTGACTTCTTGACAGATATCTTTACCGGGAAATATTTGCGTATCTAAAAATGCGTTAAGACCTTGGATGGATAGTAATTCTTGCTGATGGATGGACTGGTTCATCAAACCATTATGACCAAAATCATGTGCCATGGCCGATATCAATAAATGCCATGATTGAATAGGGCTTAAATACCAACTACTTTGTTCAGTCTCAGTGATGAATTCATTTTTCAGAAGGAGTAAATGGACGGCTAAACAAACATCGATAAAGTGTTTTCTAGAGTGATAGGAAGGCTCGATATGAGAAAGTTCATAGTAATTGTTGATCTCCAGACTCAAGTTGCGACAGATCTCAGGAAAATAAGGATGATCGTTGGCATTCTTTAGCCATAATTTAGTGGCTAAGATAGTCTGGATAAATTCTGGGAAAGTCATTTTTTGTGAGGAAACAATAGCAAATATTTCCTCTACATGGGCAATAGGTTGTCCATCCAAAATCGGAACGATAAGTTCCTTGAGAGGATGATGATTCAATTGATGACTAGGCGAGCTCAATTTGATACTTTCTAAAGACACATCCAAAATGACTTGAAAAGTCATGTTTATTTGAAGATTATAGGGTAATTTGTTGATGAAAAATATCATCAATTGCCCATCAAATTCTTTGGCATTCCGAAAGGCGAAGCCTCAAATAAGAGTATGTAATACTTAAGTCATTCTAAAAACTGCAAGTATTTTATTTTTATTAACGAATCGCACCAATGAAGTCTCCAGATTTCTCTTATTGCCGCCCCCAATCGATGTCAGAAGTGTTTGATCTCCTAGCAAATCATGGTGATAATGCTCGGATATTGGCTGGAGGGCAGAGCTTGATGCCAAGCTTAAATATGCGTTTATCAAAACCAGCTTTACTCATTGACATTAACCGCATCAAAGAGTTGGGCGGTATTGAAGAACAGGGTGATGATTTAAAAATTGGCGCACTTGCGCGCCACTTTGAGGTCGAAACATCACCCCTCGTTGCCAAATTCACCCCATTGCTCCATGATGCGCTTCCACACGTAGCTCATACAGCGATACGCTCTAGAGGCAGTTTTGGCGGAAGTCTTGCTTATGCAGATGCTGCAGCTGAGATACCGGCTATTACATTAATCTATGAGGGAAGGATTCAAGTTGGTTCGAAAAAAGGCTTAAGGCAAATTGCCGCAATTGATTTTTTTCAAGGGCTTTATTCCACAGCCTTAGAAGAAGATGAAATCATTACCAGTGTGTTATTTCCTAAAAATCACTTCACACATCATGTTTTCAAAGAATTTACACGTCGCCAGGGAGATTACGCTACGGTGGGGATTGCCGTTGCCGCATCTGCACAAGGTGATCAGATCAAAGATTTACGTATCGTTTATTTTGGGATCTCTGATAGACCCTTAGTTGACCTTCTTCTTGCTCAAGAGCTTCTTCATCAAGGATTAACGATCGAGAATGTTGAAAAATTGAGCAAAGATGTTGGAAATGATCTTGATATCACAACGGATATTTATCATGATGCATCAACCAAACTACATTTATTACAAGTGATTGTAAAACGTTCCCTATTCGAATTACTTGGAAAGATTCAAGATGCCAGATCATAAAGACCTCATCGAGATTCGTTGTTCAATTAATGGTAAATCTGTTCATGAGCAGGTTATATCCCGCATGCATTTAGGAGATTTTTTACGAACTCAGTTGGACTTAAATGGCGTTCACCTTGGATGTGAACACGGTGTATGTGGCGCTTGTACCGTTCTAGTTGATGGATTATTAGTCAGGTCATGTTTGATGTTAGCTGCTCAAGCCGATGGTTGTGAAATACAAACCATTGAAGGTGCAGTGGAGTCTGGCGCAGCGAATAAAATGATTGATGCTTTTCAAAAAAGAAATGCGGCGCAGTGTGGGTTTTGTTCGCCGGCGATGATTTTAACCACGGCTGAGTTAGTGAAAAGAGTAAAACGTCCTAGCCGAGATGAGATTCGAGAAGCGATTTCAGGTAACTATTGTCGATGCACTGGTTATCAAGCAATCGTAGATGCTGTAGAAGATGTTCTAGACCAACATCAGGGTCACTCAAAGAGTTAATATGGCTAATATTCCACCAGCTCCACTCCAATTTATTGGACAGCCAGTCGTCCGTCAAGAACTAAGAAGGTTGCTTGAAGGAAAAGGATGTTACGTTGATGACATTCAGATACCTAGGTTATGTCATGTTGTATTTGTCAGGAGTCCCCATGCCCATGCCAAGATCCTCAAGATTGATCTAGCGCAAGCATTGCAATCGGCAGGGGTTTTAAGAATTGTCACCGGCCAAGATATTGCTGCTATCTGTAAGCCTTACCTAGGTGTGCTGAGTCATTTAGAGGGTATGAAATCCGTACCGCATTATCCCTTAGCCATCGATCGCGCCATGTGGAATGGCCAACCAGTCGTTGCGGTTGTGGCACAAACCAGAGCTCAGGCTGAAGACGCGGCTGAATTAGTTGAAATTGATTGGGGGCCATTAGAGGCTGTTGTGGACGAAGAGCGTGCTTTAGATCCTCAAACGCCGATTTTGCACCCTGAATTAGGCACCAATTTATGCTGGGAAAGAAGTATCGATGTCGGAGATGTCAACACAGCTTTTGAGCAAGCACATATCATTGTCGAAGAAAATTTAAGAACCGGCCGACACACGCACGTGACCTTGGAGCCTAGGTCGATCTTAGCGAGCTATATCTCCTCTGATCAGCAATTAGAAGTTTGGCACTCAACGCAAGTCCCGCATATGATGCATTGGATTTTGTCGCATCACTTTGGAGTTCCTGAAAGTCAGGTTCGAGTCAAATCACCCGATGTTGGCGGAAGTTTTGGATTAAAGATTCACATTTATGGTGATGAGATGGCCACCGTTGGATTGTCGATACTGATGGGGCGTCCCGTGAAATTTGTGGCTGATCGACTCGAATCTTTTTTGTCGGATTATCATGCCAGAGATCATCACATCCACGCTCGTATGGCGGTTTCTAAAGAAGGCAAAATATTAGCTATTGAAATGGATGATTTACAAAGTATGGGGCCTTATGCCAGCTTTCCTCGGGGAGGTGTCAATGAAGCGCGGCAGGTGATTAATTTGGTCGGCGCATCTTACGGCGTGAATCATTACCGTGCAAGAACAAGAGCCGTCTTTCAAAATAAAAGTATGTATGGTCAGTACCGTTCGGTGGGAAGGCCTATTGCTTGTTTGATTACCGAAAGTTTGGTTGAACGTGCGGCTACACAGTTGGGTATAGACGTGTTGGAATTTCGAAAAAACAATTTCATTGACCCTAGTCAGTATCCTTTTAAATTAGTCACTGGACCAACTATTGAGATTCTTTCTCAGCATGAGTCGATTGATCAATTGAAAAAATTGATGGATTATCAAAACATACTCATGGAGCGTGATGAGTATCGTCAAAAAGGAATTTTTCGAGGAATTGGTTTTGCTGCTTTTTTAGAGACTTCAAGTCCATCATCGACGATGTATGGAAAAGGTGGGGCATCGATTTCAGCGGCAGATACGGCCACCTTACGACTGCTTCCGACGGGATCTATCTTTTGCACGGCGAGTATTAATGAATTTGGGCAGGGAGCGCAAACTATCGCTGCACAAATTACAGCGAGTGTTTTAAGAGTTCCAATAGAAACCGTCAGAGTTGTATTAGGTGATACCGATTCGAGTCCCTATGGTGGCGGCAATTATGGATCTCGAGGAACTTCCATTGGTGGTGAAGCGATATTGCAGACTGCCAAGGCACTCAAACATAACATCCTCGAATTTGCTGCTGCCATTCTGAATATTGATATAGGGCACCTTGATCTTGAAGATGGAAACATTATTGATGCGTCAGCTCAACGTTTGATTTCCTTAGAAAATTTGGCCCGTCAGGCTTATTTCAATCTTGAAAAAATACCAAAAGGTTTTACCCCAGAGTTAACTGTTAGTCGAAGTTTTGCTCAACGTGATTTTGATGGCGTCTTCACCAATGGGATTCAGGCTTCTTATGTAGAAGTTGATCCTGAAACTGGATACGTCAAATTACTCAAACATTGGGTTTTAGAAGATGTTGGTACAGTTGTTAATCCACTTTTCTTAGATGAACAGATCCGAGGTGGCGTCATTCAGGGGATTGGCGCGGCTTTGTACGAGCAATGCTTATATAGCGAGCAGGGACAGCTTATGAATGGAAGTTTAGTAGATTATTTAGTCCCTCTTGCTAGTGAGATGCCTGATATAGTGGTTGGGCATACCTATTCCGCAACAAAAATCTCAGAACTTGGGGCCAAAGGTGGTGGAGAAGGGGGGGTGGCAGGATCATCTGCGGCAGTCTTTAATGCCATTAATGATGCCTTAAAACCTTTTGGAGCTCTAGTGAACGAACTCCCAATTACCCCTCAAAGAATCATTCAAGCGGTCGCTCAAAAGAATATTCTGAAGGAAGTATGATTACTCAATTTTGCCAATACGTTTAATCGTGTTAGTCAAGCGCTCTTGGTCTTTGTTTAAAAAATCATCAAAATCTTTGCCATCACGATAATCGATGAGCACTCCCATTTTTTCAGAGCTCAGAACATATTCAGGATCTTGAACAGCGCGACCAATATCTTTGCGCATTTTTAGAGTTAAGTTTTCGGGAGTCTTCACTGGTGCAAAAAGTCCAACCCATAAATAAAACTCTGCATTTTTATATCCAAGTTCAAGTGCTGTTGGGATATCTGGAAATTGAGGGTGTCGTTTTGCACCTGTCGTTAATAAAGCACGCATATTTCCTGCCTTTACTTGCGGTACGACAACACCTGGAACACCAGCAGTCATAGCAACTTGACCGCCAAGAACAGCTGTCAATGACGGTCCACCACCTGAGTATGGAATATGTTGTAATTTGATCCCTGCTGCATTGGCAATCATTTCCACCGGCAGATGGAGGTTACTATAGTTTCCCGATGACGAATATGGAACTTTATCCGGGTTCTTTTTGGCATATGCTACAAATTCTTCAAAAGTCTTCCAAGGTGCATCTGCTTTGACCACGAATAACACTGGATCTGCAGATAGAAGTGCTAGTGGAGTAAATTGTGATCGATCAAAAGAAGGTGTTTTACCGAATAAGCGATCAGATTCTGGCATCGACAAAAGAGCAGGGGCCGTGACTAAGAGGGTATAGCCATCCGGGGTTGCATTAGCGACTGCTTGAATACCAATCGCTCCACCAGCGCCAGGTTTAGTATTGACAACAACTGGTTGATTCCAAATTTTAAAGAGTGATTGCCCGATGGATCTTGCTGCTTGATCAACAGCGCCACCTGGTGGGTAAGGAGAAATTAGATTAATTGGTTTATTGGGGAAGTCTGTTTGCGCAAAAGATGAACTGTTAATAAAAACCAAGGTACAAAAAATAAAGGTACAGAATGATGTAAATAGTCTCGTATTTTGCATATAGCCTCCTTTTTTAGACGATAGGATAATCTCAATGATGAAATATTATCTCGCTGAACTTTGGAATTAAGGGTAAATACTATTTTTCATAGTTCATCAATAAAGATTCAATTAATGCCATACTATAAAAAAATATATATCGGAGGAGATATGAAAGACACTCGAAATGCAGATGATCAACGTCGTCAGTTTTTGAATTGGTTGGCTGCGAGTCCTTTATTTGCTTTGACTTTAGGTCAAGAGGCGTATGCCGATGATCCCAAGGAATTGTTAAGGAATGTTTCAAAGCGTCCTGACCCAATGATCTGGACTCCGACCACTCCTTTAGACCTCATCAATAACCCCAAAGAAGCCATCAATGTTTTCGACTTTGAGCCTGTTGCCTTTACAAAAGTACCACCGGCTCATTTTGGTTATATGGCTTCTGGAATTGATGATGAGGTCACTTTACGAGCCAATCGAACATCTTTTTTAAAGTATCAATTACGACCACGCCGATTGCGTGACGTCAGTAAGATCGATATGTCTGTGAGTCTATTTGGCACCAAATGGAAAACCCCCATCATTATTGCCCCAACCGGTGGAAATAAAGCGTACGATCCAGAAGGGGAGATTGCTGTAGCAAGGGCTGCTAGAAAAGGTGGCTTTTTGAATGTCTTATCAAATGCCGGCGCATCCACGATTGAAGACGTCATTGCTGCTCGGCAGGGGGAGGTATGGTTTCAGTTATATGCGACTTCAAGTGTTGAGGTGGCAAAAAAAGTGATACAAAGAGTTGAGCGAGCTGGCGCTCCAGTATTAGAGATCACGATTGATCGCAATGGTGGCAGAAACCAAGAGACCTTTGCCCATCTGAAAAAGTTAGACCCTCGAAATTGTGTTGGATGTCATACCCATGGTTTTGGAAGCCCAACAGAGCGCCCGAATTACGATGGCATTGATATGACTGGTGTCAAGAGCATGCAATCATCCAATATGACCTGGGATTTTATCCAACAGGTTCGTGATGTTTCGAAGATGAAAATTATCTTAAAAGGAATTTTGACTCAGGAGGATGCCCAATTGGCTCTCAAATACGGGGTTGATGGCATACATGTTTCGAATCATGGCGGTCGAAGTGAAGATGGTGGTCGCGGGGCGATAGAATGTTTGCCGGAAGTCGCTCAAGTTGCGAGGGGCAAGATTCCTATTTTGTTTGATAGTGGCATTCGTCGCGGAAGTGATATTTTCAAAGCAATGGCATTAGGAGCCTCAGCGGTCTGTGTTGGACGCCCTTATCTTTGGGGCTTAGGCGCATTTGGTCAACCTGGCGTCGAGCGTGTGATGGAGATTTTACAAACTGAATTTAGTGGCATCATGCAACAAATGGGCGCTGCGAATATTGCGGCGATTGAACCCTCGATGGTCATGAAAGCAAGTTAAGCCAACATTTTTGGTATAGTTTAAGCTCTTGAATAATCTTAGAAAGTAGAGACATGACACATCCTGTATTGCAGTTTGAAGAAATGCGCCGTGAGGCAATGAATCACACCGATTTAGCGACATTAAAAAAATTATGTGATCCGAAGATGATTTATCGCCACAGTACTGGTGCGATTGATGATCTGACGCAATACCTCGAAAAATTAGAGACTAATCAAGTCAAATATTCTAATGTTGTATTTCAAGACATGACGGTTATTTCGCCTGCATTAGGAGATCATAAGATTGCTGTTGTGATGGGACATATGTTTGCAGATGTCACTAAACCAACTGAAAATATTAAGATCCGCAGTCATTTTCAGACTGTTTGGACGCAGATTGGTAACGAGTGGAAATTATTGACTGTACATAGCGCATCTATTGGTCATTAAGATGCTTTGAAGATGATCAAGTATTTTCTAGCTTTTATGGCGAATACTAAATCATCAAAGAAATAAAGAAAGGGGGGATATATCCCCCCTTCTGATTTAATGAAGTTTTTTTAATTCAATACAAAAATTATCCAACAACTTCAGGTGTTATTTCTTTTTTTGCTTGATCGTCAGATGTAAGATACCAACAATCACTACAGCAAAAAGAATGGACGCTAACCAAAATCCAGATCCCGCAGTCTTGCCGTGAGGAAGTAATAAACGAAATACGGTAATTGATAGGATAGCTATTACCGCGTAGCTAACAATGTTAGAAAGTTGCATGAGAGGGGATTTCATATAAGTCACCTTTTATCAGTTTTGTCATTCAAAAAAATAAAAAATACAATGTGAAAATTCACATCATCGCCAAATTATTTTGGTGTTTTATCTTTGTTGAAGTAGTTCGCCATCCAGAAAAAAACTACGAGTAACCAAAGTAACATGAATAGTTGATATGTTTTCAATTTGAATCTCCTTTGTGTTGAATTAAGAACTTCATTAAATCATACGATATTAAAATCAATATTGACTACTTTAACAAGCTTTTTTTCATTTAAATCAATGATACTTTATTTCTACTGCGAACTTGAATGAGAGGCATCATCGCCACAATCGTGGCGATGAGTAAAATAATTTCAACAAAATAAACCGTAGTATAACCAGTCAAAGAACTAGATTTGGCAGCAACCACATCTCGAATGACACCACCCAAAGTAATAGCGATACCGGCGGCGGATGCTTGAACTGCCCCCCAGGCCCCTAATGCTAAGCCACTTTGCCCTTGAGGAGCCAAATTCATGGTGGCTGTCAGAGTGCCGTGACCGAATAGCCCAGCACCAAATCCGATCAGTAGGGTACCCAAGGCGAACAATGCTGGTTGTTGTGCGGCACCGGATAAAATCACCAACATAAATGCTGGAATACCTGCCATGGCACCATAACTTGCCATTTTGAAAGGGTCTGCCCCTTTACTTAAGATATGAGATGCCCATCCAAACCCAATTAGACCACCCGCTGCTAAAGTTGCTGTTAGGGTCGTTGTTTGCGAAACAGTGAGTTTTAAAATGTCCCCGCCATAGGGCTCTAATAAAATATCTTCCATTGAAAAAGCCATGGTTCCGATTCCCACAGCAATTAAGCGTCTTAATGCATAGTTACCTACTAAAAACTCATCCCAAGACTCTTTAAACGTTTTATTTGGAGTTGTTGCTTTGGGGTATAAATGGGCCGGTTTTCTAGCTTCTTGCTTCCAAAGTGCGATCACATTGAGAACAACGGTCACTACGGCGGCACCTTGAACCACCTGAATTAATCTTCCTGGGCTAAAGTCACTGAGTAAATATCCAAAAACAATAGCGCTGACGATCATACCAATAAGAAGCATGACATACATGAGGCCTACGACTTTTGGTTGGGACTCGGGGGGTACAAGGTCATTTGCTAGAGCCAGTCCGACGGTTTGAGTAGTGTGCAGGCCTGCCCCCACAAATAAAAATGCGAGGCCCGCCCCACATTGACCAATCCAAGCGGGTGCACTACCTGCTTGCCCAGCTCCGGCTAAAACCAATAAACCAAATGGCATCATGGCAAATCCACCAAATTGCACCAGCGTGCCCATCCAAATGTAAGGGACTCTTTTCCACCCCAGTGCCGAGTGATGCACATCCGAGCGGAATCCAATCACTGCCCGAAAGGGGGCAAATATTAATGGGATGGAAATCATGATAGATACCAAAGATGCCGGTACTTTCAGTTCAACAATTAAAACGCGATTTAGGGTTCCGATGAGCATGACTAGCGCCATACCAACGGATACTTGGAAGAGTGATAGTCTTAATAAACGAGATAAGGGGACATCTGCAGTTGCAGCGTCAGCAAATGGTAAAAATCTTGTGCTGTAGCCAGACCAGTTTCTAACTAATTTTTGGCTAAAAGAACTCATGTATTGTGCGGTGAATTTATATTGATGAGGAACAAATCAGGATGAGGTTCATCCTGATTTGCTCTTTAATGCCAGCTACTGCGGCTTTGGTGCCTCTTTCACAACTGGGGCATTCCCTTGTAAAAAAGCTTTTACCCAAGTGGTATTGCTTACTAAAGCGAGATGGACATTGAATGAAGCAAATGCCACTGCGGCAATAATAATTGGAATACCAACAGAAGGCTTAACTACACACCATAATTTTCCGTAGATCATTTTTGTGTCCCTTCTGTTATTTGAGCCAAGGTGAATAAATATAAGCCATGAGGTGAGCTAACGCAGCAATCAAACCAAAGAACTGAGTTCCTTGAATTAAATGTCTGTGAATCTCCTCTGACTCAGCCTCAGTTAAGCCCGTCGGCCAAACTTTATTTGGATCTGACATAGTGATATCTCCTTTTGAAAGATCTCTAACGTGCTAAGCCCGCACGTGGGCTATTCATGACTAAACCGGGTGATAACGCTAACCCAATGTAATCAATCCTACATGTAATTTTATTTATACACACACATTTGTCAACTATTATTTACATATTATTTTGATTAATTGAAGTTGATTTGCAAAATTAAAGGAATCTTAAAAATTACTCCTTTAAGATGAAGGGCTTATATCATCCCTCCGAGCAATATTTTTTTAACATGTGTTTTAAAAAGAAAGCTTCTTTTTGGCGTCACTATTTCTGTAACAAGGCACTGAGCTGTCGAATATCCTTGATTAGTTCGATGTGCATGACAGTATCAACTAACTTATTTGATTGATTTTTCCCAAGTACTGGCTCGATAAGATCAAGTGCTTTATCTATCACTTCCTTTTCACTCATGGGGTTACGGGGGGTGCCACGCACCGCCTCTACCCTTTCGGACCATTGCGTACCATCTTTTAGGTGGACTTCAACAATCGCAACCCTTACAGGCATGAATTCTTTCAGATTAGGGTCAGGGATTAACTCCACTTTTGCTCGTTGTGCGAGGATTTTAGGGTCTTTCATCCTCGCAACATCGTGCGCTGCTTTAAAAGAAGCCGTTTTATCCAGCAACATTACTGCCATCATGTATTGCAAACAAATATCTGGAATATCTCTATTATTCACGACTCTTGCAGTCGCTGGCTCTAGGCGAACGATGAGTTTGTTCAGCTCATCTAGGCTAAACGGATGTTTCTTTTGAATGAGCTCTAGAGCATCTAGGGGACCTTGGATTGGGGATCCAACGGTCCATTTCTTAATATCTGTCAGAGCAATTTCAAATCGTTGACCCAAGCCATCAATGAGAACTTTACGATCAGCATTGGGGGCATAGGCCTCGAAAAAATTATCTGCACCCGTAAAAATATCGTTAATCCCATTCCAACCGTTTTCCACTAATAAAGCGGACAGGATGCCATTTTTAGCCGGCATTCCTCCAAAAACAAAGGCTTTTTCAATATGATCGGTATCTCTGCCCCATGCGTAGATCCCAGAGGATTGTTGTGATGTGTAATCAAGAACCCAGCGCATTTGCTGTGCAGAAAGCTTTGCGACACAGGCCGCTGCTGCAGCGGAACCAAAGACTCCGGCGATACTATGAGAGCTTTTATGGCTGGTATAACTGAACTCTGGGCCGCCCATTGCCATGACGACCCGTGTACCAACATCATAGCCAAGCGTCACGGCTTTTAAGAGGTGCTCTCCAGAAGTTTTAAAGAGTTCAGCACTGGCAGTGGCCGCAGGAACAACTGAGCAGCCTGGATGTGAACGCGATCGATTGTGAGAGTCATCCGTTTCATCGGCATGTCCCATCATGCCATTGGCCAATGCCGCATCCGCAGGGTTAGCACGTAATCGGCTAGCAATGACCGTACACTTTCCCGTATTACCTTGTTTTTGGATAAAAGAAATTCCAGCTTTGCCTGGGGGTAATTCTGATCCAGAAATCATTGCTGCATAGGTATCGAGTAAATGAAATTTAGCTTGTTCCGCTACTTGAGGAGAAAGTGAGAGATGCATCGCTTGAGACATATACTCACTGAGAACTTGTGTTTCTGGGCTGAGTAGGTCTTTTTGAGCCCAAGCAAAGGGCGTTAACCAAGGCAAAGTGCTCAAAGAAGTTGCAGTCATAAAAAGGCGTCGTTTCATCGGATTACCTCTGGTAAAAAATTGAATGAGATTAAATTTTTGACAGATCAATGGTTTCTGAAGTTTCGACGGTTTCTGAAAACCACACTTTAATACCAGCTTTTCTTTTACCGATATATTCCGGTTGCTGATTTTCGTTAAGTCGCATACTCAAATCATGGCCAGGAATTAAAAGATTGTCAGGACGAGAACGCCACTCCTTAAAAATAAGGTCGATGGAAGATTTACTTTGTTCAGCATCATCCGTATCGACGACTAAACCAGACATTAATTCAGCACGATTCTTAGCGGCATCTCCGGTAA
The DNA here is from genome assembly GCA_903867305.1 of uncultured beta proteobacterium. Lineage (GTDB taxonomy): Bacteria > Pseudomonadota > Gammaproteobacteria > Burkholderiales > Burkholderiaceae > Polynucleobacter. Next base: position 15,726 of record CAIPQU010000105.1, read on the forward strand.
AAATGACGTTTGTTTCGCCATTGTTCAAAATAAATAAGAGATGACCTGGAGTATGTCCTGGCACCAACTTAGAGGTGATAAAAGGCAAAAATTCATGATCAGGTTGAACACGTTGAACTCTGATATTCGTTAGTAAATCCTGAATGTAGAGTTCCGGAATCGGATTAAAGCCAGGTGGTTGTTGACCTGCCCACGCAAGTTCGGCTTCGCCCATCCAAATGGTAGCCTTCGGAAATAACGTAAAGTTCACGATATGATCATAGTGGGCATGGGTAAGAATTACATCGGTCACATCTTCTGGCTTGATCTGAAAATCTTTTAAACGGTTTTGTAGAGGTTTTCTCATGCCAAAAGCACCTACATCTAGCAGAATCACTTTCCCTTGCCCTCGGATTAACGTGACCGTACTCCACCCAAGTCCACCGTGACAAATAGCTCTGCCTGGAAAACCTTGTATCAGAACATCAACTTGATAATTCGTCATATTATTGGGTCATTTGGTGAAGTAATTGGAGGGTATCAGCACTCAGAAGGATTCCCTGTTTACGTTGTTCTTGCATTTTTTGCAGTTCAATCATTCCAGGAACAATCACGGATTGTTTAGGGTCTGCTGCTGGACTGTCTAATAATATCTTTGCAAAGTCATTCATTCTTTCGCTCAGCCACTGCGTTGAGCCTAAGCGATTGGTATCGAGTAAAACAAAAAAGTGACCTAAGTTTTGGGGTTCTGAAGGGGCGTCTTGCCAAGACTTGATATGCGTAAGGTAAGCAGCATTAGAAAGTAAGCCAGCAAAAAGATCCACCATTAATGCTAGGCCGTAACCTTTGTGACCACCGACTGGCATTAAAAAACCATCTAAAGCCGCTTTGGGGTCTGTGGTTGGGAAACCTTTAGCATCAGTGCCCCAAGTATTGGGGATTTCTCGACCTTGTTTGAAAGCATCCCTAATCTTGGCTCGGGCAACTACGCTCATCGCCATATCGAGTAAAAAAGGATTTCCTCCTGGATTTGGAACACCAAACCCTAAGGGGCTATTTCCTAACCTAGCATCTGTCCCACCCCAAGGCGCAATTGTCGTTGTGGCATTGCTACCGATCATGCTTGCAAATCCTTTTTCTGCGGCGAGTAATAGATAGGGCGAAATCGGACCAAAATGATTGCTACCTCTAGCAAGGGCAATACCAATTCCGCATTGTGCAGCAACTTCCATGGCAGCGCGTAAAGCATGCATCCCCACTAATGGACCAACACCATTATCACCATCCACTTTGACCATGGCAGCCGCTACTCGCTCCACCTGAATATTGGCTTTGGGATTGATGCCGCCAATTTTCAGGCGATCACCATAAGACTCTAATCGGCTCATACCGTGCGTTGAGAGCCCAAATAAATCAGCCATGACAAGCACTTGTACAACATCTTTCGCATCATTTTCGGGTAAACCTAAGCGGCAAAAAGCTTTTATTCCTAATTCGGTTAATGTTTCTTCTTTAATACGTTCGATGTTAGCGCTCATCCCGACTTCCCTTAGACTCTTGTTTTACTAAGAAGATTGTAATCTTTTGGGCCAATTAATCCTCTATTTGGGGGCAACAAAGGATTATGTTGACCCAGATGTAAAAAATATTATTTATATTTATGATTTATCATCAAGATAAATTACTGTGAGACCCCTATGAATACATTTACTTATCACCAAGCAGCCAACATTGGTGCTGCTATAGACGCCTTTACAGGGCATGAAAACGTTAAATTTTTATCTGGAGGGATGACTTTACTTCCGGCGATGAAGCATGGCCTCATTCAGCCAAGTCATTTAGTTGACGTTACGAAGCTCTCAGAGCTCCACAAATTAGAAGAAACGGCTGATTACTTGTTGCTTGGAGCATCAACTCCCCACAATACAGTTGCATCGAGCCCGATCGTTGCGAAGGCAATTCCAGCCTTAGCCTATTTAGCTAGTCAAATTGGGGATCCGCAGGTGCGCGTGCGTGGGACTTTAGGCGGCTCGATTGCCAATAATGATCCAGCAGCGGACTATCCTGCAGGAACATTGGGATTAAAAGCCACCATCGTCACCGATCAAAGAGAGATCGCAGCACAGGATTTTTTTACAGGTTTTTATTCCACCGCACTTCAAGAAAATGAACTCATTCAATATGTCAAATTTGCAAAGCCACTCAAGAGTGCTTATTGTAAGTTCAAGCAAGCAGCTTCTGGCTATGCTTTAGCTGGTGTATTCATTGCGGTCTATCCCAATCAAGAAATACGTGTTGCAGCGACTGGCGTAGCTGCTGGAGTGTTTCGTTGGTTAGAAGCTGAGGAAGCTTTTAAAAATGGTCAAGACAATCCTGCTTTAGAGCGTGACGACTTGATCAGTGATTTACACGCGACTAGCGCTTACCGCGTCAATATTGCCAAAGTTTTATTTAGACGAGCCACTCAACAAATTCAGAATAGTTAAGAAAGTTATTTATGCAGATGACGATTAATGGTCAATTAAAAGACCTTACAGTAAAAGATAATATGTTATTGATTGAGGTCATTCGCGATCAATTACAACTTACTGGAACACATAATGGATGTGACACCACACAATGCGGTTGTTGCACAGTTTTAATGGATCAGCAGGCAGTGAAGTCTTGCACAATTTTAGCGAGACAAGCCGAGGGTGCTTCCATACAAACGATTGAAGGTTTAGCTGGCGAGCATTTACACCCTGTTCAAGAAGCATTTTCGCAAGAGCATGGTTTGCAATGTGGTTATTGCACACCCGGCATGATTATGAGTACGGTGTATTTATTGCAACGTTTTCCACAACCGACGGATGAGCAAATTAAAGAAGGCTTAGCTGGTAATATTTGTCGCTGTACTGGATATGTCAATATTATTGCAGCCGTTAAATCTGCTGCGAAAAAAATTCAGGAGGTACGGGTATGAACGCTCCTCAAGCATTATTAAGAAAAGAAGATTTACGACTAATTACCGGTCACGGCAAATTTACCTCTGATTGGTATTACGAAGGTATGTGTTATGCCTATATGATTCGTTCACCCTATGCTCATGGTGTGATTCGCTCGATTGATTACAGTCAGGTTCTCAATTCTCCTGGAGTGATTCGCGTTATTACTGCTCAGGATATTAGTGCCGCAGGAATGAAGTCTTTACCTACGGGGTTAACGATTCAAAATTCGACGGGGGAGAATCAAATTCTTGCTCCGATGCCTGTTTTAGCTACTGATAAGGTTCGCTTTGTTGGTCAGCCGATTGCGATGGTGATTGCAGATACTCTAGAAAATGCAAAGCATGCTGGTGAGTTAGTCAGTTTTGATATTGATATGCTTGATGCCGTTACCACTTTTGAAACTTCGCAAGCATCAGGCGCTGTTCAACTCCATGATCAGGCACCTGGCAATCTTTCGATTCATTATGTAAAGGGTGATCAAGCAGGAACCGAAAAGGCCTTTGATCAAGCGGCTTTTGTTAGTTCAATGAACGTGAAGAGTCAACGTTTAATTGGTTCACCCATGGAATTGCGTTCTGTCGTTGCCAAATATGATGCGCAAGCCGACCATTATGTGGTTCACACTCCCAATCAGGGCATGCTTGGTATGCTTGGAGCACTAGAGCATATTACTGGTATTCCAAAAGCTAAGATTGAAATCCAAACACAAGACGTTGGTGGATCTTTTGGGGTACGGGGTGGTGCTTTTAGCGAAAATGCTTTAGTGATGTTGGCGGCAAAATTGATTGGTAAACCTGTGAAATGGGTTGGCACGCGTTCTGAAGTCTTTTTGTCTGATTGGCATGGTCGCGCTTTAGAGCTCAACGGTTTTATCGCCATGGATCAGCAAGGAAAAATTCTGGGCATGCGTTTTGAAAATAAAGCCGACTTAGGTGCCTACACTTGCTATTTTGGTTCATTTATTGGTGCGCGCAACGTATCGATCACCATGAACGGTGTTTATGATATTCCAGCTTTATCGATGTCATCTGATTTATATTTTACGAATACGGTTCCTGTATCTGCATACCGTGGAGCAGGCCGACCTGACATTGCTTATGCGATTGAACGATTAATTGATCATGCGGCTTATGAACATGGCTTTGATCCCATCGAGTTACGACGTAAAAACTTTATTCAACCAAGTCAATTCCCGTATGACAATCACATTGGCTCGGTCTATGATAGCGGTGAATTTGAACAACTTCTGCAGCGCGCTTTAGAGATTAGTGATTACCAATCTTTTGAATCGCGTCGTGCGCAGGCTGCGAAAAAGAATCTACTCAGAGGTATTGGTCTAGCTTATTTCTTAGAGGCTTCCGGCGCTGGAACGGCACCAAAAGATCAAGTCATGGGGCAATTTACTCCGAGTGGAACCTTACAAATTTTTGCGGTAACGGGTGCCTCTGGACAGGGGCATGAAACCTCTTTTTCACAGATCGTGCATGAAAAAATTGGCTTTGCTGAAGATCAAATTCAGTTCGTTGCTGGCCAAGCTGACAAAGTCATGATTGGCAGTGGCACTGGTGGGTCGAGAACTTTATACGGGGCAGGAAGTGCTGTATTGAATCTTGCTGAGCAGATTTTAGAAAAGAGTAAGCCTTTGGCAGCTAACTTGCTCAGGGTATCTCCTGAGCAATTAGTCTTCTCTAATGGAGCTTGGAGAGTTAGCGAAACTGGGGCATCACTCAGCATTGCGCAGATTGTTGCACAAACACATATTCCAAATCAACCCCATCCTTTAAATACGAATGGTGAAGCATCTTCGGGAGCAACTTATCCGAATGGTTGCCATATTGTTGAAGTTGAGGTGGATCCAGAGACGGGTATTACTGAAATTATTCAGTACACCGCAGTTGATGATGTTGGTGTGGCGATTTCACCAAAATTGGTCCAAGGGCAAATTCATGGGGGGATTGTGCAAGGTATTGGCCAAGCATTTTATGAGCAGGCGGTTTATGACGAATCTGGTCAATTGTTGACAGGGTCTTATATGGATTATGCGATGCCCAAAGCGGGCTGTTTAGTCCATATTCAAAATGAGAAGATTGAAGTAGTCACCAAAAATAATATTTTAGGGTCAAAAGGCGTTGGTGAGTCTGGTTGTTCTGGATCTTTGCCAGCATTATCCAATGCGGTGATTAATGCGTTGCGCCCTAGAGGGATTACTGAAATGGATATGCCGTTCACACCCTCTAAAGTTTGGGAAGCGCTTCAAGCAGCAGGCAATCATTCATAAGTAATATTGGCAGACTTAATCACTTTGCCCCAACGTTCCAAATCTTGACCGATTTGAGTTTGCATTTGAGCAGGGGTTAAAGAGATTAAGTCATATCCTTCTTTACGAATCGATTCTTGAACGGCTGGATCTTGAAGAACCGTATTTAAGGCAGGTAGTAATTTGTCCATCACCGATGTAGGCAGTTTTGCCGGCCCCACAATCCCAAACCAAATGCTGGCATCAAAGTTCGGATAGCCCGATTCAGCGAGGGTTGGGACATCAGGGAACATAGAACTGCGTTTGAGGGAAGTTACTGCGAGTGCCTTGATGCGACCACCTTGGATATGAGCTGAAGCTGCTCCTAGAGATGAAAATAAAAGAGGGACGTGTCCGCCAATCAGCTCAACAATAGCAGGCGAGCCACCTTTGTAGGGGACATGCGTCATTTTCACGCCAGTGGCTATTTGGAATTGTTCACCGGCCAAATGCCCCACACCACCGATACCAGAAGTTCCATAACTCCATGACTTGGGCTTTTCTTTGATGAGATCTATGAGGGTTTTTAAGTTCGTTGCTGGGGAGTTTGCCGGTGTGACGATAATCACCCCACCGGTTCCTACCATCGCAATTGGGGTAAAATCAATCAAAGGGTTATAGGGCGTTTTCTTCATTTTTGGGACGATCGTCATCGGTCCTGAGTCAGTAATGTGTAGGGTATAACCATCGGCCGCAGACTTCGCTAAAATATCTGCAGCAATAGCACCACCAGCCCCTGGGTGATATTCCATTACGATAGATTGCCCTAGTATCCGAGATAGACGATCTGCAATCGGCCTAATTAAGTTATCTGCAGCACCACCTGGGGAGTAGCCAACGATCATCCGGATTGGTTTATCGGGGTAATCTGCAAAAGAGAGGATTGGTGAAATCAAGAGGATTCCAGCCAAGCTCAGATTGAATAAGTTTTGAATAGACTCTTTTAGCAATTTTTGCATGTTACTTACCCTTATTGTTGTGAGAATACTGCTTGTGGATCATCAATTCCTTTGATTTCGATGGCATTGCCAGAGGGGTCAAACACCAAAAAGACATCTTGCTCTCGTGGTGTGTTGACAAAAATCTTTTGAGGGGGCATTGCAAAATGAGCATGATGCATCATTAATCGCTCCAAGATCCAAGCGTACCTTATTTGATTGACAATCACACCAAAATGCCGCAAGGGATAACGATTTGGGAGTGTGCCGATATAGACACTTTCATGCGCGGCTTCCTCAGGAGAAAGTTGCGCGACTAAATGATGATCAAAAAAATCAAAATCAATCCGATCGTTGCCAATTTTGGTAGCTTTACAGCCTAGCAGATCTTGGTAAAAGAACAGTGTACTTTCAATCTGTTGGATGGGAATAGAGAGATGGAGCATCATATTTAAGGGATGAGTACAACTGCACCTTTGGTTAATCGGCTTTCAATCATGGTGTGCGCTTTTGCGGCTTCTTTTAAAGGTAGGACAGCTTCAATATCTAAACGGAAACTAGGGTCTCCAAGAATCTCAAAAGTTTCTAGAGCCATTGCTTGTAAATCACGTTTATCAGCGATGTAGGTTCGAAGGGTTGGTCGACAAATCCAAAGTGATTTAGCGTGCAGGGTTTGTAAGGCAAAGTTCTCAACCTGTCCAGAAGCTGTGCCGAAATTAATCGCTAGACCTTTTGGCTCTAAACATTCTAGTGAGGACATAAAGGTATCTTTACCCACAGATTCAAAAACAACTTTTACACCTTTACCCCCAGTAATTCTCGCAACTTCTTTGGCAAAGTCCTGAGTACGATAGTTAATCACATGATCTGCACCAAGCGCTTGAACAAAATGGATTTTTTCTTCTGAACCAGCAGTGGCAAATACTTCAAGCTGCAGACGTTTCGCCCATTGCACAAGAACTTGTCCGGTACCTCCGGCTGCCGCGTGAATCAAGACTTTATCTCCGGGGTGCAGGGTACGCATTTGTTTAAGGAGGTACTGCGCAGTCATCACCCTCACAAAACCAGCGGTGCAGCGCTCATCTGAGACATTGTTGGGGACATGCACCAATCGATCAGAAGCGACCGCTACATGAGAGCAGTAGGTTCCAACACCCGCATTGGTATAGGTAACACGATCCCCAACCTTGACTTCAGTAACAGCATTACCGATTTGCTTCACAATCCCGACAGCATGCACGCCTGTCACAAATGGTGGTTCTGGATTATGGGCATGAGCTTGACCTGCGCGCAGGTAGATATCGACGAAATTGACACCGATTGCCGTTTGTTCAATGAGGGCTTCATGATCTTTGGCCACTGGCATAGCAACTGACTCGTATTGCATCACATCCGGCGGGCCAAGTCGCGTCACAACCATAGCATAGCAAGACTTGTTCATACAGATCTCCAACATGATTATTTTTATTCAATTTACCATAGGATGTATGAAGAAATTCTTTTGGGCAGTGTTAACCCTATAATGGGTCTACAACAAACTTATAGGAATATATCTGGCATATATCAATTGGGAGCAAGACGGAGTTCAGCGTCGCAGTCTTTGGTTTTCTGAGGCACAGCCTGTCCCACCCTCCAAAGTGGTATTGGTCGATGATACGATAACAGCCAATCATGCGATTGAACTAGCACGGCAAGGTGTTGGGCTTTTGTGGAATGGCGATTATCAAAATGCTCGAGCATTGCTCCAAGCGATATCAAGACGTTTAGACCGCAAACCTAGAGTCGGCTCACAAAAAGTATTAACAAGCCCTGCAGAAATTTTTACATCCTACCGGGAGGGCTTAGGGATCAAAGCTCAGATTACGGGAAGTCTTTTAATTCCGTTATCTTCTGATTTTGAGATTCAATTACGCCGTGGGCAAGATGCTAAAGATGCTTGTTTAGAGGTCATTGGAGCGGTTACCGAACCGATTGTCATGCCCTTGAAGATTTTATTGGCGCTCGTTAGTGCGCATGAATGGCGCAAGAAAAAAATTAAGCTTACACAACTTCCGAAACCCATCACACCGTACTTTGGGGTTTTTTCACCGGTTCGTGGGGAGTATATTGATTTAATCCTAAAAATTGATAATACAAAAAATCAAAGTGTAGCCTTTGATATTGGTGTGGGATCCGGCGTTTTATCGATTCTTTTGGCACAAAAAGGGTATCAGAAAATCATTGCCACCGATATCGAACCTAAAGCGATGGCTTGTGCCCAAGAAAATATTAACAACTATGGACTGCAAGATCGGATTACGTTATTACAGACAGATGTTTTTCCGGAAGGAAAAGCAGATGTGATCGTTTGTAATCCGCCGTGGATTCCTGCAACACCGAGTTCACCGATTGAATCGGCAATTTTTGACCCCAATTCACAATTTTTAAAAAAATTCTTGCTTGGATTAAAAGATCACTTAGAGGAAGATGGTCAGGGTTGGTTAATTATTTCTGATATTGCTGAGCATTTACAATTAAGGTCACGAGCTGATCTGCTCCAATGGTTCAAGGAAGCAGGATTGAAAGTAGAAAAGAAAATGGATACTTTGCCCAAGCATTCCAAGGTCAAGGATACGGAAGATATATTACACTTTGCAAGAGAGAAAGAAGTAACATCTTTATGGGTTTTGATAAAAGATAATTCATCGTTTTAAAATCAATTTATTGTTCATTCGAGGTATCTGTGAGTTGTTTACAAGGAATTAAGGTTTTAGAATTAGGCCAATTAATCGCAGGCCCTTTTGCCGCAAAAACTTTGGCAGATTTTGGTGCAGATGTCATTAAAGTCGAGACCCCGATCACGGGTGATGCACTTCGTAAATGGCGCTTACTAAAGAATGGGACTTCTGTTTGGTGGCAAGTCCAGTCAAGGAATAAAAAATCCATCTCATTAGACTTAAAAAAAGCTGAAGCACAAGAGATTATTCGCGCACTTGTACGAGAGTGTGATGTGATGATTGAGAACTTTCGACCAGGCACACTAGAGGAGTGGGGTTTAGATCCCAAAGATCTTCAAAAACTCAATCCTCGATTGATCGTTTTACGAATTAGTGGTTATGGTCAAACAGGTCCCTATAAAGATCGTCCAGGATTTGGGGTTGTCGCCGAGGCTATGGGAGGTCTACGCCATTTGACGGCAGAGCCTGGAAGGGTGCCAGTTCGAGTTGGTGTCAGCATTGGCGATACCCTAGCCGCATTGCACGGCGTGATTGGTATTTTGTTAGCGTTACATGAAAGATCTAGCAGTGGTTTAGGACAGGTCATCGATGTAGCTTTATATGAAGCTGTTTTTAACTGTATGGAAAGTTTATTGCCAGAGTACAGCGCCTTTGGGGAAGTTCGACAAGCGGCCGGCAGCGCCTTACCTGGAATTGCACCAACAAACGCGTATCTTTGTAAGGATGGGGCATACGTATTAATTGCAGGTAATGGGGATAGTATTTTTAAACGCCTGATGATAGCCATTGGACAAGAAGAGATGTCGAATAATCCTGATTATGCCGACAATACGGGACGAGTGAAGCATGTTGCTTATATTGATAGAATCATTGGTCAGTGGACTATCTTGCATGATGTTGAAGAAGTCTTGCAGGCTTTAGAGCAAGCGCGGGTTCCTGCGGGAAAAATTTATACTGCAGCCGATATTGCCCGTGACCCACACTTCATTGCTCGACAGATGATTATGTCTGAGACACAGGATGATGGAACAGAACTTCAAGTGCCCGGTATTGTTCCAAAGTTATCTCGTACCCCAGGCCAATTACTCCGAAAAGCACCTAAAATTGGTCAAGATAATTTGAAAATTTTAAGAGATATCGGGATTACGGAAGAGCAAATACAGATCATGTATCAACAAGGTATCATTTGGTCGGAGGATCATCCCATTGAAAAATAAAATTCACTTTAACGAAGTTGTTACGCGTGATGGGTTTCAGAACGAAGCCATGTTTATTCCTACGGATCAAAAGATTACATTGATTAATCAATTAAGTCAGTGTGGTTTTGCCAAAATTGAAGTAACCTCCTTTACTTCACCCAAAGCCATTCCAATGCTGGCAGATGCTACTGAAGTGATGCAAGGGATTGAACGCGTAGCTGGTGTTGAATACACCGTCTTGATCCCGAATTTGAAGGGGGCTGAACGCGCCATGCAGGTGCGGCCTGATGAATTGAATCTCGTGATGTCGACATCACAATCGCATAATTTTAGTAATATGCGGATGTCCATGGAAAGTAGCTTTGGGTCTTTAACTGAAGTCATTCGATTTGTAGATCATCAAATTGCGGTGAATGTTTCTTTATCGACAGCATTTGGTTGTCCAATGGAAGGCTATGTTGACCCTAGAGTTGTCATCGATTTAATAACGCGTTTTAGTGATTTAGGCGTTAATCGGTTCACCATTTGCGATACAACTGGTATGGCGAATCCTGAACAAGTAGCTCAGATGGCTGAGTTGGTGACTAATCTTTTCCCACAAAAATCTTTTATATTCCACTTTCATAACACCCGAGGGATGGGCTTAGCAAATCTCTTATCTGCCATCGACCATGGTATTACACAATTTGATGGTTCCTTAGGTGGCTTGGGTGGATGCCCCTATGCACCAGGCGCTACTGGGAATATTTGTAGTGAGGATGCCATTTATATGACACAACTCATTGGGCATGATACAAATATTGACATCAGCAGACTTTTAGACGCCGCAAAAAAACTTGAAACCATCATTGGCCGACCCCTGCCTGGTCAGATGGTGAAAGCTGGAACGATTGATCGTCTTCACCCAGTATCTGAACAAGTGCAAGATCTCATGAATCAGTCACAACTTTAATTGACTCAATCAACAATTGATAAACGATGCCTAAAAGATTGATCCATCTCTGTTTGGGCATCACGATCCTTATCTTTCAGGGGGGTATGCAAGCACAGCAACTGGCAGATATCGTTGATCTCATCCCAGAAAAAGAATCTGGTATTAAAAGTAAAAATATTGTTTTTGCTAAGCAACAAATGATTGCGAGTGCTAATTACCACATATCTAAGGCTGGGAATGATATGCTGGAGTTGGGGGGGAATGCTGTTGACGCTGCTGTGGCGAGTGCCCTGATGGTCACCTTGGTTGAGCCACAATCAGCAGGTATTGGCGGTGGTGGATTTGTTCTCTATTACAACCAGCGGCAACAACTTTTAACGAGTATTGATGGTCGTGAAACTGCGGCTTCAAAAGCCATGCCAGATTTGTTTTTAGATAATCATGGTCAGCCCCTGTCTTATCCAGATGCCGTCAATAATGGAAAATCCATTGGAACCCCGGGCTTATTACGTGCCTTAGAGATGCTGCATAAGAAGTATGGGAAATTACCTTGGACTACGTTATTTGAGCCCACAATTATTTTGGCAGAAAAGGGTTTTCCGATTTCACCAAGGCTTCATGAATTAATACAAAAAGATCCCTTCTTATCAAAAAATAAAACTACGAGAGAGTATTTTTATCAAAAAAATGGTGATGCGAAACCTGTTGGTGATATTTTAAAAAATCCTCAACTAGCACAGACCTTAAAAAAAATAGCTCAATATGGTGTGAAGTCTTTTTATGAAGGTCAGGTTGCGCAGGACATTGTATCGGCAGTTCGGCAGCACCCTAAGCCAGGTCAATTAAATCTCGACGATTTAAAAAATTATCAAGCCATCCAAAGGGAAACAGTTTGTGGTAACTATCGCTTATGGAAAGTGTGCGGCATGGCTCCTCCTTCTTCAGGGGGGATTGCACTCCTACAAATATTAGGGATACTTGATCAAAATTCCTTCTATCAATTACCGCCCATGAGTGTTTCTGCCATACATTATTTATCGGAGGCTGGTCGTTTGGCTTATGCCGATCGAGATCAGTATATTGCTGACCCAGCATATACGTCGGTTCCGGTGCAACAACTCATCGATAAAAATTACCTTGTGCAACGCAGTCGCTTGATTCAAGCGAATAGGAGTATGAAAAAAGCCTTAGCAGGGGTATTGAGTCCGCCATTATCAAATATTGGGATGGATAAAAATTCTGAATTACCTTCGACGTCTCATATTTCTATTGTAGATCGTCAAGGTAATGCGGTTGCCATCACTTTAAGCGTGGCTGCTGCGTTTGGTTCAAGAGTCATGGTTGACGGGTTTTTATTGAACAATGAAATGACCGATTTTTCATTTATTCCGATCGATCAAGGTCAAAACGTTCTCAATCAAGTAGCAGGGGGGAAGCGTCCGCGTAGTTCGATGTCACCCACCATGGTATTCGACGCACAAGGTAAGTTAACCATGGTCATTGGTTCGGCTGGTGGACCAGCGATGATTAATTATGTCGCGAAGAGTTTATTAGGTGTTTTAGACTGGAAAATGGATATGCAACAGGCCATTAATCTACCCAATATAGGAAGTCGAAATCAAGAGACGGATATAGAGACAGGAACTCTTACCGATGAAACGCTAGAGCGTTTAAAATCCATGGGGCACACGTTGAAGATTTGGGAAATGACAAGTGGCACTCAAGGTATTTTCATTGATCAGAATGGTTTATGGGGTGGGGTAGATCCAAGGCGTGAAGGTGTTGCATTGGGTCGTTAAAGAATATTATCAAAAGAAATGAGACAAAAAGCATGAGTAAAAAGACAGTGGGTAGTTGGGTAAAAAGCGCAAATATTGAAGGATGTGATTTCCCTATTGAGAATTTACCCTACGGGTGTTTTCATGAGATCAAAGATGTAACTGCCCAGAAAAAAATAGGGGTTGCCATTGGTGATCAAATCTTGCCGCTATCCAATTTGGCGCGCCATATCAACCTACCAGATACTGTAAAAGTGGGCTTTGCAATACTTGATCAATTAGACATGAATACGTTCATGGCTTTGTCGACATCCTCCCATCAAGAAGTTCGCCATTTCATCACTGGTTTACTGATTCAAGGAAGCCCTTTTGAGCACCAGCTTCAATCTTTATTGGTATCACAATCCGAAGTGAAGATGCACTTACCCTGTCAGGTTCCTGATTTCACAGACTTCTATGCTGGTATTTATCATGCAACGAATGTTGGTCTGATGTTACGCCCTGATCAGCCATTAGCGCCTAATTATCAATGGATTCCAGTGGCTTACCATGGGCGCTCTTCCTCCATTATTCCATCTGGACAAAATGTCAAAAGACCGATTGGACAAACTCGCGCCAGTGAAGGTAAACCACCGTATTTTCAGGCTTCACGTCGTTTAGATTATGAATTAGAGTTAGGTGTTTTTATTGGGCAACCCAACCCTCAGGGACACCCCATTGCTATGCAAGATGCTGAGGAGCATTTTTTTGGGATGTGCCTTTTAAATGATTGGTCTGCTAGAGATATACAGGGCTGGGAAGCGATTCCTTTAGGACCATTTTTAGCGAAAAATTTTGCCACTAGCATTTCACCATGGATTATCACACGGCAAGCGCTCGAGCCCTTTAGAAAACCATGGCAAAGAAGCGTGACTGATCCACAACCTCTTTCTTATTTGGAGAGCGAACAAAATCGTTCTTCAGGCGCAATTGCTATTGAGTTAGAGATTTATTTATTGACTCAGCAAATGCAGGCGGAAAATTTACCGCCCCAACATATTGTGAGTTCAGAATTTTCAAAAGCGGCTTATTGGTCGATTGCCCAACTGATCACTCACCATACGAGTAATGGATGCAACCTCAATGCCGGAGATCTATTCGGTACCGGAACTTTATCTGGACCAACACCACAGGAAGCTGGATCATTACTTGAGTTATCTCGAGGCGGAAAAGAACCCATCACATTAACAAATGGGCAAAAGCGAAGCTTTTTAGAAGATGGCGATACGGTAATTTTTAAGGCGTATTGTGCGACTGAAGGTCAGGTTCGGATCGGCTTTGGCGAGTGTCGAACGCTTATTGAGGCTTAGCGTCATTGCCCATCATTTTTTTGACGACAGCCTCAGATTCTTGCCAGTGTTGTTCAAAGGTATTCAAAAGGCTTTCTAAATTTAAAGATGGGTTGTTCGTGATTTGATCTTCAATGAGAAGGCAATGCTCAT
>CAIPQU010000106.1 GCA_903867305.1 uncultured beta proteobacterium
AATCATTAACGAAATTCCACACGAAATTAACTTCCTTACTTTGAGAAAGCAGGAATTTTGCGTGCTTATCTTTAACGCGTAACGAAAGGGTTTTCGTCATCGCCATATACTGTATATTTTAATAGTGCTAGACTAAAGCAGCCACATTTACATCATGTTACGTCACTTATCCCCCAGCTAAAGCATGGGGTTTTGTGACGCGTTTTGGATAAATGATTTCTGCTGAAGAACACAAAGGATTACATCATGCATGATCAAACCTCAAATATAAAATCGATACCCTCAACAGATACATTGGCAATAAGAGCAAAAGTCGCTATTGTTGTACCTGCAACCAATACGGTTGTTCAGCCTGAAATGGAATTAATGCGACCTCCTGGTGTTACTAACCATGTCACTCGTATGGTTCTCCCTCCTCGTCCTTATGATGATCAGGAAGCCTATAAAAAAGCATTGGAGACTGAAAAAGGCAACCTAGAAGTAGCCCTAGCCTCTGTATTAGTTTGTGAACCCCATGTTGTTGCCCATGGACATTCGATTCATTCATTTCGTGGCGATGCCAATCGCGCACTAGAAGAGGAAAAACGTTTAGAAAGTTTATGTGGAATCCCTTTTATCACTCCATCAAGAGCAGTCCTTGCAGGTTTAGAGGCTATTGGAAACCCATCAAAAATTGCAATTCTTACACCTTATTGGCCACCTGCTGATGAAATGATTACGAATTTTTTTGAGGCTTGTGGATATGAAGTAACAAAAACATATGGAATGAAATCAGTCGGCCCAACTGCTGTAGCTCGTTTTACCGCCGAAGAAATCATTTCAGCGTTTGAACAAGCGGACCATCCCCAAGCCGAAGCTTTGATTCATGTTGGGACTAATTTACCAGTATCAGCTTTAACTGCGCTCATCGAAGCAAAATTTGGAAAACCTTTAATTGGAGTGAATGTAGCTACCTATTGGTGGGCCCTAAGAAAAATTGGTATCCTTGACCCATTACATGGCATGGGCATAATGGCACAAAAGTAATCACCTAGATATTACCCTAATACAAAAATGTTCGATTAACTGTTTAAATAGTTATATATATTTAAACATTACTGTCCGGTTAAAAACCTAGCAAACTCAATTGCTTAGGATCATCTTCATTATCTTCAATTTGTCGACCAGGCTGGAAAGCCCATGAAATATCATTTTTCTCAAAAATAGATACCGAAAGTATCTGCAATAAAGTGTAAAGTGAGGTGTTGATGTTAAGCTCCTTGCGAATAATGGCTATCAGCACGTAGGTGGACACTGCGCACCAGATTTGAGTCTTGACAGCGTTCTCTGAGTTGCCCAAAAACTTCTTGATCCTCAAGTGTTGTTTGATCCACTTGAAGAACAATTCGACCTGCCACCGACTCTTGTATAGAGCCGCTATAGTCAGTGCTGGCAACGAGGTATTGTTTGTTAAGAAGATCAATACTTGCTTGGTTTGTGGATCGCAGTATTTGACTTTTCTGAGATGCTCTGGATACTCTTGTGCCTTGTAGAACCCATTGAGCATGATGGTTTGATCGTAGATGAGACCTACGTCTTTGTCTACAGCCTGAGAATAAACACGGCGCGCATCTAGGTTGCTTTTGGCTCTGGTCACAAAGAAGGCACCACTTTGATGAAGCTTGTATAGGCGTCGAAAGTCGATGTAACCCCGGTCCATCACATAAAAGGCGCCTGGCTCGAAGGTGAGCATATCTAGTACATTGACTTCGTGCATCTTCCCGTCGCTGATGTGTATAAATGCAGGAATTGAGCCCCTGAGGTCTAACAATGTGTGTAGTTTGACGGCTGCTTTGGCTGTACGAAATGGCGCCCAATCGAACAAACTCAAGCATAGGTCGATGGTGGTTGCGTCTAATGCGTAAACGGTGTTGTTGAGCTCTAAGCCAAGATCCTCGCTGGCATAGAGTTTGCGAGCTTTCTTGATGAGTAAAGCTGCTAGGTCTGCCCAGACCCTCCAGTCTCTGGTCTCGTTGGCATCGGCTAGGGTTGATTTGTGAACTGCATGGCGAAATCCCATCGCATATAACTTCTTGTAATTGGCTCCAAGTGTTACTTCGATATCGCGCAGACTCTCTCGCCAAGTGAGCTGGGCAAATGCCATGATTCTGAATTGCTCTGCGCAATTCAGACGACGAACACCACTGTCTGCGTTGTAGCGTTGAACGATTCGAGTAAAGCTGGTCCAGGGTATAAATTCCATGACTTGTGCGAACAATGTCTTGCCTGTATTCATAGGGACTCTCCGGCAGAGGGAAAGTCTTAAAAATACCTGAAAAAGCGGAATTTAAATTCAAATCGGCACCAAAATAAATTGTCTAGAAAGGCTCATAAATACTGGGTTTCGTCTAAAATCAATTCAATTAAACCGGACAGCAGTGATAATTTAAATAAATTAAAATAAATAGGTAATATGGGCAGATTACTCTAGAAGATCATTCCATAAGCCTATGCGCTGCCCATGATGATGGGATTTGCTAGCCATCTTGGTCATTTTCTTCAATCAAATTGGGCCATTCAATTTTAGTTCCGCCTAGGTATTGTTCAAATTCGCTCCTTGCCGTTTCAATATCTGGTAAACAATAACCCCAAGCTCTGTTGCTCAATTCTGATTTTCTTGTTTTTTTTATGCTTGGACAAATTTTTGTTAAGTTATCCTCCAAGTTCTTAGAGGTTATTGTTTTATATCTCTGAGCTGATTTTGAAAAAAATTGTAGTGACTCTAGAAAATCTTTTGATTTCCAAAATGTACTATTTCTCCAAGGTTCAGAATTTACAGAAATACCGTACGAATTACTAACACGACTTTTTTCTG
>CAIPQU010000107.1 GCA_903867305.1 uncultured beta proteobacterium
AGGATTTTCAATCCTCTGCTTACCGACTGCTATTGGCCGGACTCAGACCTTCAAACAACTCAAAATCGATTGTGTGAGCGGCAGCAATTGACTCGATAGCCGCCTTTGGCTGGCCGCAGAAATTTCCTCAACAAATCATAGTTGCCAAATAAAGCGTGTATCTCAAGATAGCCCATTCAATTTTTTCTGATTTATTGCCCAGCTTAATCAGCTCTAGGCCCAGAGGGTTTTCCTCATATTTAATTCCCAGGAGGGCAAAAAGAGTTTTGTATTGCTCAATTACACTTGAAGGACTTCGCCCATCAATAGCAACTTTCTTTTTGATCCGAAGCTGATTAACTTCTAATTTCATTCGCTGAGCAACATAGTCTTTTAGTAACCATGCCGCCTCTTTAGGGTTTGCGGCAATCCATTTGCAAATGATCAGACTCCAATCCTTTACCTGCAATTGATTACCCCTAATTAGAATGGGTTTAGGCAAGTAAATCCCGTTCACAATTTCACCGGGCTTTCGATCTTGTACCTCAACTTCCCCGATAGGATCGGCCGCCTCATTTGTTAGATTTGATAATCCGGTTCTATGAATAAACACTGCGCGCTTGGGCTGATCTAGTGCGCACGTAGCGGTTAAATTCTGCGCTCTAGTAATGGCGTCTTGCGCCAATTCTGGGCTCCAGCCATGCAGTTGTAAGTAATGGCCAAATGTCTCTCTATCGCCGCGGTGCCGTTTTAGTAATTGATAAAGGCACGCGATACCTTTGGGGTGCTGATGCACAAACTCTAAGAGAGAAGAGGCTGGTAAGTCTGTCTTTAGCTTTGGCTTGCGATGGGCTTTGCGTTGCTCATTTAAGGTGGATAACTCGACGTCTTGCTCTGTGGCCTCACCAACTACCGGGGCTTGATTTAACAACGCTTCAATAGAGCATTGGTTTTTACGCTTTTGATAATTTCTTGCAGTATCGGGATATAAGTTGATTACCAAACCTTGGGGCAATTCAAAGATCCGTTCATGAACGTACGCTCCAGCCAAGAGATCAATCACATGAATGTAACTTTGTAATGTCGTGACGGGCGATGAATGTCCAAGCAGCCGTGACACTAAATACAACTGCGAATAGGACACTCTGGGGTCATTGAATAATTGCAAACGCAGCTCGCGTGATCGCGCTTGAAAATCCTTAATCTGTACTGCCCTTTGGGAATAATCATTCATCTGCCACTTTGAAAGATCTAAGCCTTGATTCTCAATACTCTGAATACCGCCGTACATCACATCTAATAAAAATGGCCAAGAATGGGTCAACTCAGGAGCTGCCAACAAGAGCAGAGTATTTGTAGCGCAAGAGTGGCGCAAATGATGAAAGCGCACTGTCTCGCGACCAGTAACCGCGCGCATAGCTAAGTGAATCAAATCGACGATCCGCTCGACATTGGGCATCAGCGTGCCCACCTCATGAACAAAGAGGCTGTTTAAATTATCACGATCGGACTTGCTTAATCCATCAGACTGCTCAGCTATGCCGCTCGATTTCACACGAAGGCCAAAGCAATGGTCATGCGCCTCCTTTGCAGATAGCTCTAATAGGTTTCCTGAAAAAAGATTGCCAACGTATCTAGATCTTGCCATGACGCTGAGCCATCCCAATTCCTGATCTAGCAACAGTCCTTTTAATGGAATGACTCGCGTGGAAGAGGGCGTTTTCAGTCGCCGCAGGTTCCAGCGCTGCACGACCAAATGCGTGGCGATCCCACCATTGTTAACGACCACATGACTGGTACCCAGCTGGATCACTTCTGAGCGTCGCAGTCCTAAACGATAGGCTAGCGTCAAGGCCATTAAACAGACGTTTTTTTCAATGGCCTCTTTACCATGGCAGGTCTGGTAATACAGGTGCCGAGCAATTACCTGAAATTCTGGCTCACTAATATATTCAGCATCGGTATCAGAGGCGAGATTACGAGACTTATTGTCATAATGCACCGCAGCAATATCGCCTTTTGCGATTAGAAATTGATGCAGTTGATGCCAAGCGCGTCGCACAATCTTTCGCTTGCTTGCCGATGGAACCAGCTTAAGCAGGTCATCTAGCTCTTCTTTACGCTCGGTAGCAGTAAAGTCGCACAGGTCCTGCTCTAACTCATATTGTTCTAGCAAGAGTTGGGATAAGGTTTGCACATAGCTCATCATGCGCGTGCTATTGAGCTCATTTCTTCCGCCAGCCAAGGTTTCTAACAAATGCCGTGTCCACGCCCCTAACATGCGCGTTAATGGATACTGCGAAACCTCATATTGAATATCTAACTCATCTAAATTGGACCGTACTTGGTCTATTACCAAAGCAGAAATATGCTCGAGTTTTTTTAGCTTCCGCAACTCTTCCAGCGTCTTGTACACCCACTGCGAATGAGCGCCCACCTCTTCGTCTGGCGCGAGCTCATCACTCACATCGTCTCTAGGCGTCTTTTCCAGTGTGCTTGACGACTCAAAATGCGGCGTTTCATCTGCGTTGCGAATCACTGCTGCCAAACGAAGCAAGGAGTCCGGCTGCAAGCCTGTAGTTTGAAAGTTGCCCGCTAAATAATTCCAAACATAAGAGGGGAGGCTGCGAATTTGAAAACCTTCACTCGCAATGAGGAGGCGTTTTAGCGAAGAAAAATGATTTAATGCGTGCGCTATTTTTTCTCTTTCAAGTTGGCTTAGCTTAGGGCAATGGCTAGGCTCTTGTAATTGAGCAAGCAGCCCCGTCAAGAAAGCCTCAATCGATTTCCAACTACGATCAGGGCTCATCTGAACCTCTTTCCAGGAGGATCGATAACGCTGATGAATAATCGCGCTTACCGGATCGGCAATCCAACGATCTTGTGTTAATGGCTTAGGTAAATCCTCTTCTACTACATTCTTATCAGATGTTTTTTCCGGCGCGGCTAGTGGCCACTCTTTATGCACAAATATGCTCGATAAGGGCTCATCTAGATGACCCTTCCCAATACTTACTTGCGCAATTTGAAAAAGTAGCTTGCGCCTACAAACACCCGAAAACAAAATTGAGCAAAATAAATACCAGCCCATTTGGGCTGGCTCACTCTGCATGTTTGCCTTACTGGCGCGCAACTGATCCACAGTTAAATAGCCATCCTCGATCGCGCGCAAGATGATGGATAGCCTTAAGTAATGATCCTCATGAAATTCATTGGCATAGGGATTGGGCTCAGGCACCCTAATCGTGAGGACACCCAAGCCCTCCCAGGACAAATTGAGTTTTTGAGCACAGCGTTTGAACTGCGCATCCACACAATTAAACAGCCAACGTTGCCAAGCCATATCATCACAAGCCAATTTCATGACATCACTTAGATACCGATCGATGGCACCTTCATCGCATTGCTCTGTAATATGCTTTTTTGCTAAGAGCGCTCGCGCAATTTCTGTTGCACCCTTGTTCTTAAGCGACTCTTGGGTAAGCGGGTGGGGGTCAACCAATTCGAACATCAACTGCTGGGCATCTAGGCCCAACATGAGCAAAAGCCAGCGATCAAGCAAGCCGGTCTTTTCCAGCGTTATATCAATCGATTGAAACAAAATATTGGCAATATCTGCAACCAAGGTTTCGGGCCTGGGAAGAGTCGATTGCTTTTTAATTGCCACCCCCACCTTGGGCGGCGGATACTGAGTAATCCAATCTTGCAACTCCCCCATAGCAAGCGATGTCGTTGGTGAGCTTGAGAGGGCTTTGAGATTAGCCCTTAGCCTCAACACTCCTTTTATTTGCGATTTTTTCGTGCCATTGATTACAGGTGATTGCGAGGAGGGATCACTTACCTTACCAAGCAACCCTTTCTTTTTGGCTCTGAGCTTTTTCATGCGCAAAATACCAAGACGATTAAATTCATTCTCATTTACTGATTAGTCACAATGGCTAGCGCACGTGAGGCAAAGATACTCTTGGGAATAGTGAGCGTCACAGGTTTAAAGCCGAGCCTTTTCATAAGACTTTGCAACCTAGGCCCCATCTGCTTTGCATAAGCGGCAAAACTAAAGCCGCCAAAAGAGTGGTAGGGGCTTGTGCCCGTCACCCAGTGACCCAACCAAACCCGAATCAATTCCTCGGGAAGTTCATTGGCATAGGCATTTTTAATCGCGCCATCTAACAAGGGCAACTCTGAAGGGCTCGCCAAGCTTTTAGCTTCTTTCTTTTTTTTCACGGCCACTTTACGCAAATCCTGATCCTTTAATACATGAGGAACAAACTTACGATAAAAATTAGGCTCAGCGCCATTAAAAACCGCGCCAATCTCTTTTCTCAACTGCTTGCCGGTGTAGGGCTTGGCTATCAAACCTTTTTGCTCATTAAATTCCAGCAAGACTAATGGGTACATCTTTTTTTGCGTGGACACGCCGCTATGGATCAGCATTTTTTGCAATCGGTCTGCTATGCCATCGTATTGCTCCATGTGCTCACGCAGGGGTTTTGAGATCCAGGCCAAACGATCTTTATCTCCTTGGGCATTCGATTTATCGCGCAGCACAATAGATCCAAAGATGGAATCGATTTGATCGGCAGTGACATACGGTATTTTGTGAGGACGATTTGAGCTCTCCATACAAAACCACAGCGACGTTAACAATGTATAGCGATTCCAGCGGTAAACCCAGAGCTCCATATCATTTTCAGACTCCTCTTTAGATAGGTTGCCCCGAATATCTTTGATAATTTGGGCAATCCCATTTTTTACGGCGCGCATATCAATCAGCCCCGTAGAACCCAAAATCGGGTTTTGTGTAGGTGGCATCAATTGAAAATCCTTTTTGCCAAACATGCGCGTGCGATCCATCAAGACCTTTTGCAAACCAGTAGCCCCTACATCGACATAACTATGCAAATCATGGGTGAGGTAATGCAAGGCTGGTCGCCAATATTTTGGTAAATCCCAATCTAACAAATCAACCATCGCTTGATCGACACCCGATTGGATGAGATGTTGATTGCCGTACTGCTTTAGGGTGCCAAAACTGACCTTACGCTCGCCAATACCAAGATCGTGAGCCTGATTAAATTGATCAAGATGCTGTTGGCAAAAACCGCTGATCTGCTCTGCCTCAATCTCTGAGAATGCCCGGGCATAGCCCAAGCAGGCTTTTGCCTCGTAGCGCTCAACAAGAATTTTTGCAATTCCAGAGGAATCAAAAAACACAATGGTATCGGCATGATTCCAATGATTGGCTTGATTTTGATTGATCCGATCTAAGTAGGCATAAGAACAAATCTTGTAGCGCCAGAGATAGATTTCCCGATCGCCAATCGTCGACTTAAGCGCCATTAGGGGGCAGCGCTGAGCCAACTCTTTTTCTGACTCAATCAAATCTTCTGGAAGGTTTAATCCAAATTTGGAATCGGCTCGCCCCTTTAGCCACTCTTCTGGCTTTTCCGGTCCACCCATGACTTCTAGCGCCCTACTTAACTTGATGCCAAGAATCACCACCATGCGCAGCGCAATCGTTGCCCAATAAGGCATCGTATTAAAGCCAGCCTCTCGCTCCTTCTTATTTAGAAATGTTCTGAAGAGGGCAAGCTCAGCAGCCGTTAAGGTTTTTTGATCCCAGGAGATTCTTTGATTGTTCGACGCCAATAAACGCTGTGAGTAACTAGAGCTTTGATCTAGACGCAAGCGAGACCCTTTGCCCTTGGGATACTTAATTCGCTCTATCGGTGGCTCAAGAAAATCATCCGTTGGGTCTTCGCCGCTTTCTTCAAATTCCTCCAACTCATCGCTCGTTAATGGGGGTACCCAGATTGACCTACGAATAATCGGATCCCCATACCGATCTTCTTCCCCGCTGATATCGCCCAAAAAGTGATCTGCAAAGATATGCGCTCCGGGATCGTATCTACGGTTTCTAGATCCGCCGCCTCCTGCGCCACCGCTACCCCTATGGCCAGGCAGCTCTACCAATATCTTTAACAGGCTTGCCAGCTCAGCTAGTGGATGCTCCCCCTCCTCGTCATCATTAAATCCGTCCTCTTGTAAGGTCCTTGCAATGTCTTCAATGCGTATGCTTGCCTGCTTACGAAATTGCTCTCCGGGTAACTCCAATAATTTGCCTAATTCAAGCGCGAGATCCGTTTTTAGCCACTGTGAACTTAATCTACGCACGATGGTTTCTGCTTTTTTAAAGCGCGAATGATTTGCTTCAAACAAAAGATTGGCTTTAATTAAGCGCTGACCCTCTAGCCTTACCTTTTCTTGAGATAGCAGATTGCCTGCAATTTCTTTGTTTGCCAATTCATGATATTGACCATAAACAAGACCCGTTAATCGTCTTGCATAGGTAAGCTTTTGCTGCATTGCAACATCATCAACGTTTGTTGCAGCATCAAAATCATTTTGCAAGCAGGAGTAAAGCAGAAAGTTCCCGCACCCGTTCGTATACATTGGGTTAGAAAAATGCATCGCACCATTTTTCATGGAATTTTGGCGTCGCCCAACATAAAACGCCTTAAACCGTTCTTGCTGGTTGACCCTTTGATTTGAGGTTGCCGCATTGATGGCATCCAAAATTTTCTGGGCGCTACTCTTTAAGTGATCCCAAGGAATTGAACCCATCGCGGCGTCCTCGCCCATGGCCTTCTTAATTTCGGAAATCCGCTCGGGCACCCCATTAAATGCCCGAAATCCATGGTCTGGCCGGATATACCAAATGAACTCTAAAAACCAAGCAAACTCCTCTTGGTCAAGATTTTCTAAAAAGTACTCCCAAGAATGATTGGGGAAGAGTGCCTCAACAATCTCCCTAAATGGTTCGCTTTGGGCATAAATAACTTGCCCAGATTCTTCTGTCTTGGTTTGGCTTTTAGCCATTATTCCCGCCCGATGGCGTCAATGCCCTTTGCTCAAGCTCAAGACGAATCCTAGAATTTTCCTGTTCTTGCTCCATCTCCAAGCGCTTATTAGTCGCTCGGTAGTCTCTAGTTTTAACCAAAAACCAAGCTGCTAACTCCCTTTGGTTAAGAATCCTTCCAAACCAGCGCATGAGATTAGGGACGCTTAAAGCAAGGGCAGGGGCATTGAGTCGATCAAAATTTTGAGCTAAGTTGCTGTACTCACGAAGCTTTTCAGCTTCCAAAAATCGACCCGCCATCAAGCAAGTTATCTTCGCCTTAGGTCCCACCCGCTGAATTAGCCACCAAGCAGCAGGTCTTGTCAGCAAGTGATAGCGCTCACCTTTTTTGTGAACCATCGGAGGATTGGCTATTAATATATGCAAAGCAGCTTGCACGCTTAAAATATCGGAATCGGGCTGCAACACTGCGCCATTTTGAAAATTGCGAATTTCCTCACTTAAGTCTGGATCGAGCTCAATTTGGTCGGCTTGAACGTCGATCAAGGTGAATTTCGCAATTTTGCTCATAAAGCCTCTAGATATATAGATGTTTTCATCCTAGGCCGATACTCATGCGAAGTCAATGAGATTTTAATGGGCGAACTGGTTTGTGTTAAATTGCTTTAAACAAAGTTGCTCATTTTATTTTTTAAAGCCTTGAAAGCCTTTTTTTATATAGGATTCACCTTTAAAACTATTAAAATCATTTAGCGCAAAAATGTGAACGAGGACTCCGAAGCCCAGGCGCGCCAAAAAATCTGGGGCGAGCGGCGAAACTGTATCCGTTTGAATATGCTAAGATTTAACCCTTATAAGCGATTGAATTAAAACATGAGACTGAAATACTTGGCATTCCTTGCTGTAATGCCATTCAAGCCCAACAAGTTGTGTGCCTGCATAAAAGCATGATCAATCTGTAAATGAGTCAAATACATTTACCCCTATCGGCACATTCAAATAGTTTTGATGCTCTTCAAAATATCAAAGTTTTGGATTTAAGCACCTCAATTGCCGGACCTTATGGTTGTCAATTACTTGCTGACTTCGGCGCTGAAGTCATAAAAATTGAAAAGCCTATTGGTGGCGATGATTCAAGAGCCTGGGGGCCGCCTTTTTTAAATAATGAGTCGTTGTGGTATTTGAGTGTTAATCGAAATAAGTCTAGTGTTGTGATCGATATGACTCAACCTGAAGGGCGTCGCCTTTTAGAAAAATTAGTCGCTCAAGCAGATGTTTTAGTTACTAATTTTTTACCAAAGGTTCAAAAAAAATTAGAAGTTGACGCTGCCCACCTTCATCAAATTAATCCGCAATTAATCCATATTTCATTAACTGGCTTTGGGCTTGAGGGAGAGAGAAGCTCCTTTGCTTGCTATGATCTCATTGCTGAAGGTTATAGTGGCGTCATGGACATGACAGGCGAAATTGATCAAGACCCCCAAAAAATTGGTACTCCAGCGGCAGATTTACTCGCAGGGATGGATCTTGCCATAGCAACAATGGCAGCATTGATTAAGCGCAGTCGTGATCGGCAAGGCCATTCCATTGATATCGCCATGGTCGATAGCATGACCCGCTTTATGACTCCAAGATTAATTTCTTATTTAGGATCAGGGGCGCTTCCACGAAGAGATGGCGCAAAAGAAAGCGTCATTGCAATTTATCAAGTTTTTCAAACGCTCGATGAACCTATTACTCTAGGACTTGGTAATGATGCAATTTGGAAAAGGTTTTGGACTGCATTAAATGAACCCAACTTTATTTTAAATGGTCCATATCAAAGTAATGTCGATCGAAGGCAGCATCGTCAAGAGCTTGTTTCTTTGATCCAAGATCGTTTAAAAATGCGCCCTCGCAATGATTGGTTAAAACTGTTTCAAGCTAACAATATTCCTGCAGGGCCAATTAATCGGTTAGATCAAATTAGTTCAGATCCTGAAATGCTAAAGCGTGGAATGTTTTACGCGGTTCCAAAAGATGGCGTGGTTATTCCTCAGGTTGGGCTTGGTATTCAAATAGATGGCGAGCAATCCTTTTGTCATAAACCACCACCCTCCTTAGGTGAAGACACTAGTAACGTTTTGCGGGATTGGCTGAATTTTTCTAGCGATGATATTGATCAATTGCTAGAACACAAAATTATTTATAACACTCTCTCTACAATTAAAGGCGAGTCATGACATTTGAAACTATCATTTATGAAGAAAATGGACCTGTTGGCACGATTACCTTAAATCGTCCTGACGATGGAAATATGTTCACCCCACTAATGTGCCATGAGATACGTGACTGTATTAATGAAATTAGACGTGAAACACGCACTCGAGTTATTGTTCTAACAGGTTCTGGGGAAAAATTCTTTTGTATTGGTGGGCGTAAAGATGGCCTGCAAGACACCAATTTGTATGCGGGTGTATTACCAACTTTAGAAATGTATGAGGCTATTGAGCGACTACAAAAACCTGTCATTGCTAGCGTCAATGGATTTGCGGTTGGTGGGGGCAATGTTTTACAAGTCGTCTGCGATTTAACTATTGCAAAAGAAAGTGCCGTATTTCGTCAAGTTGGTCCAATGATGGGAAGTTTTGACGCTGGTTATGGTACTTGGTATTTAGAGGATGCCATTGGTAAAAAACGTGCGAAAGAAATGTGGATGTTAAATGATCGACTTACAGCAAAGCAAGCTTTAGAGTTTGGTTTAATCAACCGAGTTGTGCCAGACGCAATGTTAAAAGAAGAAACCTTAAAAATGGCGCTCACCATCGCAAATCGCGGTGCGTTTGCCTTAGCTTCCATTAAAGGTGCCTTTCAAGCACGCCATGGCGGAGTAAGTGGCTTATCGAGAATTACACACGACCTATTATTGCGTCCTTATATAGACTCAAATGAGTCAGAGGAATTGCGCGATGCTTTTGCTAATCGTCGAGATCCTAATCCAGATACTTTTGGTCATTAACAATGATGCTGACGCTGTTATCTTATCCAAAGGCTCAGTCATATTATGAGTCTGGGTTTTGGCAAAACGAAACTTTTTACCATTTACTGCAAAAACATGCCTCAAACAATCCTGATGGTTTTGCGCTAAGGGATGGAAATCAACGTCTAAAGTGGTCTGAGTTACTTCTGTGGGTTGATCATATTAGCTCTCAACTGGCTGATGCTGGTCTTAGAAAGGGAGATCGAGTAGCAATTTGGCTTCCCTCTAGGGTAGAGGGGGTTGCTAGCTTTTTAGCTTGCTCTAGAAATGGTTATGTAGCATGTACCTCATTACATCAAAACTATACCCTTCAAGAAATTAAAGAATTTTTAAAGCGCAGTCGCGCTGCAGCTTTAATCATGATGCCTGGCTATGGAGGAAATAAAGACCCTGAGGCACTCACATCCATTACACAGGAATTAAATGATTTAAAAGAAATTTTTTCAGTAGAAGATACTTGGAAAGATCTCTTTCCCCTTCTATCAAAAAGAACTAGTGGCAGCGGAAGCAAACTCCCATTAATTCATGATGACCCTGATTCCATCGTTTATTTAGCGTTTACATCTGGAACAACCGGTATCCCCAAGGGGGTGATGCATTCTAATAACACTTTATTAGCTAATGGTCGAGCGATGTTGGATGTGTGGAACTATCCAAAAAATACAATTATATTGAGCATTAGTCCGATGAGTCACCACATTGGAACGGTTGCCCTTGAGCAATGGGCTGTAGGCGGTTATGAATTAGTATTAAATTATCCCCCAAGTGGAAAGTCCATTATTGATTGGATTATTGAGGCTAAGGCAAACTACATTCTTGGTGTACCAACACATGCTATTGATATATTAGGGCATCTTCAACAACAAGGCTTGAGCCATCTGGGCGATGTCAGTATCTTTTATATGGCTGGGTCCATTATCCCGGTAGAGGTAGCCAAGTCATTTTTAGCCATGGGGATTACACCTCAAAATATTTATGGCATGACGGAAAATGGCTCGCATCAATTCACCGCACCTACCGATGATACTCAAACAATCGTTGAAACGTGTGGAAGAGCTGCCCGAGGCTATGAAACGATTATCGTTGATCAAAATAATCCAAATATCTATGCCAATCCTGGAGAGGTCGGTGAAATAGCCACTCGCGGGGCGCTATTAATGTTGGGTTATTACGATAACCAAACTGCAACTGAAGACTCCTTTAACCAAGATGGATGGTTTTTATCTGGCGACTTAGGTATGCTTGATGATCGTGGGTGTTTACAAATTATTGGTCGAAAAAAAGATCTTATTATTCGGGGCGGGCACAATATTTACCCGTCTTATCTCGAAGATTTAGCCCATCGTCATCCCGCGATTATTAAATGCGCTGCATTTGGTGTTCCAGACCTTCGGCTGGGTGAAAAAGTTGCTATGGCTCTTTTAATCAAAGAAAGTCACACTTTAAATGCTATTGATTTTTTAATGCACTTGCATCATGCCGGCCTTTCTAAATATGATATGCCAGAATATTTTGGTATTGTTAAAGAATTCCCTGTCACTGCAAGCGGTAAGATTTTGAAACGCGAACTTCAAGATATGTTTAAAAAAGGTCTTTTAACACTTGACTCGGTTCGCTTTACTGAACCCAAACTTTAGGTAAGAGTATGTCACCTCAACTGCAATTTCATGAAGATATAGTGGTTCTAACACTGAATCGGCCAGAGGCCTTAAACGCACTATCTTTTTCTATCTTAGATGAATTAAATACACTCATACAAGATGTCAAAAAAAGTAACGCGCGAGCTTTAATTATTACTGGTGCTGGAGATAAAGCCTTTTGTGCGGGTGCAGATATCAAAGAACTCATGGGGCGCTCTCGTCAAGAACAACAAGCTGGCTCTGAGTTTGGTCAAAAAATCTTTGATCAAATCGAGCATTTACAGATTCCAAGTCTTGCCTTAATTAACGGCTATGCATTTGGTGGAGGCCTAGAACTTGCGCTAGCTTGTACCTTTCGGCTCGCTACACCAAACGCTAAAATGGGTCTCCCAGAAATTAAATTAGGTCTTATCCCTGGTTATGGCGGAACTCAACGATTATCAAGAGCGATCGGTATTACGAAAGCGAATGAGCTCATCCTAACCGGCAAAACGATTGATGCAGAGCAAGCGCTTCAATATGGGATATTAAATGGGTTGGTTGACAAGCACAAAGCACTTGATGATGCTTTTGCTTTTTGCGCACAATTCAAGAGCTTTAGTCTTCCCGTTTTAAATTTTGCAAAATCTGCTGTGCTTCGCTCATTTGATGTAAGTCTTCACGAAGGCTTGAAGATTGAAAGTAATTTATCTACTTTAGCGTACTCTTTAAATGATGCAAATGAAGGTATGCAAGCCTTTATTGAAAAGCGCCCTCCCTCGTTTAAGGATCATTAAGATGTCTCAAGAGCAAAAAGTTATAGCAGTAACCGGTGGCAGTAGAGGAATTGGCGCGGCAATTGTTCATGAACTACTTATCCAAGGCTGGAAAGTCATTAACCTGACTCGGAAGGGCCAGGGGATTGAGGAGTTTGAACTTGAGCGTCAATATCTGAATCAATTAATTAACTTGTCTTGTGACATCACTCAAACCAGCTCCATCAAAGAAGCCTATAAACAAATATTTCAGCTCACGGGAAGATTAGACGCCATTGTCAATAATGCAGGGGTTCATCGAGAAGAAAAATCGCACCTAATGAATGAGCAAATGTGGGATGAGGTGATGAACACCAATGCAAAGGCTGTGTTTGTGAGCTGTAAAGAGGCCTACCCTTATTTAATCCAACAACCATCTAGTGTCATTATTAATATTGGATCATTTTTTGACAAAATGGGTGTGAAATCAAATTTGGCTTATTGCTCATCTAAGGCAGCTGTGGGGGCTATCACGAGATGTCTTGCCGTTGAATGGGCGAGCAAAGGTATTCGTGTGTTAGATGTTGCGCCTGGTTATATTCAAACCGAATTAAATCAAGTTGCGATGCAAGGCCCCTTAGGAGAGTTTCTTGCTAAACGCATTCCCCGCAAAAAACCAGGAGTACCTCAAGAAGTTGCTACTCTAGTAGCCACCCTTGTTCAACCTCAAATGTCTTTTCTCACTGGTGAAACCATCTATATCGATGGCGCTCACTCCATAGCTCACTAGAAAATCTTATGCAAACCATTTTTGAAAAACTCGATCAACAAATCTCCTTAAGTGCTGAGGAATCTCAGCTCATACATAGCGTCCAATCCATTTGTAAAAATATTATTGAACCAAATGCTTCTCGCTTCGATGAATCCGGTGAGTTCCCTTGGGAAAATATTCGAGCTATCAATGAGCTTGGGTTAAATGCGATGTTTGTTCCGGAGGAGTATGGAGGGGCGCCACTTTCATATACGTCCTATTTATATTGCGTCAGAGAAATTAGTAAGGCTTGTGCCTCTACCGGAATTATTTGGGCCACCAATTTTCACGGCATGAAACCGATCATTGATTTTGGAACGGATGATCAAAAATTAAAATTCTTACCGCGTATCGCTGAAGGTGGTATTGGATCCTTAGCCATCACCGAGCCCCAAGCTGGTTCGGATGCAACAGGTATGCGGCTCAGTTTTACTCCTGACGGTGACGATATTATTGTCAATGGCAATAAGATTTTTATTTCTAATGGTGACGTCGCTGACCTATATCTTCTTTTTGGAAAATGGTCAGAAATTCCTGGCTCGAAAGAATCTATTTCAGCAATGATTTTTGAAAAAGGCACACCTGGATTTAGTGTTTTAGGCCTTGAGAAAAAAATGGGGCATCATGCTGCTAGTACGGCATCTATTTCTTTTGATCATTGCAGGGTCCCTCGTTCAAACTTATTGTGTCAACCAGGCGATGGTCTAAAAATACTTTTATCTTCGTTAAATAAATCACGTCCTAGCGTCGCAGCACATGCTCTTGGTATTGCCCGTGCCGCCTTTGATGACGGCGTTAA
This sequence comes from uncultured beta proteobacterium, assembly GCA_903867305.1. Classification (GTDB taxonomy): domain Bacteria; phylum Pseudomonadota; class Gammaproteobacteria; order Burkholderiales; family Burkholderiaceae; genus Polynucleobacter. The sequence goes on from CAIPQU010000107.1 coordinate 13,842, forward strand.
TTACATCAATGAGCGTCAGCAATCTGGACGAAAAATAATAGATTTTCAAGGAATTCAGTTCCAATTAGCCGATTTAGCTAGTGAACTTTACTTATGTGAAAACCTACTTTGGTCACTTGGAAAGTCGGTTGATAACGGTGCAAAAAACTACGGTACTGAAGCATCTATTTTGAAATACCGAGCTACAGATGCCGCTATGCGAATTACAAACGAGGTTGTTGGCTTATTAGGTGGTTATGGATATTGTCAAGACTATCGCGCCGAACGACTCATGCGTGATGCCAAGATTACCCAAATTTGGGAAGGTACCAATCAGATACATCGGCAATTAGTTGGCCGGCATTTTTATCGTAAATAAAAGGATCTTTATGGCATCTATCAAAAAAGTAGGGGTCGTTGGTTGTGGCACCATGGGCTCTGGTATTGCGATTGTTAGTTCGCGAGCCGGCTATGAAACTTTTATAGTAGACAGCAATGAAAAAAACCTGTCCGCCTTAATGACACAAAGTGCTGATTTTTTCAAAAAATCAATTGCACGTGGCAAGATGTCCGCAGACCAATTAGAGCCGACTTTAAGTCGATTACACACAAGCGCTAATTTGCAATCTCTACAAGACTGCGACATCGTAATTGAGGCCATCTTTGAAGATTTGCAAGTAAAGCATCAACTCTTCGCAAAGTTGAATCAGATTTGTCCAAGCCATACTATTTTTGCTTCTAACACCTCAACGATTTCCATTACAGAGATAGCCGGAGGAAGTGGCCGCGATGAGCTCTTTGTTGGAATGCACTTTTGCCTACCTGCACAATTAATGAAATTAGTAGAAATGTCGCCAGGGCTCAATACTTCCGAAGATGCCTTTCAAAAGGCATGGGATTTTTGTATTTCTTTAGGGCAAACTCCCGTCAAAACTCAAGACACTCCTGGATTTATCTTAAATTATTTCTTGATACCCTTTAATAACAATGCAATTCGCATGGTTGAGGCGGGTATCGCCACTCCAGAAGACATTGATAAAGCAATTAAAGCATCCATGGGTTATGCCATGGGTCCAATGCAATTGTTAGACCTTGTTGGCATGGATACACAAAAGCTCCTGTGTCATGCCATGCATGATTTGACGCATGAGCCTGATGCTGCTTGCCCCCCGCTCGTTAGAAGAATGATTGCTGCAGGTCATCTTGGCAAAAAATCTGGTAAAGGTTTTTTTACCTATCAAAATTCTAAATTGTTTGGGGCTTAATGATGATGGCTATTCAATTAATCGAAACTGGAAATAGTAAGTCTTTTCCTGATGGCATTCCATTTTCGGTCAGCAATGACTCAAGTGCCAACGTACTCATGATTGTTGGTGATCATGTTGGCACGGCATTTCAAAAAATTTCTGATAGAGATAAATTTGACTTGATCTTACTTGAACTCGATCTTGAATGCCTCGGTGTTCATACGGGAGAGCAAATGGGCCAAGAAGGTTCAAATGTTTTAGGCTTTGCCAGATTTCGAATGGGGGATGACCCACCCACGCCTTTAATAGAGTTAGTCAAACAACCGAATAGCTTTAATGTAGCTTTAGGGCTAGCTAAAACGGTTTTTGAAGAACAGCAACTGATTGTTGCTATTTGCGCAGACACTCCAGGAAGAATTGTGAACCGTTTAATTAGGCCCTATTTAAACTCTGTTCTGCGTCGTCTTGACGATGGCTTAGCTAGTGCCAGCGATATGGACTTAACCCTAAAACTGGGGTTGGGTTATCCTGAAGGCCCACTGAACTTACTATCACGCTCGGGATTAGCTCATCATGCTGAAGTCTCACAGACTTTATATAGAGCATTAGGCAAAACAGAATTTTCGCCAGCTCGCCGAGCACAAATTGCTCTCGATAAAAAGAACTCATCATGACTCGGCCATTACCACTCTCAGATATTCGTGTTTTAGACTTTAGTACTTTATTACCAGGCCCTGTTTGTTCTTTGTTGCTGGCTGAGGCTGGGGCAGAAGTTATCAAAGTTGAGAAACCTATTGGCGGTGATGATATGCGCTCGTACTCACCAAAATCTGATGTCGATAGTGGTAATTTTGTCATTCTCAATCGTGGCAAAAAAAGTTTAGCGCTTGACTTAAAACAACAAGAGTCCATTAATGTTATTTACGATCTCGTCAAAACTTGTGATGTTGTAATTGAGCAATTTAGACCTGGCGTGATGGATCGACTGCAATTAGGTTTTGAGTCTTTAACAAAAATAAATCCACGACTCATTTATTGCTCGATCACTGGCTATGGTCAAACAGGGCCAATGGCTCATGTTGCTGCCCACGACTTAAATTATCTGGCACAAGCGGGCCTTCTGTCACTTGTTGGGGATAAAACAAACTCTCCAAATTTACCACCTGCATTAATTGCTGATATTGCTGGTGGTGCTTACCCTGCGTTTATGAATATTTTATTAGCCTTGCGTCAACGTGATTTAACAAATGAAGCGATTCACCTCGATGTTGCTATGAGCGAAAATCTTTTTACATTCATGTATTGGGGGATATCTAATCGAGATTTATTAAATAAATCTCCTGGTTATTCTGATGACCTTGTAACTGGGGGATCGCCTCGCTATCAAATTTATCCAACAAAAGACCAGCGTTTTATTGCCGCGGCCCCACTAGAGGATAAGTTTTGGACACTATTTTGTGAACTTATAGCACTGCCCATTGAATTTCGTTCCGCCAATGCCCCAACTGAGCTCGCCACACAAAAAGTGGCAGAAATTTTTAAATCCCAAGATTCTTCATATTGGGTCAAGCTATTTGAAGGAAAAGACGTCTGTTGTAACCTTGTTTTGAATCTGGAAGAAGCAATGACGAATCATCATTTTTTGAGTCGAAACATCTTTAATCAATTTGTACAAGATAATCAACAGAAAATGACTGCGCTACCTTTACCAATTTCTCAAACGCTGAGAAATTCAACGCCAAATGTCGCTTATCCTCGCTTAGGCTCAAACAATTCGGAGTTTTTAAATAAGTAAGCACCGCAGTTGCGGTGCTTGTATCAAAAAGAGTTTAATTAATTTGTTGGTTTTACATAGTCTTCATAAGTCGTTTTTAATGTGTGAGTCCCTTTTGTACCAAAATAATCATTTATCGTTATCGGGTTGTTTGTTTTGTTCACCAGCAATGGGTGCAGGTTAGGCTAACGCCATAAAGAAAGGAAGCTTATTCTGACTTATAGATATCTTGAGGGTCATACTCTCTTGGATCGCGTATTTATTTCTTTATCTGTTTTATGCCGTTGTTTTTGCACAACTATTTATCGCGTTTTGTGAGTCTCAAGCTCACTATTCACCTATATTTTCCACTTTTAATTCATTATTTTACGAATATCCTTTAATTCAACTTGGTTTTGGTATTAACTCCACACGCGCTTTTCAAAAAAATAATAAAATAGTAAGTTATCTGAATAACTTCTGAGTATATGACTACAAATCATTTAAATGCTGACACATCGATAGGATTAAAACCTATTCCTGAGGGCTTGCCTATACCCAATCGAAAAGTAATTCGAGGTTGGATTGAACCATTTGCTGAAAAACAGACCATTAAAGCAATCTTTCTATTGGCTGCAGATATTCTTATTTGGTTAGCTCTGATCGCTGGCGTAGTGTTTATAGAAAATTTATTCATCAAAATTGTTTTAGGGAATATCGCTGGGTTTTGGATTGGGCGCCTATTTATTCTAGGGCATGATGCTTGTCATCAAAGCTACACCCCACATCGTGAATTAAATAAAGTTTTAGGTCGAATCGCTTTTTTGCCCTCTTTAACCCCATTTAGTCTTTGGGAAGTGGGTCACAATGTCGTGCATCATGGACAAACCAATTTAAAAGGTTTTGACTTTGTTTGGGCCCCAGCAAGCCTAGAAGAATTTCAAGCAATGCCGATCTGGCGTCAGAACCTTGAGCGCCTTTATAGAAGCGGTTGGGGGCCGGTTATTTATTACATGATTGAAATTTGGTGGAACAAAATGTTTTTTCCAAATCGCAAAAACATGCCATCCACTAGAAAGATTTTCTTAAAAGATAGTTATCTTGTTGGTGGTTTTGGTGTGATATGGGTAGTTGCTTTAATTTACCTAGCGATCATTTCTAACCAATCCATTTTCACAATATTGGGCTGTGGGTTTGTCATCCCTTATTTGTTTTGGAATGGCATGATTGGGTGGGTAGTATATGTCCACCACACCCATCCGAGTGTGTCTTGGTATGACAACAAGTCAGAATGGCTCCGTGCACAGCCCTTTGTCTCTACAACAGTTCACCTTACATTTAAGCGCCATTTTGGCTCATTAATGCATCACATCATGGAGCATACTGCACACCATGTGGATATGGGCGTTCCACTCTATCAACTTTCTGACGCTCAAAGTAAATTAGAAGAGCTATTGCCAGGCAGAGTCATCAAACAAGCATTTTCTTGGTCTTGGTATTTCCAAACTGCCAAATTATGTAAGTTGTATGACTTTAAAAACAAGTATTGGCTAGATTTCAATGGTAATAAGACTGCGGAGTCAATAAGAGTTATCCCCTCTGAGTAAATTGGGTTTTCCGTTGAATTTGAGTTAAAATAGGAGTTTTGTTGCTTAGGCAGTAAATCATGACTACAAGTACAAGTACAACCACGACTTCTGAAACCACAAGCCAATCGCTAAAATTTTGCTCGTCCTGTAGCAGAGAAAAGCGTCTAGATGGTGGAACTTGGATACCAACAAGCAATCGTAAACAGCGTTGGATTTGTGCCAGCTGTCTGTATAACCGAACCCACCGTACAGGCGCAATTAAGGCCTAAGCTTTTTTATAGGGCACCCCTAAACAACAAGATAGGGGTTGTGAAGCTTCTCGTGGCCAAAAGTCGATAGCTCACCATGTCCGGGTACAAAAGTAATATCATCTCCCATCGGTAGTAGCTTTTCTTTTATCGAAGTAATCAAGTCTTGATGATTACCTCGTGGAAAATCTGTTCTTCCAATCGAGCCCGCAAATAAAACATCGCCAACAATAGCAATTCTGGACTTTTCATCCACGAACACAATATGACCTGGCGTGTGTCCAGGGCAATGTACGACCTCTAAGTGTTGATTCCCGATCTGAATTTGATCTCCATCATTCAGCCATTTAGATGGAACAAAGCTTTGACCTTGATGCATAAATCCATATCTTTTTGCCTGGTCAGGTAATTGATCAATCCAAAATGCGTCCTCTATATGAGGGCCATAAATAGGTACATTTAAAATAGTTGCCAATTCTTTTGCAGCCGAACAATGATCGACATGGCCATGTGTAACCAAAACCTGTTCAACCACAATGTTAAGTTCTTTAATAGCCTTTGATATTTTTTCTAAATCGCCGCCGGGATCGACGACAGCTGCTGTTTTAGTTTCCTCGCAAATTAATATAGTGCAATTTTGCTCAAATGGGGTAACAGGAATAATGGCAACTTTTAGTGACATAGAAGTATGATACCAAGCAAATTTAGGAAGAATATTTTTATTTTTTATTTTAAATTTCAGGTTAAACTTAATCTGTTGATAGGAGAGAGTGTGTTTCACCGCCGAAGGCGCAGTGCCCATAAACGCTCAGGCAAAAGGACTGTCAACATAAACACTCTGGAGAGAGGCATTGAGTTGCCCACCGAAGGGGCTAACACTCTTTAGAGTGGAATCTCTCAGGTAACATGGACAGAGGGGCTTTTTCAGGAACTCAATGTCCTTGATGCATTTAAAAACTGTTTTTCATGAAAGACACCTTAGTCTTGGCGCTAAGATGATTGACTTTGGTGGATGGGATATGCCAATCCATTACGGTTCACAAGTCAGCGAGCATCTGCAAACTAGATCACAGGTTAGTATCTTTGATGTCTCCCACATGGCTGTTGTTGATTGTTTTGGTGGCGAGGTACCTGAATTTTTAAGATATGTGCTGGCAAATAATATCGATAAGCTTAAAACTGTAGGTCAAGGCTTATATTCATGCATGCTAAACCCTCAAGGAGGGATTATTGATGATTTAATTGTGTATCGATTAGAAGATCGATATCGTCTCGTTATCAATGCCTCAACAGCCGTGACAGATATTTCGTGGTTAACACAGCAGGCGGTTTTATTTAAGCATGTGACATTAATTCCTCGACGCTCTGATATCAATCACTGCATTGACTCTGAGGTTCTATTGGCAATACAAGGTCCGAAAGCAGAAGATGTTCTTTGTAAGGCGTTTCCGGAACTACAAAATCAACTAAAGAAATTACCTTATTTTCATGTAAGTGTGCTGCCCAGTGTTTATGGTGATCTAATGTTTGCAAGAACCGGTTACACCGGTGAAGACGGTTTTGAGCTAAGCGTTGCGCAAATAAAAGGGCAAGCACTTTGGGATTATTTATTACGCCTCGGAGCTAAGCCCGCTGGTCTAGGAGCAAGAGACACTCTGCGAATTGAGGCCGGTTATAACCTTTATGGACAGGATATGAATGAGTCTATAAACCCCTATGATTGCGGCCTTTCGTGGACAGTTGATTTAAAAAGTCCACGTGACTTTATTGGTAAACGTGCATTAAGTTCATATAGTCAAGCCTTTGATTTTTTAGGTTTAGTTCTTTTAGATAAAGGGGTTTTAAGAAGTCATCAGACCGTAATCACGCCTTTGGGTCATGGCGAGATAACTTCTGGAACATATAGCCCCTCTTTAGAAAAATCAATTGCCTTAGCTAGACTTCCTATAGGTCAAGTCATAGGCTCAGTAGTTAAAGTCATTATTCGTCATCAAACTTATGACGCACAAATTGTGAAGACTCAATTCGTCCGTCGTGGTCACATTCTTATTTAATTTCAAGGAGCTCATATGTCTATTCCACAAAATCTGAAGTACGCCGCCTCTCATGAGTGGTCTCTCGCTGATCCAGATGGGTCTTTTTCTGTAGGCATTACTCAGCACGCCCAAGATGCTCTTGGGGATATTGTATTTCTTGAATTACCGAAAATTGGACAAATTGTCAAAGCAAAGTCTAACTGCGCAGTTGTAGAATCGGTGAAAGCGGCTAGTGATATCTATGCGCCAATGAGTGGAGAAATTATTGCTGTTAACGAGGCGTTAACACAATCACCAGAATTGATTAACAGCGACCCATATGGGTCTTGGTTTTTTAAAATTCAGCCCTCTAACCCTGCTGAATTAAATGACTTATTAGACGCCAAGGGATACGCAACATCTATCGGGGAATAGGGAATGCCATTTTTACCGACAACCATTAATTTAGCCTCTTCTAATGAATTTGTTTCTAGGCACATTGGTCCAAACCTGAACGACCAATCCTCGATGCTTCGTTTTCTTGGATACTCTTCACGAAAAGAATTCATTGAGGCAGTTATCCCAGATGCTATTCGAGAAAACCAGTCCTTACCTCTCGATCAATTTTCATTACCAATGTCCGAAACCGATGCAATCCATCAATTAAAATTAATTGCCAATAAAAATATACTTTATAAAAATTGGATTGGGCAAGGTTACTACAACACGATTACACCTGCAGTAATACAACGTAATATTTTAGAAAATCCTGGATGGTATACCGCATATACTCCCTATCAACCAGAAATCTCTCAAGGTCGACTAGAGGCCCTCATTAATTTTCAGCAAATGATTATTGACCTCTCAGGCATGGACATTGCAAACGCCTCGATGCTAGATGAAGGAACAGCTGCAGCGGAAGCCATGACATTAGCCCTTAGAGCTTGTGAGTCGCCTTCAACGTCATTTTTTATCAGTTCAGATATTTTTCCGCAAACCCTAGAGGTCATCCAAACAAGAGCAAAACCTCTAAAAATTACTATTATTGTTGATGACTTAAAAAACCTTTCACAATATGATGTTTTTGGTGCTCTCATTCAATACCCAGGTGGTACAGGTCTTTTACATTCATGTGATGATTATCAACTTGCTTGTCAATATCTTCATCATCAAAATGGACTACTAATTGTTGCAGCTGACCTTCTTGCACTAACTCTATTAGAGTCTCCGGGAAAGTTTGGAGCTGACGTTGTGGTTGGTAACTCTCAACGATTCGGAGTCCCTATTGGCTTTGGCGGCCCTCATGCTGCTTTTCTAGCAACAAAAGATGCCTATAAACGATATATGCCTGGACGTCTAGTTGGTGTCAGTATTGACTCAAACAATCAACCAGCCTATCGTCTTGCTCTTCAAACGCGTGAACAACATATCCGAAGAGAAAAAGCCACCTCGAATATTTGTACTGCACAGGTTCTTTTAGCGGTAATGGCCAGTATGTATGCTGTTTATCATGGTCCTGATGGGCTTAGGAATATTGCACTTCGAACACACCGATATACCAGCCTGCTTGCCAAAGCCTTAAAAATACACCACGTTAAAGTTGTGAATACCTATTGGTTTGATACCCTACACATTACAACACCTAACTCAACATTGACGCTTTCTAGAGCTGAGGGTCTTGGGATTAACTTAAGACTGATTGATGAAACCCATTGCAGTATTTCTTTAGATGAAACTTGCACAGAAATCGATATTGTAGAGTTGCTAAAAGTTTTCGAAATCTCTCTGTCGGTTGACGAACTTCTGCAAATACCATGTGATAAGCATCAATTTCCTGAGAGTCTAAATAGGGCAACCCCATTTTTAACACATCCTACTTTTAATCGTTATCATTCAGAACACGAAATGCTTCGCTATATCCGTCGGCTCTCTGATAAAGATTTAGCGCTGGATCGGACGATGATTCCGCTTGGTTCTTGCACCATGAAGCTAAATGCGACAAGTGAAATGCTTCCGATTACTTGGCCCGAGTTTAATCAAATTCATCCCTTTGCACCTAAATCCCAATGGCTTGGTTATTCTGAACTAATTTTTCAAATTGAGAAAATGATGTGTGCCGTAACAGGCTACGACTGTGTCTCTTTACAACCGAATGCAGGATCACAAGGAGAATATGCGGGCCTTCTTGTCATTAAAGCTTATCATGAGTCTCGCGGCGAAGGGCAGAGAAATATTTGTTTGATACCCTCTTCAGCGCATGGCACGAACCCTGCTTCAGCTCATTTAGCAGGGATGGAGGTTGTTGTTATTATGTGTGACTTAAATGGCAATATAGATTTTGATGATTTAAAGGTTAAGGTTGAGCAACACTCCTCCTGCCTTGCTGCCATCATGATTACCTACCCTTCTACTCATGGTGTATTTGAAGCGAATGTCAAAGAAGTTTGTAGCCTCATCCATACACATGGCGGTCAAGTATATATCGATGGTGCAAATATGAACGCCCTTGTTGGTACTGCTTCTCCTGGTCATTTTGGTGGGGATGTTAGCCACTTAAACCTACACAAGACATTTTGTATTCCTCATGGGGGTGGTGGTCCTGGGGTTGGACCTATTGCAGCAAAAAAGCATTTATCGAAATTTTTACCCTTTTCTTTCACTGCAAATACAGCTTCATTGACACAATCAGATTTACCTCGCATCAGTTCAGCGCCCTTTGGCTCCGCATCAATCTTACCTATATCCTGGATGTACGTTGTAATGATGGGCGCGGATGGTCTTAGGCAGGCGACAGAAGTTGCTATTCTTTCTGCAAACTATATCGCAAAGAAACTCAGTCCTCATTATTCAATTCTTTACCATGGTCAAAATGGTTTAATTGCCCATGAATGTATTCTTGATATTCGTCCATTACAAAAACTTTCTGGTATTAGCAATGAGGATATCGCCAAGCGCTTAATTGACTTCGGGTTTCACGCTCCGACAATGAGCTTTCCTGTTCCTGGGACACTCATGATTGAGCCTACTGAAAGTGAGTCCAAATCAGAAATAGATCGTTTTATTGAAGCAATGGTTCATATTCGTGAAGAAATCGAGATGATCATCTGTGGTACTTTTGATTCCTTGGATAATCCGCTTAAAAATGCACCTCATACTGCACAGTCACTTGTTGCAAATGAATGGCCTCATGCTTATTCGCGTGAAATGGCTGCGTATCCTGTAAAACGAATACGCATGAATAAGTTTTGGCCACCGGTTGGTCGTGTAGATAATGTTCATGGTGATCGGCATTTATTTTGTAGCTGCGTGCCAATTTCAGATGATGAGGAAGCTTAGAATATCGTAGGATCTCGATCAATATGAATTTTAATTGCCCTAGATTTTTTCTTTAGTTCTTCGATCAGATCCAAGGCTTTTTCTAAAAGAGTTTGTAGCTCGGTACGTTCCTTTGATTCAATGAGTAGTTGATTTCGTTCTACGCCGGAAAGTTTATGTAACATTCTGGGTGTTGGGTCATATATCAAGGTTTTCAGATATTTTTGACCTTCAATATAATTTTTTATTTCATGAAGTATTTCTAAATTATTTTTTTCAGTCTTCGACTCTACAATAATTAAGGCTTGATAGGTATATGGAGGTAATTCATTTTCTTTTCTTTCCATCACTATGTCAGTAATGAAATCATCATAACGATGCTCTGATAATGCTTTAAAAAGCGGGTGCTCGACAAATTCTGTCTGGATATAAATATTTGATTGTTCAGTTTCTTCGCTTCTTCCACCCCTACCTGCTACTTGTACAAGTTGAGAAAATATTTTTTCTATTGCTCTAAAATCCTGAGAAAAGAGACTTTTATCGACATCTAAAACAATGACGGTTTCTACATGTTGGAAATCATGGCCTTTTGTTATCATCTGAGTTCCCACGATTAAGCAAGGTTTACCTTCATGAATTTTTGAAAATAGTGCATCGGCACTTCCTTTATTTTTCGTTGTATCACTATCAATTCTCAGTAATTCAATTTTTGGATATTCTTGGGATAAATGCTCCTCTATTTTTTGCGTACCTAGGCCAATCGTGACTAAATCTTGATTTCCACAATCAGGGCAATATTTTGGTGGAAGCATCACCAATCCACAGTGATGGCATTGCAAATTAAAGTCTGATTTCCCAGAATTTTTTTTATGTACTACCATCCAAGCGCTACATTTTTTACACTCTGATTTCCATTGGCATGCCGCGCAATGCAATATTGGTGAATATCCTCTTCGGTTTATATATATCAGTGTTTGTTTATTTCTTTTCCAAGTCTCCTCAATGACCTTTTTTATTTCTATTGTTAAACCATAGCTATCAATCGTTTTATTTTTTTTCGCTTTATTTGTGTCTATCAAATGTAATTGAGAGAATGTTGCGCCCTTTTTAGCCTTTTTATTTAACTCTAGTAATGTTATTTTTTTCTCAATTACTTTTTGCCATGTTTCACTTGAAGGTGTCGCTGAAGTTAATACAACAGGAATTTTTATATCTGCGCCTCGCCAAATGGCTAAATCTCTGGCGTTATATCTTAAGCCATCTTGTTGTTTATAGGATCCATCGTGTTCTTCATCCACAACAATTGCTTTTAAATTTGGTATGGGTGCAAAAATACTTAATCTAGTCCCGATAATGACCCTTGAAATACCGTTTTGTATTTGCCACCATGCATAATTCCTTTTTGCTGCTGTAATATTGCTGTGTAATACGCTAACCTCTTCGTTGACAAATACACCCCTAATAACTTTTTCTAATTGTGGCGTTAAATTAATTTCAGGAACTAATATTAAACACTGCCCATTATTTTCTTGCAAAATAGTTTTTAACCATTGAAGGTATACCGCCGTTTTACCACTTCCGGTTACTCCTTTCAGAAGTATTAACTCAAACTCCTTTTTACAAGAAATTTTATTTAATTGATCATATGCATATTTCTGCTCTTGATTAAGGGGCCACGTTTCTACTTCAGAGTTTTCTGGTAGGTAGGTTATCTCTTTTTTTAACTTTCTATTTTTCTGTTTTTCGAGAGCATCCCACCTCTCTGTTTTTTTCCATTCTGTAGGTATTGAACTAAATAATATTTCGCCAAGAGGTTTCAAATAATACTTTGATGCAAACTGACATAATCGAATGAGTCCTTCATCCATTTTTATAACTTGTGCAAGCTCTAGTACACTTTTAAGCTTTCTTTGTTGATCATTTGAATTTGATTCTAGATATTTATTTTGTAAGACAATGCCTATTTTTTCTTTTTTGCCAAATTCGACTTTGACTATTAATCCTTGTCTTGGTGGATGGTTCAGCTTGTTCTCATCCCAAAGATAATCAAATAGTTGAAATAATGGGACATCAATGGCTACTTTTACTATTTTTATGGACATTATTTTCTCAATAGAGTTTATCTATTTTTTTTAATCTTTCCAGTCATATTAGCCCCTTACTCACACGGATCACCCTGTGGATAACTCTGTGGATTATTTGTGGTTTTCTTCTGCTATCGCATCATCGATAATTTTTATAATTTATCTCAATCAGTCGATTTAATTTATTTTATCTAACATAATCATTGGCTTAAAAGGCTTACTTAAAAATTAAATTTTAAGTCGCACACAAGCTCTTGTTCTTTGATAGCAATATCTTATCTGTGAATAACTTTTTGATTCATCAGGACATATTACTATTTTATTACTTTTGACGATGCCTATTAGACTCGGTCCGAACGGCCTCGATCAATACTTGCACATTTTCTGGTGGAGTAAATTGTGAGATGCCATGCCCTAAATTAAAAATATGGCCATCAAGTGATGATAAGCCTGAGTTTATGGCATTAGTAAGTGCTAACTCATTAAACATTTCGGCTACTTTTGTTTTAATGATCTTTTGATCACCAAGAAGTATTTGTGGATCAATATTTCCTTGTAAGCTGACTCGTTGTCCTCCAAGGGTTTCTCGTGCTTGAAGTAATGATTGTGTCCAGTCCATACCCAAAACATTAGCTCCAGATTTTGCCATTTCCTTTAGCCACAACCCACCACCTTTAGAAAATAGCAAAATAGGAATATTTTCCTTAATGTTTCGATCTTCATGAAGGCGGCGAATAACCTCTTTCATTGGAGATAAGGAATACTCTAAATAGTCTGAGTGGCTCAATAGCCCACCCCAAGTGTCGAAAAGCATGACAGCCTGAGCACCTGATTCAATTTGTAGTTTTAAATACTCAGTTACTGACTGAATATTAATATCTAAGATATGTCTCATTAAATCAGGGCGAGTATATAACAAGGTCTTGGTATGCTGAAACTCTTTCGAGCCACTACCTTCAACCATGTAACAGGCAAGTGTCCAAGGGCTTCCAGAAAAGCCAATTAATGGGACCCTTTGCTTACCATTTTGCATAAGGTCTTTACGAATTTCAGCGACAGCATCAAACACATAACGTAATTGATCCATATCTGCAACACGTAAATCTTGGATTCTTTTTTCTGACTGCAAAGGAAACTCAAATCGAGGCCCTTCCCCTTGCTCAAAACTCAGACCTAATCCCATTGCATCGGGGATCGTGAGAATGTCAGAAAATAATATTGCCGCATCAAGATCATATCGATCTAAGGGTTGAAGTGTTACTTCAGAGCAGTACCTTGGGTTTTTAGCAAGCTGTAGAAAGCTTCCCGCTTTTGCTCTGGTTTTATTGTACTCAGGCAGATATCGACCTGCTTGCCTCATTAACCAAATCGGCGTAGAGTCAACACTTTCGTATCGACAGGCTTTTAAAAAGCGGTCGTTTGTGATTTCCGAGTCTAAATTAGCGGGCATTGATATCTAATTTATTTTTTTCTTCTAAAGCGTGCAATCGCGGCAAGTTGAGCGGCGGCCATTGCAAACTCTGATTGAGCACGAGCAAACTCAATATCCGAACTACGGGTTGCCATTTCATCTTCGGCCCGGCGCTTAGCCTCTAAAGCTTTTGCCTCATCCAAGTCAGCTCCACGTATTGCCGTGTCTGCTAATACAGTAACTGTATTCGGCTGAACCTCTAATATGCCACCAGCAACAAATACAAACTCTTCTCCACCATCTGGCTTTTCAATTCTGAGTGATCCTGGACGAATTCTTGTAATCAGAGGGGTGTGGCCAGGTAAAATACCCAGCTCACCCGACTCTCCGGGTAATGCAACAAATTTTGCCTCACCTGAAAAAATCGAACTTTCAGCACTTACTACGTCAACATGTATCGTCGCCATAATGTATTAAAACCTTTTTTAGATTAAAGCTTCTTCGCTTTTTCAATTGCTTCGTCAATCGTACCAACCATGTAGAACGCTTGCTCAGGCAAATGATCTAACTCACCAGCAACAATCATCTTAAATCCACGTATTGTTTCTTTTAATGTCACATATTTTCCTGGAGAGCCTGTAAAGACTTCTGCAACGTGGAAAGGTTGTGATAAGAATCGTTGAATCTTACGCGCTCTTGCAACAGATAACTTGTCTTCTGGTGATAACTCATCCATTCCCAAAATAGCAATGATGTCTCTCAACTCTTTATAACGCTGAAGTGTTACTTGTACACCACGAGCAACTTCATAATGCTCAGAGCCAACCACCAATGGATCTAATTGTCGGCTTGTTGAATCTAAAGGATCAACGGCAGGATAAATACCTAAAGCAGCAATGTCACGCGACAAAACAACCGTAGAATCTAAGTGCTGGAAGGTTGTTGCTGGGGATGGGTCAGTTAAGTCATCCGCAGGAACATACACAGCCTGAATTGATGTAATAGAACCAGTTTTTGTAGAAGTAATCCGCTCTTGTAATCGACCCATTTCATCGGCAAGGGTTGGTTGATAACCCACAGCAGAAGGCATACGACCTAAGAGCGCAGAAACCTCTGTTCCTGCCAAGGTGTATCGATAAATATTATCAACGAAGAACAAAATATCGCGACCTTCATCACGAAAACTCTCAGCCATCGACAGGCCAGTTAAAGCAACGCGTAAACGGTTTCCAGGAGGTTCATTCATCTGACCGAACACCATAGCAACTTTATCAAGAACGTTAGAATCTTTCATTTCGTGATAGAAGTCATTTCCCTCACGCGTTCTCTCACCAACACCAGCAAAAACAGAAAGGCCTGAGTGCTGTTTCGCAATGTTGTTAATCAACTCCATCATATTAACCGTCTTACCAACACCAGCGCCGCCGAACAAACCAACCTTACCACCCTTAGCAAAAGGGCATACCAAGTCAATCACCTTAATACCCGTTTCAAGTAAATCAACAGATGGTGAGAGCTCATCAAATTTAGGTGCTGGTTGATGTATTGCTCGACGTTCTTCAGTTGCAATCGGTCCAGCCTCATCAATTGGACGACCCAATACGTCCATAATTCGACCAAGTGTCGCTGGTCCAACGGGCACAGATATTGGGGCGCCAGTACCGCGAACACTCATACCACGACGTAAGCCATCGCTTGATCCCAAGGCAATCGTCCTAACAACGCCATCACCTAACTGTTGCTGAACTTCAAAGGTTAAACCTTTTTCCGCAAAAGAGGCCTCATTACTTTCTTCAAGCACGAGTGCATCATATACTTTAGGCATTCCGTCGCGCGGGAACTGAATATCCACAACAGCTCCAATACATTGAACGATATTTCCGTTACTCATCGCATTTCTCCAATCAAATCAATATTTACAATTCTTTAAATTAAACGGCGGCTGCGCCGCCAACAATTTCTGATAACTCTTTGGTAATAGCTGCTTGACGCGTCTTGTTGTAATCAAGCTGTAACTCTGCAATCAAATTCTTCGCATTATCTGAGGCCGCTTTCATGGCAACCATACGAGCTGATTGCTCAGAAGCCATGTTTTCTGCAACGGCTTGATAAATCACCGCCTCAATGTATTTTTTCAACAAATCATCCAAGACCGTTTGAGCATCCGGCTCATAGATATAGTCCCAGCCATAAGCCGATTTCTCTTGTGGTGTCTGCTCTAAACTTTCTGCCGATAAGGGAAGAATTCTCTCTATAACAGGCTCTTGCTTCATCGTATTTATAAAACGATTAAACGCAATATATACCTCATCAATCTCACCATTTTCAAAAGCATCTAATTGCACCTTGATAGTTCCAATTAAATCATCTAGAAGTGGCTTATCACCTAGATGTATCGCATGAGAAATAAGTTTTGCCTTGATACGGTTTAAAAATTGAAAGCCTTTAGTTCCAATTGCCGTGCAAAGGATATCTTTTTTATCGCCATGCCAAGTCTTCATACTATTCGTGAGCATACGAAGGATGTTGGTATTTAATCCACCACATAAACCTTTATCCGTAGTAATTAATATCACGCCAACATTTTTAACTTCGCGGGCAACCAAAAACGATGGCCGATACTCAAGGTTAGCTTGAGTAATATTTGCTGCAACGTTTTTAATCTTTTGTGAGAATGGTCTCGCTGCTCGCATACGCTCCTGAGCACGCCGCATCTTCGATGCGGCGACCATCTCCATCGCTTTCGTAATCTTTCGCGTATTTTGTACGCTCTTGATTTTATTTCGTATTTCTTTTGTTCCGGCCACGCGGCTCTCCTCGCTTCTTTAAGTTAGAAAGAAGCTGAACGTTTAAAATCTTCAATGGCAAGCTTTAATGCAGCCTCATCTTCTTTAGATAACTCTTTTGTGTCTTCGATGCGACCTATTAATTCTGCATATTTTGATTTCAGGTGATCTTGTAAACCTTTTTCAAATGGCAGAATATCTTTAACTTCCACACTATCTAAAAAGCCGTTATTTGCCGCATACAAAGATGCTGATAACTGCCATACTTGCTGTGGGTTGTATTGCGACTGCTTAAGAAGTTCTGTCACTCGACGACCACGGTCTAACTGCTTACGCGTTGCATCATCAAGATCTGACGCAAACTGCGAGAACGCTGCTAGCTCACGATATTGCGCTAAGTCTGTTCGAATACCACCAGAAAGTTTTTTGATAACTTTAGTTTGAGCCGCTCCACCAACCCGAGAAACTGAAATACCAGCATTAATCGCAGGTCGAACACCGGAGTTAAACAAGTCGGTTTCAAGGAAAATCTGCCCGTCGGTAATGGAGATCACGTTTGTTGGCACGAATGCGGAAACGTCGCCCGCTTGCGTTTCAATAATTGGCAAAGCAGTTAGCGACCCCGTCTTACCTTTGACTTCACCCTTAGTAAACTGCTCGACATAGTCAGCATTTACTCGAGCAGCACGCTCTAATAATCTAGAGTGGAGATAAAAAACATCGCCTGGATAAGCTTCACGGCCTGGTGGTCTACGCAATAATAAAGATACTTGACGATACGCAATCGCTTGCTTGGTTAAGTCATCATAAACAATCAAAGCATCTTCACCACGATCACGGAAGTACTCGCCCATTGTGCAACCTGCATACGCTGAAAGGTATTGCATGGCGGCTGAATCGGATGCAGTTGCAGCAACGACAATTGTATAACCCATCGCGCCATGCTCTTCTAACTTACGCACGACGTTATTAACGGTAGAGGCCTTTTGGCCAATCGCCACATAAACGCAATATACGCCCTTACCTTTTTGATTGATGATGGCATCTACAGCAACAGCCGTTTTACCTGTCTGTCTATCTCCAATAATTAACTCACGCTGTCCACGACCAATTGGAACCATGGCGTCAATAGATTTCAAGCCGGTTTGTAGTGGCTGACTTACCGACTGACGCGCGATAACTCCAGGAGCAACTTTTTCAATAATGTCTGAATGCTTAGCATTAATTGGGCCTTTTCCATCAATCGGCTGACCCAATGCATTTACAACACGACCTAACAACTCTGGTCCAACAGGAACCTCTAGAATTCGACCCGTACACTTTACTGGATCACCTTCAGAAATGTGCTCATAAGAACCAAGGATCACCGCACCAACGGAGTCTCTTTCTAAGTTCAGCGCTAATCCAAAAGTATTATTTGGAAACTCTAACATTTCGCCCTGCATAACGCCTGACAATCCGTGAACACGGCAAATACCGTCAGATACAGATATAACGGTACCTTGATTACGAATTTCAGCATCTACACCGACGCTACTAATTCGACTTTTGATCAGCTCGCTGATCTCAGATGGGTTAAGTTGCATTTATAACTCCTAGGGTCTTTTAATTTCGTTGTACTTCTAACATTTCATGACAGTAATGCTGCTTGCATTGCTTCTAATCTTGCCTTGACCGAGGTATCTAACACCTCATCTCCAACTTGTACGCGAACCCCACCAATTAATTCGGGGTCTACAGTAATCATTGGTTTTAAACTTTTATTTCCAAATCTCTTGGAAATAGCCACAACTAGGCTTTTAACCTCATCATCCGCCATAGGAAATGCTGTTGTAATCTGTATTTCTGCAGATCCTTCCCGCGCATTTTTAATTTGCAAAAACTGACTAGCAATTTCAGGCAATGCGGCAATTCGATGATTCATTGTTAGCAATGTAATGAAGTGTTGAATTGCAGGTGAGGCCTCTGACTTTAAACTTGCTAATAACAAGTCAGATAATTGGCTTTGAGAAACATTCGGGTTAGAGGATAAATTAGCCACGTCTGGATTACCAGCCATCTGCGCTAATGTTTCTAACTGTTCAGACCACAAACTCAGCTCTTGGGGTTTTGCTGTTGCTGCAAGAGCTTCTGCATATGGACGGGCGATCGTTGCTAATTCAGCCATCTTATAGCTCAGCTTTCAATTGATCTAACAAAGAAGCATGAGCGGCAGGATTAATTTCCTTACGGAGAATCTGCTCTGCACCCTTCACAGCTAACGCAGCTACCTGGGCACGTAATTCATCACGAGCACGGATAATTTGCTGGTCAGCATCAGCTTTGGCTTGTGCCAAAATTCTTGCTGCCTCAGCCTGAGCATTTTGCTTGATTTCTTCCGCACTCAGTTGAGCACGCTTTTCGGCCTCTGCAATGCGTTGAGCACCTTCATTTTTCGCCTCAGCCAAGGCTTGGTCAGCACGCTTAGTGGCAAACTCAAGATCAGTTTTACCTTTTTCAGCAGCTGCTAAACCATCTGCAATTTTAGAAGCTCTTTCATCTAATGCTTTAACAAGTGGCGGCCATACAAACTTGGCTACCACCCACCATAGGATGAAAAAGACAACCATTTGCGCGAATAAGGTCGCGTTCAGATTCACGGCTTTTCCTTTCGGTTTAGTTTGACATAACTACTTAAATACGTAGTCGGTCTAAAAATAATGATTAGGCTGTTAACTTAGATAGCAATGGGTTAGCAAATGCAAATAACATTGCAATACCAACACCGATCAAGAATGCAGCGTCGATCAATCCAGCTAATAAAAACATTTTTGTTTGCAATGGCTCCATCAATTCTGGTTGACGTGCACAAGCCTCAATATATTTACCGCCCATTAAACCGATACCTAAACAAGCGCCGATTGCGCCTAGGCCAATAATGATACCGATACCTACCGCTGTCAAACCTTGAATATTTCCGATGAACTGATTTAGCATTACTGACTCCTGGTTAAATAAAAAAATAAAAAATTAGTGATGACTGTGCGCTTGGCCAACATAAACCAAGGTAAGCATCATGAAGATAAAAGCTTGTAACAGAATGACCAATATATGAAATATTGCCCAAGCCGCACCTGCAATAACGTGTCCAACAAATCCCAAAATACTCAAATCAAGATTAAATGTCCAAATACTTCCTAGCAGAGCAATCAACATGAAAATTAACTCGCCAGCATACATATTTCCAAATAACCGCATACCTAATGAAACTGTTTTAGCGATATATTCTATTAAATTCAAAAACAAATTAAACGGTGCCAAATACCACTTATCACCAAAAGGCGCTGAAATTAGTTCATGAGCAAAACCACCGAAGCCTTTAATTTTTACGCTGTAATACAAAATAATGAGTAAAACTGACAATGACATTCCCATCGTTCCGTTTAAGTCTGTCGTTGGAACAATTTTATGGTGAGGGATATGGATGTGGAATGCTGAAAAAAGTCCATTTAAACCATTCACCCAGTCAATCGGAATTAAATCTAACGTATTCATGAAAACAATCCAACAAAATACAAACAACGCTAAAGGCGCAATGTACGTTCTATCTCCATGAACAATATTTTTAGATTGGGTTTCTACCAGCTCAACAACTATTTCAATTAATGCTTGAAATCTTCCAGGCACACCTGAGGTTGCTCGACGAGCCGCAAAAATGAGAATTGCAACAGCAAGTAAACCCATACTGAATGACCAAAATACAGTGTCATAGTTAACAATACTAAAGTCGACAATGTTTGACTGAACATGACCTGTAGTATTGAGATTGGTTAAGTGCTCAAGAATATATTCGGTTGGCTGCAGTGTTTCTGAGGAGGCGGCTACTGTTGACATCTTTTTTTCCATTACCCTAAATTTATAACTATTTTTTCTTAATGAAACCAATTAACCAATACGATTGCAAAGTAATTACATACATCCCTAAAAAACACAACCAATTTAAGTTTGGGAATAGTCTGATGGTCAATATCATTATAGTTAACGTTAGTGTAATTTTTATGACTTCTGCATACACCAACGTACTAACAAATCTATTCGCAAACCGACTTTGTGTCTTTTTAACAAGATTGACACGAATTATAAACGCAGAAGTAGGTATTACCCCTAAAACTCCACCTAATAATACGGAAACAACCAAACCTTTGGTATAAAAAAACATACTCCAAACCGCCGTCAATATTGTAACCGTAATTGTTAAAACACACTGAAATTTTACAATGCTCCAAGGGCTTAAGACTTGAGGAGACAACTCTTTTTCAGAAAAAAGCCCTAAGGCTTGTTCTCGCGTCAGTGCGGGTCTTTCAAGTTCGTCTTGATTTTGCTGGTCACTCTTGTCATACGCCATTGCAAAACCTATCAATTAATTTGCTAAACCCAGCTTTACAAAAAACGAATGTAACTCATCTGACTGAGAAAACTTAATCTTGATTTCTCCACCTTTTGTTCGAGATTTGATTTCAACTTGTAACCCTAATAAGTCAGCCATTTTTGTTTCCAAAATTTTCAGGTCGGGGTCTACTTTTGGTTTCAGTTTTGGTCTGCCCGTCAATGAGTTATCAGCCTTTTTACTATTCACTAGAATCGTGTTAGCTATTTTTTCCGTTTCACGAACGGAGAGGCCTTGTGCTGCCACTCTTTGGGCTAGGCCTATTTGCATCGCTAAAGGTATCGGTAACAAGGCTCTAGCGTGCCCCATATTGATATCTCCATTCATCAATAATGCTTGCACAGACTTGCTAAGCTGGGTTAGTCGCAGCAAATTCGTTACAGCACTTCGAGACTTTCCAACCACCTGTGCTGCTTGTTCGTGCGTAAAACTAAAATCCGTAATTAGCCTTGCTAAACCCTCTGCCTCTTCAAGAGGATTCAAGTCCTCTCGTTGCATATTCTCAATCAACGCCATAGCGGCCGCTGTCTGATCATCCACATTCTTGATTAACACCGGTACCGACTCTAAACCAGCCAGTCCAGCCGCACGAAAACGTCTTTCACCTGCAATGATTTCATATCGTTGGCCGCCTATCGATCGGACTAATAAAGGCTGCATAATTCCTTGATTACGAATACTTTGAGCCAACTCCTCTAGTTCACTATCTCTCATTTGCATACGCGGTTGATATTTTCCACGCTGCAATTGCGTTAACTTTAATTCATTTCGCGGACTATCTTTTTGATCTTGCTCACTCAAATCGATAGAATCTCCAAGCAGTGCTTCAAGCCCCCTGCCAAGGCCTTTCTTTTTAATTATCATATTGTCTAAAGGGTTTTTATTCTTTCTATCATTTCTGCTCCGAACTCTATATAGGCTTTAGCTCCGCGAGAAGACTTATCATAAAAAACGCCCGGCACTCCATAGGATGGCGCCTCTGCCAATCTTACATTTCTTGGAATTATTGTTTTAAAGACCTTGTCTCCAAAATGCTGAATTAACTGCTCTGAAACCTGCTGCTGTAATGCCGTTCGCGGATCAAACATAACACGTAATAAACCAATGACCTTTAAGTCAGGATTCAAATTTGCATGAACCTGCTTGATACTATTCACCAAATCAGAAAGGCCCTCTAACGCAAAATATTCACATTGCATTGGAACAATGACACCATTCGCGGCGCACAAACCATTGAGTGTCAATATAGAAAGTGCTGGTGGACAATCGATTAAGACAAAATCATAATCATGTTCAACAAACCTTAAAGCATTTCTTAGTATAGATTCGCGATGCTCAAAATCCACGAGCTCGATTTCAGCTCCAGCCAAATTTCGATTCGCAGGAATAACATCGTAACCACCTGATTTTGAAGTATATTTTGAATTTTTAATGGTGCTATGCCCAATTAAAACCTGATAAATTGAGTTGACCAATTGGTGCTTATCAACACCAGATCCCATTGTTGCATTACCCTGAGGATCAAGATCTACGAGTAAAACTCGTTGATCTAACGCGGCCAATCCAGCAGCAAGATTAATTGCTGTCGTCGTTTTACCAACCCCGCCCTTTTGATTTGCAATACAAAAAATCTTCGCCATCTTCATTCCTAATTTTGAGTTAAGATTTTCTCATGGATTGGAGAGTTAAAATACACCGATAGGCATCTAAATAAGGAATTTTTAACTCCTCAGCATCAATTATTTGACAATCCTTGGGTAAGGCTTCTATTTCTTGCTTTATTTTTTGCGACTTCATTGCAAACATGACACCTCTTGGCTTTAAAAGAGGTGTTGAGTAAACCACAAAGTTTTTAAGTTCTGTAAATGCCCTTGAAATAGTTGCATCCATAGAATACGGTGCGACTTTGGAAAACTCTTCGATTCTTTGATCGATCACATGAACATTATTTAGCTTTAAGCATCCTTTAATATGCTGTAAAAAGGCCGTTTTCTTTTTCACCGCCTCGACAAGATAAAAATCAAAATGGGGTAAGCAAATGGCCAACAACATTCCTGGAAAACCGCCACCAACGCCTAAATCAGCTAGTTTTGGCTCATGGGGCAAAACCCCCTGATGCACTTTTTCTAACAGTGGCTTAACAACCGCCAACGAGTCCATGACGTGAGCCCCAAGGTACTCCGCATAGCTATTGATTGAGCTTAGGTTATGAACTGCATTCCATTTAAAAAACTCAGCGCTAAAGTTCACCATTTGCTGAATCTGCAAATCCGTATGCTCAAGTTGCAATAGTTTAGACCCAGTTATTAGATCTGACTCAAAAAGCCCTTTATCAAAACTCATGCTGGAAGACTTTTTCTAGCGACCCCTTTTTTAAGGTGGACGAGCAAAATAGAGATAGCCGCTGGCGTTACCCCAGAGATACGAGATGCTTGGCCAATCGTATTTGGTTTTATTGCGATCAGCTTTTGACGAACCTCGTTCGACAGGCCCGATACGTCAGCATAATCTAACTGCTTGGGTAATTCTAGGTTTTCATAATAAGAGTGTCGCTCAATTTCTAATGCTTGACGATCTATATAACCCTGATACTTAATTTGAATTTCAACCTGCTCATTAATTTGTCCTTGCAATGAAGGCTCAAACTCTGCTTCAGTATTTGCCCATCGCCCCCCCAAAGCACTAGATAAGCTTTGATAGCTTATCTGCGGCCGTTTTAACAGCTCTCCTAAACTGTACTCATGAGTTAATTGTTGGCCAAAAATGGATAAGCTTTCTTCCTCTGAAATGGTTTTAGGCGAAACCCAGGTAGTCTGTAATCTTGATGTTTCACGTGAAACAGCATCTTGCTTTTTACAAAAGAACTCCCAACGCTCGTCGTTGACTAAGCCTAAGCGACGTCCAAGCTCAGTTAAACGAATATCAGCATTATCCTCGCGCAAACTCAAACGATACTCTGCTCTACTAGTAAACATTCGATACGGCTCTTGGACACCTTTTGTAGTCAGGTCATCAACCAAAACACCCAAATAGGCTTCGCTTCTCATTGGGGTCCAAGGATCTTTTTGTTGAACCTTCAAGGCGGCATTAATGCCTGCAAGCATCCCTTGAGCCGCCGCCTCCTCATAGCCAGTCGTGCCATTGATTTGTCCGGCAAAAAATAAGCCCTCTATTGCCTTAGACTCTAAGCCCTGGGTTAATCCTCGTGGATCAAAGTAATCATACTCAATTGCATATCCTGGACGCAAAATATGGGCGTTTTCTAACCCGGGGATACTATGTACAAGGCTCAACTGCACGTCAAAAGGCAAGCTTGTTGATATTCCATTCGGATAAAATTCATTCGTAGAAAGACCTTCAGGCTCTAAAAATATTTGATGACTCGACTTCGAAGCAAAACGATGAATTTTATCCTCAATTGATGGGCAATATCTGGGCCCGACGCCTTCAATCACGCCGGTATACATCGGAGATCGATCTAAACCCCCACGAATAATTTCGTGTGTTCGTTCATTAGTATGGGTAATCCAACATGGCAGTTGTTTTGGGTGCTCTTCCGGCCTTCCCAAAAAGGAAAATACCGGTAAGGGGTCTAAATCACCCGGCTGTTCTAACATTTTTGAAAAATCAATTGTCCTACCATCAATTCTTGGTGGCGTACCCGTTTTTAATCTTCCTTGAGGGAGAGCCAACTCCTTAAGTCTTGCAGACAACCTTACCGCAGCCGGGTCACCAGCTCGCCCACCAGAGTGATTTTCTAGGCCAACATGTATTTTGCCATCTAAAAAAGTTCCAGCGGTCAACACTACCGTTGGGGCATAAAAATGTACGCCCAATTGTGTAATAGCACCAACCACCTTAGTGCCACTTAATATCAAATCATCTACCGCAGACTGGAATAATGTCAGCTTGTCTTGGTTTTCTAACAAAGACCTCATGGATGCCTTATACAACGCACGATCAGCTTGTGCCCTTGTTGCCCTTACAGCAGGGCCCTTGCTAGAGTTCAGTATTCGAAACTGAATGCCCGCCCTATCTGTAATTTGTGCCATTGCACCACCCATGGCATCAATTTCTTTTACCAGATGTCCCTTACCAATCCCACCAATAGAGGGATTACAACTCATCGTTCCTAGCGTTTCTATATTATGAGTGAGTAATAAGGTTTCACACCCCATTCTGGCACTGGCTAAGGCAGCCTCGCAGCCAGCATGACCGCCACCAATTACAATCACGTCAAATGTTTTATTAAATTGCATCATGTTTTAAGGTATTTCTTTTATCGATTTCATGTTTCACGTGAAACATCAGCTACTATTATCTTATGAAATCCAAGAGATGATACGAGTCATTCGCAGTTTTTAAGGTAAGAGTCAAAACAACAACAATAAAAAAAATACGGACTAGGCCGCTTCCACCCTTCAGAGCCACCCTACTTCCAATGAGTCCTCCAAGAATATTAAAGAACATCATACCTAGAGCGACTTTCCAATGAATATGACCCGTTGGTATAAAAAGAGCTAATGCAGCTAAGTTCGAAATGCAATTCACAATTTTCGTCGCCGCCGCACCATGCAAAAAGTCAAAACCCAAAAAGCGCACAAAAAGAAACATAAAAAAAGCCCCTGTTCCAGGGCCAAAAAACCCGTCATAAAAACCAATACCTAAGGAGCCGAACGCTACGATAAGTAGACTTTTCCGATCTTGGGTTTGATGTTGATGACTCAATCCAAAGCCTTTATTCCTCAAAGTAAAAAATAATAGAAATAATAAAATCAGTGGCAATAACTTACGAATAAAGTCTGGTGAAATTTGAGTGACCGTCCAAGCACCAATTATCGAGCCGATAAAAGCAAACGATCCTGCGAATGCCATCAATTTTTTAGGTAGACTTACTTTTTGAATGTATTGTGTCGCCGCGACAAAAGTTCCACCCACTGCAGAAACTTTATTAATCCCAAATAAAGTCGCAGGTATCTCTTTAGGAAAAACAGAAAAAAGTGCGGGGATTTGTAATAAGCCACCACCCCCAACAATCGCATCAACAAAACCAGCACCAAAAGCTGCGGTTGCTAACAAAAGCCCAGAAAGGCTTAAAATATCATTTAAATTCAATTAGTTATGTTTATTTTTGAGCTTGCTAAGAACTTCACCAACAATGCCTTTTCTAAATGACATTACGCAAAGCACAAAGATAAAACCAGTAACAATCGTTACTGACTCACCCAGGGTTCTAAACCACTCTATATTGGTCACACTAAAAATCCAATTACCAATATCACCAACCTTATGTTCAAGAACTGTAATCACAATCGCTCCGATGATGGGGCCCAATAAGGTGCCGACTCCACCAACTAAAGTCATCAAAATAACAAGCCCAGACATCGACCAATGAGCATCTGACAGGGTTTCAAACCCCATAAAGAGTGCCTGCAAACTTCCAGCCAAACCAGCCAAGGCCCCCGACAAAATAAATGCTATCAATTTAAACCGGTCGACTTCATAGCCTAAAGAAATAGCTCTAGGCTCATTTTCTTTAATCGCAAATAATATTTTGCCAAATGGGGAGCTAATCACCCGAGAAATTAAGGCGGTCACAAATAGGAAAAAGGCCAAGACGAGATAATACATTTTTTTGTCATTTTGCAGATCTAAAACACCTAAAAATACACCCCGTGGGATGCCCTGCATACCGTCTTCGCCGCCAGTAAATGGTGCCTGTAAAAAAACAAAATACAACATTTGGGCTAAAGCCATCGTAATCATTGCAAAATAAATACCTTGTCGACGAATCGCTAAACCACCCATCACAACACCCAGCCCTGATGCAAAAAGAGTCCCGCCCAACAAACCAATTTCTGGAGAAAGCCCTAAATCTCTAATAAGGTAACCACAAATATAGCCCGCCCCACCCAAAAAGGCGGCATGACCAAAAGACAATAAGCCTGTATAGCCTAACAACAAATTAAACGCCGATGCAAATAAAGCAAAACACAAAATCTTCATTAAAAATATCGGATAAAAAAACCACGGGGCAACCAGTAATAAAGCAACCAAGAAAATCAAAGAAAATTTCGATAGGTTTAATTTCATTACTTTTCCCTACCAAATAATCCAGCTGGTCGAACGAGCAAAACCAGCGCCATCACTAAAAAAACAACGGTACTTGAGGCCTCTGGATATAAGACCTTAGTTATGGCCTCTATGACGCCTAAACCTAAGCCAGTCAAAATAGAGCCCATGATAGACCCCATACCACCAATCACCACAATAGCAAAAATGGTAATAATCAAGTTTGAACCCATCAATGGAGAAATCTGAATAATTGGAGCAGCTAACACTCCTGAAAAAGCGGCTAGAGCCACACCAAAAGCATAAGTCAATGTAACCATCAACGGAAAATTTATTCCAAAGGCTTGAATGAGTTTGGGGTTTTCTGTGCCAGCACGTAGATAAGCACCCAGCTTAGTTTTTTCAATCACATACCAAGTACCAAAACAAATCACTAATGAGCTAAATACAACCCACGCCCTATAAATAGGCAAAAACATAAACCCAACATCAACTGCGCCTGCCAAAGAATCTGGAACGGAATAGGCCATCCCTGACACACCAAAAAAAGATCTAAAAACGCCCTCTAAAATCAAGGTCAGACCAAAAGTTAACAATAGACCATATAAGTGATCCAATTGATAAAGGTGTTTTAAAAGAAATCGCTCTATAACCACCCCAACCAATGCCACCATGAGCGGCGCAACAAACAACATTGGCCAATAACCTATATTGAAGAATGTAAAGCCCATCCAAGTAAAAAGAGCACCCATCATAAACATGGCACCATGGGCAAAGTTCACTACATTTAACAAACCAAAGATAACCGCTAAGCCTAAACTTAAAACAGCATAAAAGCTTCCATTCACCAACCCCAAAAGGAGTTGGCTTAGGACCGCAGATAAAGGTAAACCAAATATTTCCACTAGTTAAGTTTTTTCTTATTTAATAAAAGCACATTTAGACTCAGCTAGAGTATTAAAAGACTCTGCTCCAGAAAGTTTTTTTACCACCCGATAGTAATCCCATGGTTTGGTAACTTCTTCTGGCTTCTTCACTTCAAAGAGATACATATCATGAATCATGATGCCATCTTTACGAAGATATCCACCCTTTGTAAAAAGATCATTGATTTTCATTTTTTGCATCTCAGCAACAACTTTTTCAGGATTATCAGTACCTGCGGCTTTAACAGCCTTTAGGTAAGTCATCATCGATGAGTAGTCTCCTGCATGAACTGAGGTTGGCATACGCTTCATCTTTTGAATAAAGCGCCCTGCAAAAGCCCTAGTTTCATCATTTAAATCCCAGTACCAAGCTTCTGTGGCTAATAAACCCGCTGCGTTTTTAATACCGATACTATGCACATCAGAAATAAAGACTAATAAACCAGCGAGTTTCATGCTTTTATTTATTCCAAACTCATTTGCTGCTTTTACGGAGTTAATCGTATCGCCACCCGCATTCGCCATGGCCAATACTTGTGCTTTAGAGCTTTGCGCCTGTAATAAGAATGATGAAAAATCGGCGGTATTTATCGGGTGTTTTACTGAGCCAACCACCTTACCACCCGTGTCTACAACAACCTTTGTAGCATCCTTTTGTAGCTGTTCACCAAAAGCATAATCAGCCGTGATAAAGAACCAGTTTTTATTACCTTTTTCTACCAATGCTTTACCAGTAACATTAGCAAGGGCAATTGTGTCGTAAGTATAGTGAATCGTATAAGGTGAACACTGCTCATTCGTTAAGGCCGATGTACCAGCGCCGTTATTGATATACAAACGCTTTTTTTCAGAGGTAACTTTGGCGGTCGCTAAAGCCGTTCCTGAATTAGTTCCACCAAAAATAACGTTTACACCTTCTTGATCAATCCATTCACGTGCTTTACCTGCAGCAATATCGGCTTTATTTTGATGATCACTATACAAAACCTCTACTTTTCTGCCTAAAACAGATCCACCAAAATCAGCGATCGCCATTTCCATAGCTTCTTTACCACCAACACCATCAATATCAGAATACAAGCTGGAGCCGTCCGTAATAAAACCTATTTTTATTGGCTTGTTGTCGGCGGCAGAAGAAGCCGTAGCAATTGATAACAACGCAAAAGCTAATACTATTTTTTTCAATTTCATCATTTTCCTTAACATTAAAATTAATTAAACTCCAAGATAACTATTTAAAATACTCGTCTTTTGAGATAGCTCACCACTTAAAACGGTCTCTACAACCTGACCATGCTCAATTACATAATGTCGATCAGCAAGATTTGCAGCAAAGTGAAAGTTTTGCTCAACCAAAATAATGGTGTAACCTTTTTCTCGCAGATGCTTAACAACTTGACCTAATTTTTGAACAATCACGGGGGCCAAGCCTTCTGTAATTTCATCCAACAATAAAATATTAGCCCCCGTTCTTAAAATTCGTGCCATGGCTAACATTTGTTGTTCTCCACCGCTTAAGCGCGTTCCAGGGCTATTTTTTCGTTCATACAGATTGGGAAACATCTCATAAATCTCTTCAACCGAAAAGCCATCCTTGTTGATAATAGGGGGCAAAAAAAGATTTTCCTCCGCGGTTAATGTGGAGAAAATACCCCGCTCTTCAGGGCAATATCCTATTCCCATCGGTGCTATTTGATGGGTTAATAACGAAGTTGTCTCAACACCATTAATCTGAATCGACCCTGTCCTTTTATCCGTTAGTCCTAAAATTGCTCTTAACGTAGTAGTTCTTCCTGCGCCATTTCTTCCTAGAAGAGTTACAACTTCGCCTTGATGAACCTCTAAATTAATACCATGCAAAATATGGGACTCGCCATACCAAGCATGTAAATCTTTTATTTCTAATGCAACTGTCATATGGTCGCTCCCGCATGACCCATATAAGCCTCCATAACAAGTGGGTTATTGGAGACCTCCGCATAAGTACCTTCAGCTAAAACAGCACCTCGCTGTAGAACGGTAATTTTATTAGCAATTGTAGAAACCACTTTCATATTGTGTTCAACCATCAACACCGTTCTACCCTTTGCAACCTGAGCAATTAATTGTGTAACTCGCTCAACATCTTCATGGCCCATACCTTGGGTCGGCTCATCAAGCAACATTAGTTCTGGATCCATGGCTAATGTAGTGGCAATTTCCAAAACACGTTTTCTACCATAGGGCAAATTCACCGCCAATTGATCAGAAAAACCATTTAAACCAACGGTATCGAGTAACTCAAGGGCTCTGTCATTTAACTCATTTAATGAATTAGAGGATTTCCAAAAATGAAATTCCGTTTTTAATTGTTTTTGTAATGCGATACGAACATTATCTAAAACAGTCATATGAGGAAAAACTGCAGAAATTTGGAAAGAGCGAATAACACCTAAACGCGCAACCTGTGTTGGTGAGTGTTGCGTAATATCCTCACCCTTTAATAGAATTTTTCCACTCGAGGGTATCAAAAACTTTGTCAGCAAATTAAAACACGTGGTTTTACCAGCGCCATTGGGGCCAATAAGCGCATGAATAGTGCCTTCAATCACTTGTAAATTCACATTATTGACAGCAACAAAACCCTTAAATGACTTCGATAAGTTTTGTGTTTCAAGAATAAAGGGCGGACTATTGTTCAGCATAAGAAACTGAGAATATTATAAAAACGGACTTTCGGAAAGAGTTTCTTACTAGGGGTTTATACGAGGGCTACATTAACAACTCAGCAACTCTTTGAGCCATCATCATGGTAGGTGCAGCCGTATTACCAGAAGTAATATTTGGCATCGCTGATGAATCAACCACACGCAATCCCCGAACACCTTTTACACATAAGTTAGGGTCTAAAACAGACATCGCGTCATTCTGAGCCCCCATTTTACAAGTTCCAACAGGATGAAAAATGGTGGTTCCAATATTTCCTGCCGCCTGAACTAGTTCATCATCCTTAATTAAGCTAGCTCCTGGCTTTACCTCTTGGGGCGAGTATGGGTGAAGAGCGCTCTGCGCCACAATCTTCCTAGTGAGGTGTATAGACTCTACCGCCACCTGCTGATCTTCTTTGCTCGATAGGTAATTAGGGTTGATTTTCGGTTTTGCCATTACATCACGATTTTCAATATGAACGCTTCCTCTCGATGTTGGCCGCAAGTTACAAACACTGGCTGTGAAGGCATTAAATGAATGAAGATCTTCACCAAACCGCTCCAAGGACAGTGGTTGCACATGATATTGGAGGTTTGGGGTTGCGTGAGCTGTTGAGCTTGTCGTAAATAACCCCAATTGAGATGGTGCCATTGACATTGGACCTGTTCTCTTTAAAAGATACTCAAGTGCTATAAGACCCTTTCCAAACATAGTTTTCACTTTGGTATTCAAGGTTTCAATACCGTTAACTTTGTAAATCATTCTTAGTTGTAGATGATCTTGTAGGTTTTCTCCGACACCAGGTAAGTTCTGTATCACGGGTATGCCCAACTCCTGGAGTAGGGGACCCTGACCAACGCCAGATCTCTCCAATATTTGAACGGACCCAATAGTGCCGGCACTCAATAGAACTTCTTGTTTCGTAGATGCATAATGTTGATGCCCTCCGCCAATAAAGTTAACGCCTTTACATTGCTTTGTTTGAGGATCAATATCAAGAGAATCAACATAAGCGCCGGTAATCATGGTTAGATTGGGTCTTTTGGCAGCAGTTTTTAAAAAGGCTTTTGATGTGTTCAGGCGCCAACCATCTTTTTGGTTGACATCAAAGTAGCCAACACCATAATTGTTTCCTTGATTAAAGTCACTCACCTCTGGAATGCCAAACTCAATAGCTGCAGATTTAAACCTTTCAAGAATGTCCCACTTTAAGCGCTGTTGACTAACCTGCCATTCGCCCTGATTAGAGTGCCACTCATTATTACCGCCGTAATAGTTTTCAAATTGTTTGTATCTTTTTAAAGAAGCGCTCCAGTTCCAATCCGGCTCATTGGTTATCTCAGCCCAACGATCATAATCCGGTGCTTGGCCGCGCATATAAATCATTCCATTAATGGATGAACAACCACCTAAGCCCTTGCCGCGAGGATATAAAAGTGCGCGCTGGTTTAATCCAGGAATCGGCTCAGTTTTAAATTGCCAATCGGTTCTTGGATTATCAATACAGTATAAATATCCTACAGGAATATGGATCCAAATATAGTCATCCTTTGCTCCCGCCTCCAGAAGTAAAACCGTTGTATTTGGGTTTTGGGTTAGGCGATTAGCCAGCAAACAACCAGCGCTGCCTGCGCCAATAATAATGTAGTCAAACTCGCCATGATTCACAATCTTCTCCTATCCCTCTTTTTGATGATCAGATTTTTCTCTTAGGTGGTTTAAATAACCACTCCAAGCATCGCGAGCCTTTGGATCTAAATAATCAACTGCGACTCTTTGCGCCCCCTGAATAATTGATACAGCATATGGTTTAGCCAATGCAGATACCTCTGGACAAAGCTCTAGGGCATCACCAACTGAAGGTGATTTCGAGCGCCAATAATTAATAGCTGCTTCAAGTTCGGATAGGCTAATAAATAACATGTTTTCATTACTTACTTAACATCGTGCCACGACATTTTTTTTTACCACAACGGCATTGGTAATCTTTTTTGAGGGCTTTCGTTTTTTTTCCCTCAATTTCCAAACTGTAATCATAAAATAACTCATCACCAATTTTGATATTTTTACGCGAAAATAAAAACACCCTTAATCGGCCTTTATGATCTTTAAATTCATTCGCAATACAGTTAGGAGCACAAGAGTGGTTAATCCATTTAGCATCATTTCCATTCACTTTGCCATCAATAACTTTGGCATTAGATAAAGAAAAATAAAAGGTGTGATTTGGTTGTTCAGGGTCATGAGGGTGTCGCTCTAAAGCTTTTTTCCAAGAAATTCGTTCTCCCTTGTATTCAATAATACAAGTCCCTTTTTCAAGATCCTGGCTAGCAAAAACTCCTCTCCCGTGGATATTAGAGTCTTGAACAAGGACAGCCGATTTTTTAAGTGGTTTAGGAAACTTTTTAGACATCGATATTTCGAGCAATCAAGGCGTTCGACTCAATAAACGCTCGCCTTGGTTCAACATCATCTCCCATCAAGGTCATAAACGTTTGATCAGCATAAATTGCATCTTCAATCTGAACCCTTAATAAAGTACGTGTACTTGTATCCATCGTTGTTTCCCAAAGCTGACTTGGGTTCATCTCACCAAGACCTTTATAACGCTGTCTAGATACGGTTCTTTCAGCTTCTGATATCAGCCATGTCACAGCCTCTTGAAAATTATTAACAGCGATTTCTTTACTCTTATCTGATTCGCCTCTTTTTACCGTTGATCCTAGCCCTATCTTTCCTGCAGCAGAGTTGGAAAAAGCTTTAATTGAAGCGTAATCTGTTCCATGGACAAAATCTGAGTTAATAAAGGAAAGTTTTAAATTACCATGAACACGTCTTGATACCAATAAGCGATATCTTTCCGTGCGCTCTTCTAATTGAGGAGTAATTTCTAAGCTTTGACTATGATCACCAAGTCGTTTTTGGAGGGCATCTTTTAAATCTATAGCGGATTGAGATGCTTCTTCTAAAGTCTCAAGTCGAACATCCACGCCCTCACTAATTACCCGAAGAACATCTGAATCCATCGTTCGTGATAAACGATCGATCACGCTTTGAGTCAAATAATAAAGAGTTGTTAAATCTTTTAGGCTTTCACCCACAAAAACATCATTATTAACATTCGTAATTTGCGCACCGGTTAACGCTATTTCTATCAAATACGTTGTTAAGGCGACATCATCTTTAATATACTGTTCTGTTTTACCGTGTTTAACTTTATATAAGGGTGGCTGAGCAATATAAATATGTCCACGTTGAATTAGTTCGGGCATTTGACGATAGAAGAAGGTAAGTAATAACGTTCTAATATGACTACCATCGACGTCCGCATCGGTCATAATAATGATACGGTGATAGCGGAGTTTTTCAATATTGTATTCTTCAACACCAATACCCGTTCCAAGAGCAGTAATCAATGTTACGACTTCTTGACTAGCCAGCATTTTATCAAACCGAGCTTTTTCCACATTCAGAATTTTCCCCTTAAGAGGTAAAATTGCTTGAAATTTTCTGTCTCGGCCTTGTTTTGCAGAACCTCCCGCAGAATCTCCCTCAACAATAAAAAGTTCTGAGTTCGCTGGATTTTTTTCCTGGCAATCAGCTAATTTGCCCGGCAAACCTAAACCATCTAATACACCTTTTCGACGCGTCATATCACGCGCCTTACGAGCAGCCTCTCTTGCACGAGCTGCTTCAATAATTTTTGCACAGATCATTTTGGCATCTGTCGGATTTTCTTGTAAATATGCCGTTAAGGTTGAGGAAACAACTTCCTCAATTGGGCCGCGAACTTCACTAGAAACCAGTTTATCTTTTGTTTGACTTGAAAATTTTGGTTCTGGAACTTTTACGGATAGGATACAAGTAAGACCCTCCCGCATATCGTCACCAGTCACTTCAACTTTTGCTTTTTTAGCCAATTCATTTTCATCAATATATTTATTGATAACACGGGTCATTGCAGCGCGCAGACCAGTTAAGTGAGTTCCACCATCTCGCTGAGGAATATTATTCGTAAAGCAAAGCACTTGTTCGTTATATCCATCGTTCCATTGCATAGCAACTTCAGATGTAATCATGCCGCCTACTTCCGCTGCTTTTTCTCCAATCGCGTAAAAAATGTTTGGATGTAAAACAGATTTCGTTTTATTTATATATTCTACAAAGCCCTTAACACCACCAGAAAAAGCAAAATCATCCTCTTTTCCTGTACGTTCATCAATGACACGAATATGAACGCCATTGTTTAAAAACGATAATTCCCGAATTCTTTTTACAAGAATTTCATAATGAAATTCAACTTTTCCAAAAATTTCTTCATCTGCACTAAAGTGAACTTCCGTTCCTCTTATATCAGTTGTTCCTGTAACCGGAATTGGAGAAACAATTTGCCCATTTTCTTCAAGCAAAGTTCTATGTTGAACAACACCTCTTGCGAATTCAAGAAAATGCGTTTTTCCGTCTCTTCGAACCGTTAACCGCAGCCATTTAGACAAAGCATTTACACAACTCACGCCAACACCATGTAAACCACCCGACACCTTATAACTATTCTGATCAAACTTTCCGCCAGCATGTAACTCTGTCATAACGATTTCTGCTGCACTTCGCTTTGGTTCGTGTTTATCATCATATTTAATGCCAGTTGGAATACCTCGGCCATTATCTATAACCGAAATAGAGTTATCTGTATGAATAGTAACTGTAATTTCTGAGCAGTGTCCTGCTAAAGCTTCATCAATAGAGTTATCTAAAACCTCAAAAACTAAATGATGAAGCCCCGTTCCATCGGAGGTATCTCCGATATACATTCCCGGTCGTTTTCTGACCGCTTCTAAACCTTCTAAAATCTGTATTGAGGATGCGCCGTATAAATCTGTTACTGATTGATTTTCTTTTGTCATTGGTTCTTTAATTTACTTAGATACGCATCGGCATTACGACATATTTAAAATTATCATTTTCTGGAATGGTAATTAATGCACTGGAATTTGAATCACCTAAACTAACTTGTATTTCTTCATTTTTAACGTTACCTAATACATCTAAGAGATAGGTAACATTAAAACCTATATCAAGTTCATCACCTGCATAACTTGTTTCAATTTCCTCTTGTGCTTCTTCTTGCTCTGCATTGGTTGATTGAACAGTAAGAAGATTCGCTTTCAATGAACAACGAATACCTTTAAATTTGTCTGTCGTTAAAATTGCGGCACGTTGCAAAGCGGACTGAAATCCCTCACGATTCACAATAACAGTATTCTTGTGACCTTTAGGAATAACACGTTGATAATCTGGGAACTTGCCTTCAACTAATTTTGATAAAAGCTCTATGGATCCAAAATTAAACTTAATTTGTGTCGGGCTTATTTGAATATCTAATGCTTCATCAGAATCATCCAAAAGATGTTGACACTCTAAAATTGTTTTTCTTGGAACAATGACTTCAATTTTCCCAGTATCACCACTGATAGGATTTTTTAAAATGATTTGACCAAAAGCTAAACGATGACCATCCGTTGCCACAGCAACAAGTTTCGAGCCTTCTAAAACAAATAACATACCATTCAAGTAATAGCGAATATCTTGTTGCGCCATTGCGAAATAGACTTGGCTAATTAATTGTTTAAACTCTTTTTGAGTAATAGTTAATGAACGAACATCCAACAAGTTCTCTTGCATAATTGGAAATTCATTTGCGGCAAGAGTTTGTAAAGAGAATCTACTTTTCCCACTTTGAACTACCATCCGGTTATCTTTGACATTCAAACTCACAGGACCTTCTGGCATTGCTCGCAAAATATCTAGTAATTTTCTAGCACCTACCGTGGTACTTAAATCATCATTTCCAATTCCAAAATCTGTGGTTGTTGTAATTTGAATATCTATATCTGTAGAGATGAATGAAATTTTTTCATTCGATTTTTTTAATAATAAATTCGCCAGTATCGGTAACGTATGACGACGTTCAACAATTCCACTAACAACTTGTAAAGGCTTTAAAAGAATGTCACGGGTTGTACTGACCAATTGCATGTTGTTATTCCTAATAAATAAATATTTCGTTTAGTAGTAGTAATAAGGATCGACAAATCTGTGGATAATTATAAATACTCTTATTAATCAATATTTTACAACAAAAAAAACCTGTTAATAACTTCTGTATAACTTTGGGATAAATCTTGGATAACTTACTCTAACACTTTATTTTGCATGATCGATCAAAGTTATCTACATTTTTTTAACAGCTTATACACATAGTTATACAGAAGTTTTCAACATACTTATCCACAGCCTTATTTTACGCTTTTAAAGTCTGTTCTAGAACATGTAACTCATGATTTAAATGACTATCATGGAGGCGAGCATCTGCGACTTTGCGAACCGCATGAAGAACGGTGGTGTGATCCCGTCCACCAAACAACTCACCAATTTCAGGAAGGCTTTTTTGCGTGAGTTCTTTGGCAATATACATCGCTATTTGCCTTGGCTTGGCAATATTTGCAGGTCGTTTTTTGGAGTACATATCAGCCACTTTAATACTATAAAAATCGGCGACCGCTTTTTGAATATTTTCAACAGAGATTTGACGATTTTGAATAGATAAAAGGTCTTTTAAGGCCTCTTTTGCTACATCGATATTGACCTCTTTTCCATGAAAACGGACATATGCAAGAATTTTCCGTAAAGCGCCCTCTAATTCTCGAATATTTGACCTTAAATGTTTCGCTATAAAAAAAGCGACATCTTCAGTCATCGGAACAAATTCCGCTTGCGCTTTTATCATGAGAATTGCGACACGCATTTCTAATTCGGGTGGTTCGATAGCGACGGTAAGCCCTGAGTCAAATCTCGAAATCAGGCGATCATCAATACCGTCCATTTCTTTTGGATAAGTATCTGAAGTAATAATGACTTGAGACTTATTGGACGTGAGTGCCTCAAAAGCATAGAAAAACTCTTCTTGAGTGCGACTTTTACCACTAAAGAACTGAATATCATCAATAAGTAGTAAATCAAGGGAGTGGTAGTAGGTTTTAAACTTATCAAAAGCTTTTTGCTGATAAGCCCTTACCACATCTGAAACATACTGTTCGGCATGAATGTAGCGAATTTTGGCGTTCGGTTTTTGTTGTAATAGATAGTTGCCAACGGCGTGTATTAAATGTGTTTTACCTAAACCAACGCCGCCATATAAAAACATTGGGTTATAACTAGTACCAGGGTTATTAGCGACTTGGACGGCCGCAGCTCGCGCTAATTGATTAGCTTTACCGTTAACAAAGGTATCAAAAGTTAATATTGGGTTAAGTTTTGAAAAGTCTTCAACATTGATCTGAAAAGATACCCCCCCCATATCATCATCAAGTTCGTCCTGGCTTGCTAAGATATCTTCAGGCTCAGCGACTCGGCCAATAAAGCTTGTAGAAAAGGTATTTTCCGCCTCATTGATACTACAAGCTTTGGAGTCAACAATAAAACGCACCTGGGTGCCTGGAGGTAGATGGTTTTCAGCTAGTGTATTGATTTTATTAGAAAATTGATTTTTTACCCAGTCTAACTTAAACTGATTTGGGGCCGCGATAATAAAACTTTCTTTATCAATTCCGAAGCCTATAGGCGCCAAAGGCTTGATCCATGTTCTAAACTGGGAACTAGACATTTCTTTGCCGGCATCGCTTAAAAATACCGTCCAAAATGTGTTTTCTTGAGGCCGTTCAGATCTTGGCGCCTCGGATGGAGGAAGTGGCTCCGAATGATTCATTTCGTAATTTATGCTTTTTAGGTAAAGAATGATTTATTTTCAGTGGAAGTTGATTGTAGCGAAGTTTATAAGTTATCAACAAATGGAAAAGCTGTGTAAAAACGGTGGATAACTTGTGGATAACTTTTATTTTCTGATTATAATTAAGGACTTATTTAAATATGTCAGAAATCTTTTCTTATATTTTTTTACATTATGACAAAAGCTTCAATGGTATTGACTAACATTACATAATCATGGAAAATAGCAGGTTATCCAGTAAAGAGTGATGACATAAAATGAAACGTACTTATCAACCTTCCGTAACGCGCCGTAAACGTACCCACGGGTTTCGTGTTCGTATGAAAACAAGGGGTGGGCGTCAGGTTCTTAATGCCCGTCGTGCAAAAGGTCGTAAACGTTTAGCTGTCTAATAATTAGAGGGGCTTACTGAGCCTCTTTTTTTAAAATCTGGACGGTAATCATTGAGATCAATCGTTCATGGAAAAACTCACCAAAAAACAAATCCTTCAAAAATCTGAAGATATTTCTCGAGTTCTTCAGTCGAGAAAAGTAAGTAAAAAACATTTGTCGTTTTACAAAAGCTCTTCTATAGAGCCTTTGGAAAATATTTCTAGGCTTGGGTTGGCTATTCCGAAAAAAAACGCAAAAAGAGCAATCGATCGAAATCGAATTAAAAGAGTAATCCGGGAGGCCTTTCGTAAGTCCACAGATCCAATGTCTTCAGATCTTGTTGTAAAACTACATGCTCCAATTGGATTAAAAACAAAAAAACGCCTACGTGAGCCGGAAAGACGCCTCATTCAAAAACAAGTTGAAGAGTTTTTTCATGATTAAAAAAACACTGATTCGTATGATTCATGGTTATCAGTGGTTATTGCGCCCATTATTGGGGAATCATTGTCGGTTTTCGCCTTCTTGTTCAGAATATATGCAAGATGCCATCGAGGAACACGGCGTTGTAAAAGGGTTATATTGGGGGATTAAACGACTCATGCGTTGTGCTCCTTGGAGTTTGGGAGGATATGATCCTGTACCCAAAAAGAACAAACCTGATTGATGACGTATAGGCACTACAATCAGGCATTAAAATATTTTTTAAAAATGGTTAAAAATGGATATTAAAAAAACGTTGTTGTGGGTCGTGTTTTCTGTTTCCGGCGTCATGCTTTTTAATAATTGGCAAATTGCTCAGGGCAATAATCCATTGCCGTTTTTAGTACCTCCAAGTACGGTCACAAATCCACAAAAATCAAATCTTTCTCAAGCAGACTCAACGCCAAAAGTAACAGAGTCAAAGGGAGTTAATGTGAACGCCCCAACTTTGGGTCCAGACATCAATACTGCTGTAAATATCAAAACCATTACCCTAAAAAATAACCTGATTGAAATAGAAATAAGCACGAAGGGAGCAACGGTCACCAAAGCAATATTAAAGCAGCATCTTGAAGATAATGAGCCCATTGTTTTGCTTCAATCGCAAAAAAATAATACATACTTAGCAAGAAGTGGATTGATAGCAACTGGTACAGACTTGGCAAATCACAATGATATCTATCAAGAAAAAGTGATTGCAGAAGGACAACAGGCAAGTTTCGTTGTTGATAAAAACGGCGTCACTCTTGAAAAGACTTTCACACTAAAGCCGGATAGCTACATATTAGAGGTACAAAATAAAATAACTAATCATGGCACTTTACCCTTAAATGCTTTCTTGTATTCAGAAATTGTGAGAGATGACAATACAAAATCAGAAAGTCAGTTCTATAGCACGTTTACAGGCGCTGCCGTTTATACAGATCAACAAAAATATCACGAAGTAGCATTTAGTGATATTGAAAAAAATAAAGTTAAAATTCCAACGGCTTTAGTCAAAGGCGAGAATGGTTGGATTGCGATGGTCCAACATTATTTTGCTAGTGCATGGATACCAGACACAGCAAATGCAAGAGAAATTTACTTTGATAAATTAGACAATCAGTTATTTCGAATCGGCTTAAAATCAGAGTTGCCCTCCTTGGCAGCTGGAAGCAATACAATACAAAAAGCAACGCTTTTCATTGGGCCAGAAGAAGATGCTTTATTAAAAGAAATTGCTCCTGGTTTTGATTTAATTAAAGATTATGGCCATCTAACTATCATTGCTAAGCCACTTTTTTGGCTGCTGAATGAAATTCATCATATTGTGCAAAATTGGGGATGGGCAATCATTGTTTTAACAATCTTAATTAAACTCGTCTTTTTCCCATTATCTGCCGCAAGTTATAAATCGATGGCGCGAATGAAGGAAGTACAACCTAGACTTGTACAAATGAAAGAGCAGTATAAAAATGACCCTCAGAAGCTCAATGCAGCGATGATGGAGATGTATAAAAAAGAAAAAATTAACCCCTTGGGTGGATGTCTACCAGTTCTTATCCAAATACCCGTCTTTATTTCTTTATATTGGGTACTTTTATTAAGTGTAGAAATGCGAGGGGCGCCATGGTTGGGTTGGATTCATGACTTGTCAAAACCAGATACTCTTCTCAGTGATTTAGTTGGTTTGTCAACGCCAATTGGCGTATTGCCTATTTTGATGGCGATATCAATGTTTATACAAACCAAATTAAATCCTACACCACCTGATCCAGTGCAGGCTAAAGTAATGTTGTATATGCCACTTGCGTTTTCATTGATGTTTTTCTTTTTCCCATCAGGACTTGTACTGTATTACATTGTGAATAACGTTTTATCAATTGCCCAACAATGGCAAATTAATAACATGTTTGGTACCAAGCAAAGTTAAAAATGAATGTTTTATAAACGCGACCCCATCATTGCTCAAGCATCTGCAACTGGAAAGGCTGGGGTTGGCGTTATAAGAGTCTCTGGTGAACATCTGAGGCCCCTGATTGACCGTCTTTGCACCAAACAACCAATACCGCGTTATGCAACCTTATTGCATATTAAAGATGAGTCTGATCAGTCAATTGATCAGGGCTTGCTAACTTATTTTCCAGCACCGCATTCTTTTACGGGTGAGGATGTTATTGAGTTTCATGGTCACGGAGGTCCAATTGTCTTGAGTCTAGTTATTCAACGACTACTAGACCTTGGACAAGACATAGCTCTTAGAATTGCAATGCCAGGCGAATTTAGTGAGCGCGCTTTTTTAAATAATAAAATTGATTTAGCGCAAGCTGAAGCCATTGCAGATTTAATTGATGCAACAACCGTTGCGGCAGTGAAGAGTGCTAATCGATCACTATCGGGGGTTTTTTCTGAAAAAATTAATCACCTCATCGAAAAACTAACCCACCTTAGAATCCTAGTGGAGGCTACTCTTG
This sequence comes from uncultured beta proteobacterium, assembly GCA_903867305.1. Classification (GTDB taxonomy): domain Bacteria; phylum Pseudomonadota; class Gammaproteobacteria; order Burkholderiales; family Burkholderiaceae; genus Polynucleobacter. The sequence continues at coordinate 55,475 of CAIPQU010000107.1, forward strand.
ATTTTCCAGAAGAGGAAATTGAGTTTTTAGAAAACGCGAATGCGAAAGAACAGTGGGCCAATATATGGAGTGGTCTTTTAGAAACTTTGCATACTTCTGAACAAGGGGCCCTTTTAAGAGAGGGTGCACTGGTTGTTTTAGCGGGACCGCCGAATGTGGGAAAAAGCTCTTTACTGAATCAACTTGCCCAACAAGACATTGCGATTGTGACTCCAATAGCTGGTACTACAAGGGACCGAATTCGTGAACAAATCCAAATAGATGGAGTTCCTATTTCGATAGTGGATACCGCTGGTTTAAGAGAGAGTCAAGATGAGGTAGAAAAAATTGGTATTGAGCGTTCATGGGCCGCTATCGGTGATGCCGATATTATTTTATTTATGCGAGATGCGACTCAATCTAATCAGGGAGAAAGTGAAGAACTTCTTCACAAGATCTCAGAAGAGTTAATCAAGAAGCAAAATTTAAAAGCCAAGGTCTTAGAGGTCTGGAATAAACAAGATCAAGCACCCCTTCAGCCTCGTGAAGAAGCATTGCTTATTTCTGCAAAAAGTGGGTATGGTGTCGAGTTGTTAAAACATCAAATTTTGCAAACACTTGGTTGGGAAAGCCATACGGAAAACACGATTTTGGCCAGGGGGCGCCATATTGAGGCTTTAAAAAAAGCGCTAAAACATCTTCAGTCATCTCAAGTCTATTTGTCTCAAGGTAATGCTAGCCTAGAATTATTTGCGGAGGAGCTTAGACTTACTCAAGATGCCTTAGGAGAAATAACGGGAAAGCTTTTACCAGATGACTTGCTGGGTAAAATATTTAGCTCATTTTGTATCGGTAAATAAAATTCCAAGTTCCATTGTTGCACCGCAACAGGGACAAATCAAAAAAAATGAGAAAATAGCAAACAATTAATTAAAACCTTCTTAAATCACCTTATGACAACTAATACAACAATTGCTTTAAATACCCCATCTTATGTGCATCATCAAAAACTACAAGCGTGGGTTCAACAAATTGCTGAGTTAACTCAACCTGATCAAATTTATTGGTGTGACGGATCCACCGAGGAATATGACCGGTTATGCCAGAAAATGGTTGATGCTGGGACGATGAAGAAACTCAACTCAAGTAAACGAAAAAACTCTTACTGGGCGTGCTCAGACCCTTCTGACGTTGCCCGCGTTGAAGATAGAACCTTTATTTGTTGGCCCAAAAAAGAACAGGCTGGACCAACGAATAATTGGATTGATCCCGTAGAAATGCGTCAAACGATGAGTGGTTTAATGGCTGGTAGCATGCGTGGTCGAACCATGTATGTTGTGCCTTTTTCGATGGGCCCATTAGGATCGCCGATTGCACATATTGGAATCGAGTTAACAGATAGTCCCTTTGTTGTCGCTAATATGAAGATTATGACTAGAATGGGTCGAGCCGTATTTGATGTTTTGGGTGATAGCGGTGAGTTTGTACCCTGTGTGCACTCCGTTGGTAAGCCCTTGGCTAAAGATGAAAAAGATGTTGTTTGGCCGTGTAACTCGACAAAATATATTGTCCATTATCCTGAAACAAGAGAAATTTGGTCTTTTGGTTCTGGTTACGGTGGCAATGCATTATTAGGAAAAAAATGTTTCGCATTACGTATCGCTTCTGTGATGGGGCGAGATGAGGGCTGGAATGCTGAACATATGTTAATTCTAGGTGTAACCTCCCCTGCGGGTAAAAAGTTTCACGTTGCCGCAGCATTTCCTTCAGCTTGCGGTAAAACAAATTTTGCGATGTTAATTCCACCAGCAGGATTTAATGGTTGGAAGGTAACAACGATTGGTGATGATATTGCTTGGATTAAGTCTAGGCCAGATCCTCAGACAGGTAAAATGAGGTTATATGCAATTAACCCCGAGGCTGGTTTGTTTGGCGTCGCCCCAGGGACGAATGCTCTGACAAATCCAAACTGTATGGCCTCCCTCAATGAAAATGTGATCTTTACCAATGTGGGTTTAACGGATGATGGTGATGTTTGGTGGGAAGGTATGACCAAAGAGCCACCAGCCCATTTAATTGATTGGCAAGGAAAAGACTGGACACCTGCAGATGGTGTGGCGGGACGTAAAGCCGCCCATCCGAATGCTAGATTTACGGTGGCAGCGATTAATAACCCTGCATGTGATCCTCAATGGAACGACCCAGAGGGTGTGCCAATTGATGCATTTATATTTGGTGGTCGTCGCTCAACCACAGTTCCGTTGGTAACGGAATCCAGAAATTGGGTTGAGGGTGTTTATATGGCAGCTACGATGGGTTCTGAAACAACGGCTGCGGCTACTGGTAAAACGGGTGTCGTGCGCAGAGATCCGTTTGCGATGTTGCCATTTGCTGGATATAACATGAGTGAGTATTTTCAGCACTGGTTAAATCTGGGGGAAAAATTAAAAGATGCACAAGCGGTCTTACCAAAAATATTTTGTGTTAATTGGTTTAGAAAAAATGATGAAGGCAAATTTGTTTGGCCTGGCTATGGTGAAAACATGAGGGTCTTGGCATGGATGCTTGGCCGTATTGATCAATCAGCACAAGCAAAAGAAAATATTTTTGGATACTCACCGAGTTATAGTGATTTAAATTGGGAAGGTATTCAGTTTACGCAGGCTCAGTTTAACCAAGTTATTTCTGTGGATAACGAGTCTTGGCGTGAAGAGTTAAAACTACATGATGAGTTATTTGAACAACTCGCCTTTGGAATGCCGGAGGTTCTCAAAGAAACAAAAAACCGCTTAGAAAAACTATTAGGTTGATTTATCCGCGAGTAATTGTTTAGCGACACCTCTCTGGAGGGTCGCTTTGCAATCTTCCTTGCTCATCTATGTGAGAACATTCATTCGTAAAAAGCCGAGTGTCTTTTTTGTCCTGAGATAAGATGTCTGACTGTTTGGCAATTAGCATTTCTTTCGCCTTTTTTCCTTGAGAGGCAACACACTCCTTATAGAGAGAAGCTTGATCATCTTTCACGATCAATAATAGGGGGGCGCACTTTAAGCGTACCTCTGAATTCACTGTACTCATAGCAATAGGATTAGGCTTGATTGCTACCGGTGAAACACCTTGTATGGGGTCAATTGACTTACCATCGATTTGTACTTCAAAGTGCAGATGTGGCCCTCGCGAACGACCAGTATTGCCTACAAGTCCAATGACGTCGCCTTTTTTTAATACTTGATTTTCTTTGACTAAAATTTTGGATAAGTGACCATATAAGGTGACAACACCATTCGGGTGGGAGATTTCAATATAGTTGCCCAAATTACTACGGCCGGTATTGAAGTCAGTTTTTAAAACCGTTCCATTCGCTGCAGCAAGCACAGGAGTACCTGTATCTGCAGCTAGGTCTACTCCTGTATGGAAGGCTTCAAGAGCCGTAAATGGGTCGGGGCGCAAACCAAAACCGCTACTAACCATATATTCACCGACTAAGGGAATTCCTGCTGGTAGATTGATGCTTAAGTAAAAAGCACTCATGAGATCTTTTTTAAGAGGAGGTAATTTCTCATTGATCGTTGCTAAGGCTGATTCGATTTGATGAAAAGAGGCATCCGTTTCATAATCAGAACCTGTTAAATTGAGTGGGTTGATAGGTATATATATACCACCTTGATTTTTGTTTTTTTGAGGATTGTTTTTGCTCCCAGGAGAGATCTTTTCAAGTTTTTCTTTATATGAAAATACTTCATTGACATCCTTAATGGTTTTATTGAGAGTATCTTCTAGTTGATTAAACCGGGATATTAGCTCTTCGCTGAGAGGCGGAGATGGCATTGGTGGGGGGGTAAAACCGATATATAAACCACTTAAAAATAAATACCTTACCCCGATTCCTGATGCTATCAGTATGATAAAGAGCCAAATCAAAAAATGTTTTTTTTGAATGGATATGTATTTGTTGGCTTCTTCGTATTGAGATTGATTATCTAACATCATGACCATAGTTCATAGACTAAGACATAATTATAGCGATCAGCTATGAATAATAAAGAGTCAAACATCGAAAAAACAAAAGTGATGGTCATTGGCGCCGGAGTTGCGGGATCGAGCATTGCGGGAGAGTTGAGTCGATTGGGTTATGAGGTTCATTTATATGACAAAAATAAAGGACCGGCCCAAGAAACGTCTTCTCATGAAACCGCCCTTGCACATCCTCATGTTGGTAAAAAGAAGTCAAAACTGCAACGTTTTACTCAATTGGCGAATCGTTTAGCAAATCAAAAGTGGAGTGAGGCCCAATTAGATCATCAAGCATTTGAGCCCCTTAGGGAGTTGAGTCTCTCAAAATGTAGGGACTTGTCTGATTTATTTGATGAAATGGGGCTACAAAACGATGTTCAAATTTTGACCAAAGAAGACGCCTATTTCCGAACCAATATTCAAGCTACTGGTTTATGGTACCCAACGGCAGCAGTTTATAGCCTACCGATGATTTGCGAAAAAGAAATTTCTTCCATTGATAAAAGTTGTATTTATTGGAATTGTCAGATATTAAAAATACAAAAAGAAAAGGATGTTTGGCAAGTTTTTAACCATGCTGGGGAGTTGATTGGGTCTGCGCCTATTTTAATTTTAGCGAGTGGAATAGAGGTTCAAAACCTGTTGAAAACGATAGATATCGATTTGGCAATTCGTCCCGTACGCGGACAACTAAGCACATTTCACATCAAAAAAGAAAGTTTATTAGTTCCACACTTGCCGAAAAAAGTGATTCGTGGCGATGGCTATTGTTTACCTGCAAAGCTCTTAGAGACCCAAGATTGGCATTGGGAGGTCGGCTCTAGTTATGATGAAGATCACTCTGATATTCTTCCCTGGGATAAAAGTGATCAAGAAAATGCTATTAAAGGATTAAATCTTATTGGGTGTGACCATTCACATCTGAAAGATATGTTGGTAATCAATACCTTTGTTGGCATAAGAAGTGCATCAAAAGACCGCTTACCCTTACTTGGCCCTATACCTAATCAACCAGGATTATTGGTTGCATGTGCATATGGGTCAAGAGGGGTACTCTGGTCTGCTTTAGGGGCGCCAGTAATAACGGCTTATGTCGAAGCTTTCTTCGCTGGAGCGGACCGTTTACGCGCAGGTTTTTTGACGGGAGCCTCTGCACCGCTTTTTGCAGAAGTAGTCTCAGCGGTTAATCCTGGACGTTTTTTAAGGGGTGTTTTAGCCACACGAACCTCGAATTCAAAACCAATTTTCCCAGTTTCTTGACGCGCTAAATAGGCCTTGAAAACACGTCCAGTTCGTTGCGACTTAAAGTTGGTCAGCAAATCCGTTTTTCCGGTTGTTAGTAACTTCACGATTTGTTCTTCAGAGACCTCTTGTTGAAGAATGACTTTACCCGTACTAAAGTCACAGCTCTTTTGTGGACCTACAGAATGCTCACATAAATATTTCATCCCATGTGCATATACTGCACCAGAGCATTTGGGACAAGGTCCCAGTGCCGTTTGACCGGTGAAGTCAATAGCTTCTTGGTCATCATCACTAGAGTTACCGAAGTCAAACTCTAATTTATATCCTGCATTTGGATAGTCTTTGTCATCGAGAGGAATCGGAGCAAGTTTAATAATGGCGGCGAATGGACGCCCCATTTTGCTTCGAAAACCTTGAAGTGGGCCGACTGTTTTCTCACGGATTAATTCTTCGGCTTCGGAGTACTCAAGAGCTTTACCCCCAGGTATCTTACTAATGGAAAAACCACATTTTTCGCAAGCAAATCGACGATAGTTTTCTCTGACAGGACCACCGCAATTTGGGCATGGTGATGATAAAGTAATGTAGTCGCCCGGTATTGTGTCGCTATCAAACTCTTTCGCTCGTTTGACGATTCGTTGCGTCATTTGAGCGATTTCCTGCATAAAAGACTCTCTTTTAATTAAGCCTTTTTCCATTTGTGATAATTGAAATTCCCAGCCACCCGTGAGCCCGGGTTGAGTGAGTTCCTCAATACCTAGTCCGCGCAATAAGGTCATTAATTGAAACGCTTTTGCAGTTGGAATTAACTCACGCCCTTCACGCACAATATACTTCTCGTATAAAAGACCTTCAATCACAGCAGCTCGTGTCGCAGGAGTCCCAAGACCTTTATCTGCCATTGCCTCGCGAAACTCATCCTCTTCAACAAGCTTTCCAGCACCTTCCATCGCAGAAAGAAGAGTAGCCTCAGAATACCTTGCGGGAGGTTTTGTTTTTAGTGCAACAGCATCTATTGATTCGGTTTGGACTTTTTCTTTTTCCCCAACGGCGATTAATTCTTTATCGTCTTGACTAGATTTACCATAAACAGATAGCCATCCTGGTGCGACTAAAACTTTTCCTTCAGTTTTAAATTGAAGTCCACTGACAGTCGTGATTCGAGTTGTAACCATAAACTCTGCGGGTGGGAAAAAGATCGCTAAAAAACGTCTAACGACTAAATCATAGAGTTTTTGCTCAGGCTCAGAAAGGGTTTTTGGAGGGGCTTGTAGAGTTGGAATGATAGCAAAGTGATCAGAAATTTTTGAGTTATCAAAAATCTTTTTGTTCGGTTTAACCCAATTATTTTTTGCGATTTGTTGTGCAAAAACGGTGTAGTTAGGAATCGACTCACCTAACTGAGCAATAGTCTCTTTTACTGTATCAATATAGTCTTCAGGAAGTGCTCTTGAGTCAGTTCTTGGATAAGTAAGAACTTTATGTCTTTCATATAATGCTTGAGCGAGACCTAAAGTATTTTTTGCAGAAAACCCGAACCTCGCGTTAGCTTCCCGTTGCAAACTAGTTAAATCAAAAAGTTGTGGTGCTTGTTGTGTGGATGGCTTAGCCTCTTCCGTCACTGCGCCACTTTTTCCGTTGCATGCTACAACAATACTTTTCGCCTCTGCCTCGCTCCAAATCCTACTTTCGCGGAGTTCAGGATCATGATTATCTACTTTGGAAGATTTTTTGAACTCAGGGTCAAACCAACGCCCTTCATAAACTCCTTTAGCACAAATAAACTCGGCCTTAACTTCCCAATAATCTCTAGAAATAAAGCGTCGAATCAGTTCTTCGCGTTCGACAACAATCGATAATGTGGGTGTTTGAACACGACCAACGGTTGTTAAAAAGAATCCACCACTCTTACTATTAAAGGCCGTCATGGCTCGAGTGCCATTTATTCCGACGAGCCAGTCGGCTTCAGAGCGACATCTGGCGGCATCGGATAATGGCATCATGTCAGAATCAGTGCGAAGTCGCGCAAAACCATCGCGTATCGAGTTTGGTGTCATTGATTGAAGCCAAAGGCGCTCAATCGGCTGAGTGGCCTTGGTTTGTTGTGCAATTAAACGAAAAATTAACTCGCCTTCTCGACCCGCATCGCAGGCATTCACCAATTTAGAAACATCTTTTCGTTTAATCAACTTCTGTAATAACTTTAGTCGACTTTCTGTTTTAATAATTGGTCTTAATTCAAAGCGCGGTGGAATTACTGGTAAATTAGTAAAAGACCACTTCCCGCGTTTAACCTCAAACTCTTCAGGCGCTGCAATTTCAAGTAAATGGCCTACTGCAGATGAAACAATTAAGTCATCGCGCTCAAAAAAGTCATCATGTTTTGTAAAACCACCTAAAGCTCGAGCGATATCAGCAGCGACGGAGGGTTTTTCTGCAATGATGAGAGTTTTAGAGCCTCCAGAAGTCTCTTTTGTAATGGCTATTTTTTTTGGCACTTTTTTACCTTATTCATAAATTCCTTTTTTTATTATTACCCGAAGAAATCAATTTCGTGTGGAAATTTAATATGTAAAAGCGGGGTTTTTCGATAAAAACAAGATAAGCTATTGATTATAATATAAATAATATGGCTAAGCCCTAGACACATCCGGTGTAGATTGGAAGAAAAACGACTAAGGTAACTTGGTTTAAAATTAATTAACGTCAAAAAAGATAAAATTTACTCATGGCTTTATTAGAAATCCTTTGTTATCCAGACCCACGGTTACACAAAATTGCAAAAACGGTAGATGTTTTTGATGAGCGTCTTGATGAGCTAGTAAAAAATATGGCCCAGACAATGTACGAGGCCCCCGGCGTGGGTTTAGCCGCGACTCAAGTAGACGCACATGAAAAAATCATCGTCATAGATACTTCAGATACGCGAGATGAGCTTTTGGTGTTAGTTAACCCGAAAGTGATTTGGCAAAGCGAAGAAAATAAAAGTTGGAGAGAGGGTTGTTTATCCGTCCCAGACTTTTTTGATGAAGTGGTTCGTCCAGATAAAATTGTGGTCAAGGCTCAAAATGTCAAAGGAGACTTTTTTGAGATGGAGGCCGAAGGTTTGATGTCGGTTTGTATTCAGCATGAGATGGATCACCTGATTGGTAAGGTTTTTGTTGAATATCTTTCCCCGCTAAAGAGAGCGCGTATTAAAAATAAAATGAAAAAAAGGGAGCGACCTTAGATTTATCAACGTAAGCAGAAAAGAAAATTCCTTTTTTTAGGTGGGGGATGAATTTTCGAGCCATGCTTAAATAAATCACTTCACGAATTTATGGTTGAGCAATTCACAGTGAAGTTAGAGTCCCCGTCCCTTAAGGCGGGGAGTAATTCAGCTAAAGCTTTCGTTCAATAACTTTATTTGCTAGATGTAAATCATCTAGAAACATATCTGACTTAAGATAGTCGAACTCAACCGGCCTTTGTAATCCAATGGCATCGTTTTTGACGGCTTGAGCTGCGGGATGACACATAATCATGGATTGATCATTCGCCAAGACTAACCAGCGCTGCATGAGTAATTGGTAGTCGGCAATGGTGGGCGCCTGAAAATCATAAACACCTAAGAAACCATGGTTATGAGGGATTAAATGTTGTTTTAACTCTTTTAAAAAATGATTTCCACCAAGTAAATTGAGCAAATGACACTTTAAAGGATAAGGCAGATTAGCATGATGAGCCGGCAAGACCGTGCTTCTTACCAATACCGTAGATAGATTATTATAAAAATCAGCTAGACACTCTAAAAGAACATCACGAATTTGAGGAAACTGATGAACGTGTTGGTGACCATCGATAAAGTCAGGTAAAACACCAAAGAGATCTAAAAAAGTATTAATTTGTTGTACAAAAGAATCGCGAACTAATTTTTTATTCAGAAGTCTCAATTGACTTAAATAGATCAGCCGCCTTAAAGGCTCAACCATCACCGCATTCGGAAATGGTAGTGTTAAATTAAAGTGTAGGCCCATTTGTAGACCATTTTTATGCGCCTGCAATAAGGCTTGTTGGTGAGATCGCAAATGCGGGGCTAATGATAAAACACTTACTTGATTTAAGCGTCCCAAATCAAATAACTCTAAACACCCTTCATTAATTGCCGGATCTTGCCCAATATCATCTGCACAAAGATAAATAGTCATATTAAGAAGTAGAAAAGGCCCAATATTTACTACCTAAATAAGTACCTATAGCAACAATCAGTAAGACCATTAAAAGTGCAAACTGATAAGGCACATGAAATAGGTATAAGGCGATAGCAAACAGTAGTTCGTTACACCCAAAACTTATCAAAGAAATCAAAAAATAAGGACCTAACGAGTCTCGTAGCGATTTTTGACGATCCGCAAAGGTAAACAACTTTTGCCCTGAAAAACTAACGCAAAAGGCAATCAAAAAAGCGAAGATATTCGCTATAAGAGGTTTTAGATCGAGTGTGTCTACAAGAAGCAAGACCACACTAAAATGTACGGTGGCCGCAATGGCACCAACCATAGCAAACTTTAATGGTCTGGGCAGTCTATCGATGAAGCTTGCTGTTGTCATGGTCTTTAGATACAAGATACAAAGGTCGTTGTTTTACTTCGGTAAAAATACGGCCAATATACTCACCCAGAATACCAATTGATAAAAGCTGCACGCCGGAAAACAACATGAGTGCAACAGTAATAGTTGGCCAACCATTCGTTGGATTACCATTTACAAGGGTATCAACCGCAACAAAAATACCATAGGCAATCGCTAAAAAAGAGATAACCGCTCCAATAAAAGCCCATACACGCAATGGTAGAGTGCTGAAAGATGTTAATCCGGATAGGCCTAATTTGATGAGGTTACTGAGGCGAAAACTGGAAGTGCCGCTTAAACGGTCCGCCGGAATAAATGGGATTGCAATGGATTTAAATCCTACCCATGCATATAGACCTTTCATAAATCGATTTCTTTCAGGCAGGGCGCAAAGAGCGTCAACAACTTTTCGATCTAACCAGCGAAAGTCGCCTGCATTTTCTGGAATTGGAACGTCAGCCCCAGCGCTCATCACGGAATAAAAAAACCGCGTACCCATGCGCTTTAAAAAAGCTTCATGATGACGATCGCTGATAACGCCATAAACCATATCGTAACCACCTTGCCACAAAGTGCACATTTCATGTAGCTTTTCAAGGGGGTGCTGAAAATCGGCATCAATCAGAAGAACCGCATCACCTCTAGCGTAGTCTAGACCGCAAGAAAGCGCAGCTTCTTTACCAAAATTTCTAGAAAATTCAAGATACCGCACACCAGATTGATGAGACAACTTCGCCGCAACTTCAGCCGTATTATCTTGACTTCCATCATTAATGATGAGGATTTCATACCGTGGCGTAAGTGTTTCAAGAACAAGCTGAAGAGCACCTACAAAATGTGTAAGATTTGAGGATTCGTTGTATGCTGGGACAACAATCGTTAAACTAAAGTCTTTCGGCCGTGTAGCTTGTATAGTCATATCTAAAGTTTACCTGTAATTTTATAATGTAAACATAAATAATCACATATTAAAGACGCCTTTTTGATAACAAAACCTTTAGCACTTCCCCTTAAAAAACATTTGTCCATCTGGCAAGTTTGTTTCATTATTGCGTTGATTTGGTTTTGTGTCTTTGTGGTTTTTCGACAGGCCCCTGAGTGGGACAATATGGAAGAGCTTGTTTGGGCAAATAGTTTTGAGTGGGGCTATCAAAAACACCCGCCTTTACCTAGCTGGATCATTTACCCATTAACCTTGCTTTTTGGAAAGGCGATGTGGTTACCGATTGCCCTTGGTTTAACTTGTGTTGGTTTAGCCCAAGTGATTTCATACTACTTGTATTGTCGGATTGCCAAAAATGCTGGACATTCAAACCCTAGCTCTTTAGGAATGTTGGCAGTATTGACGACCTCACCATTAATTTACTATAGCATTCGTGGAGGAGACTTTAATCATAATGCGGCGCAGTTGTGGTCAATTGCTGCAATGTTCTATTTTTATTATAGGACTTGGGAATTCGAGCGAGAAATTGATAAAAAGATTCTTAATTATTGGTTATCTTGGCTCAGTTTAGGGGTTTTTACAGGACTAGCTTTTATCTCAAAATACAGTGTAGTTATACAGGCTGCTGTATTGATCATCCATTTTTTGATATCAGGGCGTTGGAGATTTCACAAAGCGTGGACAGGTATTTTGCTAGCAGGCTGTGCCTTTTTGTTCATTACGACTCCTCATTTATATTGGCTGTATGGGCAAACCATCATTGGTCAAGGGCCTATTTATTACGTTAGTCATGCGATGAGTACCTCAGCCAGTTTTTTTCAAAGAGTCTGGCAAGTTGGTTATGAGTTTTTATTCACACAAATGATCCGAGTATTGCCTTGTTTATTAATTATTGGCCTAACCTATCAGCTTTGTAAAACTCGATCAATTGACCGAAAAAGTGGACCGTCTACGCGCTCATGGTGGTTAACTATCTTGAATGCTGACCAAGTATTTCTTTGGGTATTAGCGATTGGTCCGACAGTTCTTGCGATGTTGATTGGTATTCTCTTTGATCAAAAAATAGAGGCTAAGTGGGCGGTCACTTTCTTTATAATGGTTGGTTTTATAAGTTGGATATTTGCTAATGACCAATTAAGCCTGCCAGCCCTCACTCAGCAAACGATTACTTTGCATGTCGTTATTGGCTTGGGATTTGGTTTGGTTACTGGGCCATTGGCTAATTATTTTGGCTATCAGGGCCGGGCTAATTTTCCAAGTAAAGCATTGGCGAGCGTGATTCAACAGCGTTGGCAAGAGCATCCAGAATTAACAAACGGTGAACCAATACAATTGATCGTTGGAGATACCTGGATTATTGGAAACATCATTATTCATGACCCCATTACGCGAGGAAGAAATATAAAACCTTGGATCGATGGAGAAGATTTATCCTCACCTTGGTTGAAGACTGAAGATCAGCAAAAAACGGCTCTAATACTAATTGATGGAGAACCACAACCTAAAGGTGTCTGGTGGCGTGCAGGACACCCACCAACTTCAAGAGTTCAGGCGATGTTTGACCAAGCCAATGTCAAAGGAGTTGAGTCAATACCTTGGACCTCTAAAGAGGGCGCGCCACCCCTGAAAATACAGTGGGCAATCTTACCTTATCCTCTGCCATGAACTCTTTAAAAATAGTATTTGCTGGCACTCCAGAATTTGCCGCAATCATCCTTGATGCCATTTTAAAAACAAATCATCAGGTAGTTGCAGTATTTACACAACCTGATCGACCCTCGGGTCGGGGTCTTAAGGTTTTACCCAGTCTTGTAAAACAACAAGCTATATTACATAAAATACCCGTTTTTCAGCCCAGCTCTTTAAAGCTAGATGGTAAATACCCGGATGAGGCTTTACAGGCAAAACATCAATTCGAGCAATTAGATTTTGACCTGATGATTGTTGCAGCATATGGACTTTTGTTACCTAAATGGCTATTAGATAGAGCTGAAGAAAAAAATTATCTAGGCTGTATTAATGTACATGCTTCACTCTTACCGAGGTGGAGGGGCGCCGCTCCGATTCACCGTGCTATTTGGTCAGGCGATGAGATGACTGGTACTACGATTATGAAAATGGCAGAAGGGTTAGACACGGGCCCCATGATTGCTATGGAAACGATGCCAATCCAAAGCCTAGATACAACGGGCACACTACACGATCGATTAGCTGTTCAGGGTGCTCGCATCTTAATAGAGGTACTCAATAAAGTGGCAAACGGCATCAACGTGGAAACGATGCCCCAACCTGCCAATGGAGTTATTTATGCAGAAAAAATTAAAAAAGACGAAGCTAAGATTCATTGGGATGTGGACGCAATATGGATTGATCGACAGATAAGAGCCCTGAACCCCTCTCTTGGCGCTAGTACAACCCTTGATGAAACTGTCATCAAGGTATGGTTATCAGAAAATATCTCTCAATTATGGAAAGATTCACCCAGCCATCAACCAGGAACAGTTTTAAACATCGATGATTTAGGCATTTGCGTTTCTGGAAAGTCTGGCGTTGTTAGATTATTAGAAGTTCAAAAAGCTGGTGCAAAAAGAATGATGGCAAGTCAGTTTGCAAAGAGTGTGCAGTTGAAGATTGGAGATGTCTTTGTATGACAAAAATGTTTAAAACTGTAGTAAGGATATTCAGCGGAATAAGGAGGAGTGAAGATGTTTAATATGACTAAAACAGTCATATTAATGGCCGCAATTACCGCTCTTTTTGTTTACTTGGGTGGCATGTTGGGCGGCCCAGAGGGGATGATGCTTGCCTTTTTAATGGCTGTCGGAATGAATTTTTTTAGTTATTGGAATTCTGACAAGATGGTTTTAAAGATGTTTGGCGCCAGACAAGTGGATGAGCAAAGTTTTCCGGCGTATTTCAATATGATTCAGGAGCTTTCACAAAAGGCTGAATTGCCCATGCCGAAAGTTTATCTCATTGAAGAAGATGCCCCAAATGCCTTTGCTACGGGAAGAAACCCAGAAAATGCTGCCGTTGCAGCAACAACTGGAATTTTGAAGATCCTTAATCAACAGGAACTACGAGCGGTCATGGGACACGAGTTAGCACATGTAAAAAACCGAGATATTTTGTTGTCAACCATCGCGGCTACAATGGCTGGAGCTATTTCAAGTCTTGCAAATTTTGCGATGTTTGCTGGCAATAGAAATCGGCAGGAGGGTCATGCGAGTGGCTTGATCCTAGCATTACTAGCCCCATTTGCCGCCAGCTTAATACAGATGACTATATCAAGAGCTAGAGAATACGAAGCTGATCGCGTGGGAGCAGAAATATCGGGAGATCCTATAGCATTAGCGTCTGCGTTGAAAAAAATTGAGAGCTCTTTAAAGGGCATATCATTTGATCGTGTTCAAACCCATCCTGCAGTCGCTCAAATGATGATTATGAATCCCTTATCTTCCGCTGGCTTGCAGAGCTTATTTTCCACACACCCTGCAACGCAAGAGCGTGTAAATAAATTAGTCCAAATGTCTCAGACAGGAACATATCCCTCATAGTGCCAAAAGAAAATCAAGCCACCCATCAACAAGCCCAAGTTGTAAAACAGGGAACAGGAAGTAATCTTTGTGAGTCGATACTTCTTGCAGCGAACTTTCTTGATCAAGTCAGGGAGGGCTCTTCTTTGACCGAGGCTTTGGCAAACGCGCCTTCTGAAAATCGATCTGCTGCACAGAGTTTAAGTTTCGAAGCTTTAAGGTATAAGCCCAAAACTACTGAAGCTTTAAAGCTGTTTTTAAGCAAAGCGATAGATCCAGAAGTAGAAGACCTCTTGTTGATTGCTATAAGCACTCTATTTAGTGACTCAATGAATCAATATCCGGCTCATACATTAGTCAACGAAACGGTAAAGGCTGCACAAAAGTCAATTCGTACAAGACATGCTAAGGGCCTGATTAATGCAGTTTTAAGGAGGATTATCGAAAATCCAAATGCCTTACTCATTGATGTGGAAAATGCTCAATATCCCTCTTGGTGGGTAAAAAATCTTAAAAAATCATACCCACAAAATTTTAAGCCAATATTAGAAACGTATTTAAAGCCAGCGAAGATGTTTTTAAGGGTGAATGCACGAAGAGGAACTTTAGAGGGGTATTTAAAAAGGTTGCAGCAAGATAATATCGAAATTTTAGAGATTCCATTAGAGTGGCAAAAACAAGCGCCATATGCGATAGCATTAAAAAACTCAACTCCTGTCAATAAACTACCAGGATTTATGGATGGCGATGTCAGTATTCAAGATTTGGGTGCGCAAATGGCAGCACAATTATTGGAGCCAAAAAATTCTGATGTAATCCTTGATGCTTGTGCAGCACCTGGAGGAAAAGCTTGTCACTTGTTAGAAGCGGCTGATATACAGTTGGATGTTTTAGAAATCAGTCCAGAAAGAATGAAACGAGTAGAAGAAAATTTAAAGCGCCTGCAGTTAAAGGCTAATTTAATACTTGGAGATGCTTGTAATTCATCAACGTGGTCGCAGGGAAAAAAGTATGACGCCATCTTGGCAGATGTGCCCTGTTCTGCAACAGGCATCATTCGTCGCCATCCAGATATCTTGTATTTAAGACGTGGCAGTGATATTCCTGAGTTACAGGAGTTGCAACGTAAAATGGTATCAGAGCTTTGGCAATTATTAAAGCCCGGCGGCAAGATGTTGTATGTCACATGTTCGATCTTGCCTCAAGAGGGCGAAAATCAATGTGTATGGTTTTTAAATAACTTAAAAGATGTATTACGATTAGATTGTGCTGGTCAATTATTGCCGAATGATTGGCATGACGGCTTTTTTTATGGAATCTTGCAAAAGAAAAAATGAGTTTTTTTAAAAAATTGACACTCTGGTGCTTTTTGCTTTGGGCAAGCACCGTCTCAACTTTTGCTTTTGCTGAAGGAATTAAATTAAGGCAAATTCAATTCGAGCCTATTGAGCAAGGTTGGACAGTCAACGCATCTTATCTAGTCGATATCTCAAATGACTTAAGTGAAGCGGTAAGGAAAGGAATTACCTTTCATTTTGTTACTGAGTTCAATATAACTAGAGGCCGTTGGTATTGGTTTGAGGAAAAACCAATTTCTGCCGTAAAAAATATCAAGTTATCCTACCAACCTTTAACACAGGTATATCGTATTAACGTTGGCGCATTAACCTTATCTGCAAATACGATTGAAGAGGCGCTGATTCAGGTTGGAGCAATTGCGGGATGGCAAGTTGCGGAATTGGCGGCTTTAGAAAATGGCCGCACCTATGAAGGCGCTATAAGAATGCGACTAGACTTGAGTCAGCTTCCTAAGCCATTTCAGATTAATGCTCTAAACTCGAGAGAGTGGAATCTCTCTAGCGACTGGTATAAGTTTGAGATTACCCCCAAATATCGTCTTATAGGCAAGTAATGAACGAACCTATTGCGAACTTTTCCGACAAAATGATGACTGGGCGTTATGGCATCAAAAAAGAGTTGGTAGCTTTTATCACGTTAGTATCAGTATTGGCATTATTGCTACTGGGTTTATTAACGGCAATTAGTGCCGATGCCCAATTTTTAAGCCAATATTTTGTTTGGCTTTATACCGTTAATGTTGTGGTTGGGATTTTACTGTTATTGGTTATCGTCGGACTTGTTATTAACTTAACATTGCGTCTGCGACAAGGTTACTTCGGCACGAAACTCATTGTAAAACTTGCGATGATTTTTGGATTGGTGGGTGTTTTGCCAGGCGCCATTTTATATTCTGTATCACTGCAGTTTGTGGGGCGAAGTATTGAAAGTTGGTTTGACGTCAATATTGAGTCAGCTCTTGAGGCTGGGCTTGAACTGGGTCGTTCAACATTTGAGATTTCGCAAAGAGAGTTTTTAGAGTCTGGGGAGCGGTTGCGCTCCAATTACTCAATGACAACGATTCAAAGAAATTCAGAGCTACAAAGTCTTTGCAATAAGATAGATGCAGATCAAATATCGATTATAAATCAATTGAATCATGAGTTTTTTAGCGTTAATTGTGGACATCACGAAATTATTGATACCGTAATTAATATAGAGACATTTGCAGAGTTAAATAAAAATGGTAAAACTTCTTTAATCAATGATGTAGGGACACCCAACGCTGAGATCTACCAATTAAATGCTTTGTACTTGTTGCCAAATCAGAAAATTTTACGCTTAGAAAAATTATTAACGCCAAGCTTGGTAGAAAATGCAAAATTAGTTCAAAAAGCCTATAGTGATTATCAAGAAAAGTCTTTAAGTCGTCTTGGCTTGAAGAAAATGTACATTGGCTCTTTAACATTAACGATGTTTTTGGCACTATTTATTGCCATCATTCTCGCTTTGATATTGGGAAGGCAATTAGCTAGACCATTATTAATGTTATTAAGAGGAACGCAAGCTGTAGCTCAAGGAGACCTATCTCCAAAACCACAAATGGAGACACCGGATGAACTAGGTATGTTGACAAGACAGTTTAATAATATGACGAAGCAATTGTCTGATGCAAGAAAATCACTACAAGAGTCAAAAGATTTTTCCGAATCAGTCTTGGCGAATTTAACTGCAGGTGTGTGTGTTTTTGATGCGAGTTATCGTTTACTAATTGCAAACGAAGGTGCAAAAAGAATTTTAGAAAAAGATATCACTCAACTGATTGGCAAGCCCCTAAGTTTTTATCCGGAATTGCTACATTTTGAAAAAACGATTAAAGACTCTTTTACAGCCAACCAAGTTTCTGTAGGTGCTGATGACCTTACTAATATTTTAGAAATTAAAAATGTAGGAACAAATGAAAAGTCATGGCAGCGACAAATACATTTATATGATGACTTACAAAATCAGGAAAATGTGTCGCCAATATTGTTAGCACGAGGTACAGAGCTACAAGGCAAACAATATATTATTGTTTTTGATGATATTACCGAAGTGATTGTTGCTCAAAGATCTATTGCTTGGGGAGAGGTTGCTCAACGCTTAGCACATGAGATTAAGAACCCATTGACGCCGATACAGTTATCCGCAGAAAGAATTTTTCAAAAATTAACAGGTAAGCTACCGATCGAACAAGAGGAGATTGTATTAAAAGCAACGAATACGATTATTAGTCAAGTTCAGGCCATGAAAACGATGGTGAATAACTTTAGAGATTTTGGTAAAAAACCGTCTTTAAAAATGCAGGGTATCAACTTAAATCAATTAATTTTAGAAATCTTAGGGCTTTATGAAGGAACTCAAATTGAGTTAATTTTGGATCAAAATGCCCCAGATATTTTGGGCGATGCCACACAACTTCGCCAAGTAATACATAATATTTTGCAAAACTCCATCGATGCTGCGACAGAAGTACATTCGGAGCCTGAAATACAAATTCGTACAGAGCTAGTTAATTATGTCGGATTGGCCAATCAAACCGAAAAATTAGTTCGGTTATCTGTGGCGGATAATGGGCCCGGGTTTTCGCCAAGAATTTTAAGTAGAGCCTTTGAGCCGTATGTGACATCTAAAACAAAGGGAACAGGTTTAGGGTTGGCAGTTGTCAAAAAAATCATTGATGAGCATGGTGCAAGAATTGAGTTAAAGAATCGGATGAGAGATAAGGTCATTCGAGGAGCAAGAATTTCGATTTTATTTGAACGATTAGCATAAAAAGTAAGCAATAAAAAAGAGATATTAAAATTAGTGAATAGGATAATAAAGTATGGCAAATATTTTAGTAGTAGATGACGAGATGGGAATTCGCGAGTTGCTTAATGAAATTTTGAGCGATGAGGGTCATGTCGTATATTCTGCGGAGAATGCTCAACAGGCAAGAACGGTTCGTGATCAATTACAACCAGATTTGGTTCTTTTAGACATTTGGATGCCAGATACCGATGGCGTTACTCTTCTGAAAGAGTGGTCCAAAGATAATAAATTGACGATGCCTGTCATTATGATGTCAGGTCATGCAACTATCGATACTGCTGTAGAAGCAACTCGAATCGGCGCCTGCAATTTTTTAGAAAAGCCAATTGCGTTACAAAAGCTCCTAAAAACGGTTAGCCAAGCTTTGGAGCGAGTCTCTCCAAAAGATCCTCTAGAGGCTTCTAGTAGCTTGGTCCGTGAATATACGACGGCGACATCAAATTCATTTAATTTTGCTAATAAAGCTCCTGAGTCTGGAGTCGATAGTGGCCAGGCGTCTTCCTCTAGTGAAGTCAAGGAGTTAGCACCAGGGCACTTTAGCTTACCATTGCGTGAAGCTAGAGATATTTTTGAGAAAGCTTATTTCGAACATCATTTAAAACTAACGGGTGGGAGTATGACGAGAGTTTCTGAACATACTGGATTAGAGCGTACCCATTTATACAGAAAATTAAAGGCGTTGGGTATTGATGTTAGAAAAATTGGTACAAGTAGTACTTAAAAAGAACAACGTTTGCTCATGAGATCTTCGATCATTTCTATTACGAATTCGAACTGGGCTATTGACCGTCAGCAACTCGAATGGATTGCCGCTTTAGAGAGTGGTAAAGTTTTGCATTTTAAAAACTTACCCTTTGAGATTAATGAAAATGAAACAAGCTTATTTAGGGAGAGCATACAAAATCCAAAATCCAGAAATATTAGTTTAGGTTCGGATGGTTTATTAAAAGGCGCTATAGGTGATGCAACCACACTTATAACTTTAAAAGAGTTGATTTTTCGATTCAGAAATTTATCACAAGTATTAGTTCATTCACTTGTTCCTAAATATGCAGAATACTTAAAGGTATCGCCAACAAGTTTTAGACCTTTAAATATTTCGCATAGAAAACAATCCTGGCGCGCAGATGATCGCCGATTGCATGTTGATGCTTTTGCGACCCGACCAAATTATGGCGAGCGTATTTTGCGAGTATTTATGAATATTAATTCAAATAACCAGCCACGAGTTTGGCGTGTGGGCGAGTCTTTTGAAAGTATTGCTGAACAATTTATACCTAAAATTAAACCATATTCCAAATCTCAAGCTAAGTTTTTAAATGTTGTTGGGTTAACGAAGAGCTTTAGAAGTGAGTATGATCATATGATGTTACAGATTCACGACGCAATGAAATCAGATTTAAATTATCAAAAAAACTCTCCTCAAATACAGTTTGAATTTATGCCAGGGGATGTTTGGGTTTGTTTCTCAGATCAAACTTCTCATGCCGCAATGAGTGGACAATATATGATGGAGCAAACCTATAACTTGCCATTAAAAGCGTTATATGATTCGCAAAGTAGCCCTTTAGCGGTATTAACATCTAAAGTACAACGAAAATTAGTATAAACAGCTCTGATAGGATATAATCATTGTTTTTGCGGCCTGGTAGCTCAGTCGGTAGAGCAGAGGATTGAAAATCCTTGTGTCGGTGGTTCGATTCCGCCCCGGGCCACCAAAATCAAATAATGCCTCGCTTCTGCGGGGCATTTTCTTTTAAAGTATTTGATGGTGCTTAGACCTTGTGCCGAGCGTGTTTAGTCACTTTCCATAGATTCAATCCGTCAATCAGGATTCGGTCACTCTGGTTCTAGAC
>CAIPQU010000108.1 GCA_903867305.1 uncultured beta proteobacterium
TGGAATGGAGTAATTAATCGTGTTTGATAAATGCTCATCCCCCGATTATGGTGAAGAGCCGGAAAAACAACTAGGCTAGTTATTTAAGCGAATAACTTGTTGACATGTTGGCGGAGAAGGAGGGATTCGAACCCTCGGTACCTTGCGGTACGCCTGATTTCGAGTCAGGTACATTCGACCACTCTGCCACTTCTCCGAGATATGAATCTTACGCTATTTTTTTTAGAAATTACTGTGCTTCTGCTATCCTAACTTATAAATTCCTTCATTTGAGAAAAAGAGACCTATGAACTATAGTAAATATCACATTCCTGCAGTATTTTCGCCTGTTTTGACCCCTATTCATACTGATGGTGGTCCCGATGCTTCTCGATTATTAAAGCAATGTCAGTGGTTAGATCAAAATGGCGTTGGCCAAGCCATTTTTGGCACAAATTCTGAAGCAAACTCATTTTCAGCTGTGCAAAAGATGCGTACCCTAGAAAAACTGATTACAGGTGGTTTAAAGCCTCAGCATATGATGCCCGGAACCGGTGCTTGCTCGATCGATGAAACTGTGACCATGTCCAAAGCAGCTGTTGACGCAGGATGCTCTGGTGTATTAATGTTGTCTCCTTTTTATTATAAGGATGTCAGCGATGATGGTCTTTATGGTTTTTATGCCAAGGTTATCGAAAAAGTGGCGGATAGCCGATTAAAGATTTATGTCTACAATATTCCTCCCGTAACGAAGATTTCGCTGAGTGTTTCTTTACTCCAACGCTTGGTTAAAGACTTTCCTGATACTGTTGTCGGTATCAAAGATAGTTCGGGTGATTGGTCCTATACCGAGTCAGTGATTAAAGCTTTATCTGTAGGAGGTTTTCAGGTCTATGCGGGAAGTGAAACTTTTCTGATGAGAACTTTGAGGGCCGGTGGTGTGGGCTGTATTTCTGCAACGGCGAACGTCAACCCCAAAGCCATCTCTGATTTGGCCGCTGATTGGCAAGCTGCTAATGCTGATGAGCGACAAGCGCAACTCGATGTTGTTCGTTCTACCTTTGCAAAGTATCCAATGATTCCGGCCATGAAATCTGCTGTCGCACATTTCTCTAAAGATGCTCATTGGGCGCATGTTCTCCCTCCTTTAGTTGATTTAAAGCCAGAGCAGCAAACTGCATTAATCGCCGATCTAGAGAAAATTCACTTTACGATGTTAGGTCTATAGAGTTATGAGCGAGCAAGGTAAGCCTAAAGGCATGAAGAAAGGGCTCACGAGTTATGGTGACCTAAATTTTTCTTTGTTTTTACGAAAAGCATTTATTAAAGCTATGGGTTACGGTGATCAGGCATTAGATCGACCGATCATTGGGATTACCAACACTTATAGTGATTTCAATCCCTGCCATGGTAATGTCCCGCAAATTATTCGAGCGGTTGAGCGCGGCGTGATGCAAGCTGGTGGTATGCCATTGAGTTTTCCAACCATTTCCGTCCATGAATCGTTTTCTTATCCTACGAGTATGTATTTACGAAATTTGATGGCGATTGATACCGAAGAAATGATGCGGGCTCAGCCGATGGACGCCGTCGTGTTGATCGGTGGTTGTGATAAAACGATTCCGGCACAACTCATGGCAGCAGCTGCACTAGATATTCCGGTGATTGTCATACCCACAGGACCAATGCTTACTGGAGAGCATAAGGGCGAACGCTTGGGTGCTTGCACTGATTGTCGAAGATTCTGGGGTAAATTTAGGGCTGGTGAGATTGATCAGCAAGAAATAAATGATGTGAATGAAAAACTTGCACCCACTACGGGTACCTGTATGGTCATGGGTACTGCTAGTACGATTGCGCTCATGGTTGAAGCGATGGGTATGAGTTTGCCAGGTGCTGCAGCGATACCAGCGGTCTATGCAGAGCGTTACAGACATTCGGAAGATGTGGGTAGAAGGATTGTTGAGTTAGCGCGCCAACCCATCACGCCTCAACAAATTATGACTCCTGAGGCCATCACCAATGCTCTCATTGTTTTACATGCCATTGGTGGATCAACCAATGCCATTATTCATTTTACGGCGATTGCTGCCAAGTTGGGGATACGTCTTGATCTTGAAAAGTTTGATCAATTAGGTAAAAAGATTCCGGTGTTAGTCGATTTAAAGCCTAGTGGTGATTTTTATATGGAGCATTTGTATGAAGATGGCGGTTTGATGGCGATCTTGCAGGAGCTCAAACCATTCTTACATTTAGATTGCTTAACTGTCTCCGGTAAGACACTTGGGGAAGAAATTAATCATGCTCCAGTCAAAGAAGTACATCGAGTGGTTCGTTCGGCCAAAAATCCTGTATATCCTGTTGGGGGTTTAGCCTATTTGCGTGGTAATTTAGCACCTCGAGGAGCCGTCATTAAGCATGCTTCTGCAACTTTATCTTTACTTCAACATCGTGGACGTGCTGTGGTTTTCGAATCTTTAGAGGACTTGACGACGCGGATTGATGATCCGCAGTTGGATGTCACGGCACTAGACATTCTCGTGTTGAAAAATGCCGGCCCTAAAGGAGCTCCAGGAATGCCAGAGGCAGGATATTTACCGATCCCGAAAAAATTAGCTCAAGCAGGTGTCAAGGACATGGTGCGCATATCGGATGCGCGGATGAGTGGTACAGCGTTTGGCACAATTGTCTTGCATATTACCCCAGAGGCTGCGGATGGTGGACCACTGGCGATTGTGCAAAACGGTGATTGGATTGTTTTGGATGTGGAAAAACGTAGTATTCATATTGAGTTATCTGATGATGAAATACAAGCTCGTTTACAACGATTACCAAAGACGATTGAGATCGTGAAGAGCGGTTACCGTAAATTATATTTAGATACGGTTACGCAAGCAGACTTAGGATGTGATTTTGATTTTATGATGCCAGAATTAACGCGAGTGACACCGATCCCTTTAGGAGATTAAAGCGGAGATCAACAGTAAGGCTTTACTGTAAATAAAACGATATTTGGAGATAATGATGTTTAAAAAAATTCTAACAGTATGTTGTTTGCTCTTGATATCTTCGCATCTGTCTGCGCAAAGTTATCCGAATAAATCCATTCGGTTTGTTATCCCATTCCCACCTGGTGGTGCTACGGATATTATTGGCCGTATTATTTCGATGGAGTTAACAAAAACTTTAGGGCAGCAAGTGGTTGCGGATAATCGTGGTGGCAGTAGTGGCAATATTGGTGCAGATATGGTGGCGAAGTCCCCTAACGATGGTTACACTTTATTGATGGGGGCGATGACATCGCATGCGATTAATGCGAGTTTAGAAAAAGCCACGATTCGTTATGATATTGAAAAAGATCTAGTTCCCATTGCGATTGTAGGAGTAGTACCGATGGTGATTGTGGTCAATCCAAAATTACCGGTTTATAACTTAAAAGAGTTTATTAGTTATGCAAAAGCCAATCCTGGAAAAGTTACCTTTGCTTCTTCTGGAGCTGGAGCTCCTCAGCGACTTGCCATGGAGATGCTAAAAAATATGACCCAAATTGATATCTTACATGTCCCCTATCGAGGAAGTGGTCCTGCGATGACTGATTTAGTCGGTGGTCAAGTATTAAGCATGTCAGAGACTTTGCCAGCCTGTCAGCAGTTTATTGAGTCGAAACAATTGCGACCATTGGCGGTAACGACAGCGAACCGTCTGAAGCCTATTGCCGACGTACCGACGATTTCTGAGGCTTTAGGAATTCCGAATTTTGATGTCGTCTCGATGTTTGGTGTCATGGCACCTTCGGGAACTCCCCCTGCGGTTGTTCAGCGGATTAGTGATGATCTAAAAACGATTTTGCAAAAGCCTGATGTCCAAGAAAGAATGCTCGCAGCAGGTGTATTTGTCAATTACATGAATCCTAAAGATTCATCTGTCAAGTTACACCAAGAAGTCGCGATGTGGGGTAAAGTAATACGTGAATCGCACATTACCCCTGATTAATTATTGTTGAAGTCAACGAGGAGTCTGTATGTCTAATGAACCCCAAGAAAAAAATAATATCGAGCGTCAATTAGAGCGATTTTTGATACCAATAGGTAACTTTGCCGTGGCTACGTTTCATCACGTTGCTTTATTTGTCATTGGTTTGGCGACTTTTTGGTCGGCTGGCTATGCCGTGAAGGAGATGTTTCAAAAATCACATGCTTCGATTGAAGACTTATTACTATTATTTATTTAGAAATTGGCGCCATGGTCGGAATTTATTTTAAGACCAATCACATGCCCGTCCGTTTTCTGATCTATTTAGCGATTACTGCTGTCACACGTTTAATTATTGATATTGTGAACGTTCGGCACGAGGCTACTATGGAAGTCATGTTTTTAGGTGGTACGATATTAATTTTAGCTTTTGCAAATTTAGTTGTACGTTATGCATCCTATAAGTTCCCATCCAAAGTCAATATTGAAGAAGATTAATCATGGCAAAGTTTAGTAAATCTCTCGAGCGATGGAATGATCGATTTTCGGTAGAGCATTACTTGTTTGGTAAGGAGCCGAATCATTATTTGGTAGAGCAGCAAAAATACCTAATAGGTGGCAGAGCATTAGCCATTGCAGATGGTGAAGGCAGAAATAGTATTTGGTTGGCGCAGCAAGGATTGCAAGTGGATACCTTTGATTTTTCACCGGTGGCGATCAAAAAAGCACAGCAGTTGGCCCAAAATAAAAAGGTAAAAGTTCATTTCAACTGTAATGATTGGCAATCATTTACATGGTCAGAAAACACCTATGATTATGTTGTTGGGATTTTCTTTCAGTTTGCTGATCCTGAAGATCGTAAAGAGTTATTTGCCAAAATGAATCTAACACTGAAACCTGGTGGTCTAATGATTATTCAGGGGTATGGTGAAAAACAGATTCAGTACAATACCGGGGGTCCAGGAGTGCTTGAAAACCTCTATACCGAAGAACTACTCCAAAACGCTTTTGCCAATTATGAAATTTTAGATTCTCAGACGTATGAAAAAGAAATTGTCGAAGGAGATGGGCATGCTGGTATGTCGAGTCTCGTTGGGTTTGTTGGTAGAAAACGGTAGGTCAGGCCTGCGCACTAAAAGACCATTCATCAATCAATGGACAAGATTCTCTCAGCAAGGGAATATCTAAGTATTATCTGATTGCCATTCTTCAGTCTCGAATGACACTTGTCGTCTTATGGTATTCATCGATGTTTAAGTAAGTTATTGTTGATGTTTTTTATAATCGATCATTATTTAATCATCTTTATTCATTTCTATTGAGCCCTCCTATTTCTAATCATTTAGTAAGGCATGCTGATGTTATTGTCATCGGTGCAGGCCTTGCTGGACTTACCGTTGCGCTTGAAGTTGCTAACGAACGTAAAGTTATCCTTTTGTCAAAAGGGGATTTAAATGAGTCTGCAAGTGCTTGGGCTCAAGGAGGTATTGTTGGTGTTCTTGATCAAAAAGATAGTTATGACTCTCATGTCAGGGATACGCTTGAAGCTGGTGCTGGAATCGTTATAGAGTCTGTAGCTCGTTTGATTTCAGAAAAATCACAACAGGCTATTCAATGCTTACTTCACCTAGGAGTCAAATTTACACAAGATCCCTTGGGTCCCCTGGGTTTGCATTTAACCAGGGAGGGTGGTCATACGCACCGACGGGTTATTCATGCTGAAGATTCAACGGGTAAAGCAATCCAAGAGGTTTTATTAGCTAAAGCGAAGCAACATTGCAATATTCAGATATTTGAACATTGCGTAGCCATCGATTTGATCCTGCATAAACACCTTTGTGGGCAAGCCAGCCAAGATTTTCAAACATCGGCATTGAACAATCGATGTTATGGTGTGTATGCATTGAATATCTTAGATCATCAAGTGATCTCTATCACAGCTCAGGATGTCGTCATTGCTACTGGCGGTGTTGGTAAGGTGTATCAACATTCAACCAATCCGAATAGCTCAACTGGTGATGGAATTGCCATGGCTTGGCGAGCTGGTTGTCGTGTAGCGAATATGGAGTTTATACAGTTTCATCCAACGTTTTTATATCATCCTCAAGAAAGCGGTTTTTTAATTACGGAAGCGTTACGAGGCGAAGGGGCTTATCTTAGGTTGCCCAATGGTCATCGGTTTATGGGAGATCATGATCCACGACTTGAGCTCGCTCCAAGAGATATCGTGACTAGAGCGATTGATAAAGAAATGAAAAGGTACGGACTTCAATACGTCCTTCTTGATGCAACACATCTTGGCGCAGAGGTTTTAAAAGAGCGATTTCCAACCATCTTGAAATGCTGTTTAGCCTTCGGTATTGATATGACTAAAGAGGCTATTCCAGTAGTTCCCTCAGCACACTATACCTGTGGCGGGGTAGTAACTAACGTTGATGGACAAACTGATGTGCAGCATCTATTTTCAGTTGGAGAGTCGGCCTATACAGGGCTTCATGGCGCCAATCGTTTAGCGAGTAATTCATTATTAGAGTGTGTCGTTATGGGCAAACAGGCTGCTAAAAAAATCTTGGAATATCCGATTGAAGCGTCTCAAGCTCAGGTCAAACTCTGGAGTGATTATGTGGTTGACGATGATGAAAAATTAAAGATTGCGCTTCAAAAAGCTGATTTGCAGACTTTGATGTGGCATGACGTTGGTATTGTCAGGACAACTCACCAATTAGAGAGAGCCCACAACCGTATTGAGCTGATCAAAAAAGAGTTCCATCAATTTTCAAAAATACCAATTGATCCACAATGGATAGAGTTCAGAAATTTATTGATCTGTGCTGAGCTGATCGTTCTTAGTGCTCTGGATCGTAAAGAGAGTCGCGGACTTCACTACATACGAGATTACGCAACAATATTTGCGCAATCTTCCCCGACGATACTTAAACCAAATTGCTGGGCATCAATTGAGTCGCTCGATTACCCTTAGAGAAAAATCGATAGCAACAACGTCTTTGGTGAGGCCTCCAACAGAAATACGATCAACACCTGTCATGGCAATATCTCTCACTACTGTTAGATCGACACCACCTGAGACTTCGATTTCAGCCCGACCCTGATTGATTTCAACAGCTCGTTTCATATCTTCGAGCGAAAAATCATCTATTAGGATATGTTTTGCGCCAGCTTGGAGTGCTTCTTCGAATTCTGTTAAATTTTCAACTTCAACTTGAATCATTACTCCAGAGTGAAGTTCGCTAGCATTAGTAAGTGCCTTGGATATTCCACCGGCTGCGATGATATGGTTTTCTTTAATCAAAATACCATCCCATAAACCCATACGATGATTAAAGCCGCCACC
This sequence comes from uncultured beta proteobacterium, assembly GCA_903867305.1. Taxonomy (GTDB): domain Bacteria; phylum Pseudomonadota; class Gammaproteobacteria; order Burkholderiales; family Burkholderiaceae; genus Polynucleobacter. The sequence continues at coordinate 7,304 of CAIPQU010000108.1, forward strand.
AATCACTACCGCATATTTTTGAGCTTGACGCAAGCCTGGAATCGTTTTGCGAGTATCTAAAATTTTGCATCCTTTAGGATTTACTTGAATCTGCCCCTCTTCATATAGCCAATGGATTTTGGCATCAGGGTCAAGGGAGGTGATACATAATTCGAACCAGGCTTGACCACAAATCAAAGCACCATCCTGTTTAATCACCACTTGGGCGCGGACAACTTGATCTTGTGGAAATAATTGAACAGTCCAATCACCTTTCCCAATATCTTCCATTAGCGCATCTTCAACATTGCGTGCGAGGGCTTGGATCAGACTTTCATTTGCTTCAAACATACTTTTCCTTGTTCATGTTTTATGCGGCGCCAATATTTTTAACAAAACCATGTTGTGTTTGAGCTAATAACTCAGAATGATTTTGAGTAAATGTTAACATGCGATCAATACAAAAATGCGCTTTTGATCGAATAGACTCTTCAATAAAGATTTCACCTGACTGATTTTCTAAGCAATTGCATATATTTGCAAGTCCATTCATTGCCATCCATGGACAATTTGCACAACTTTTGCACGTTGCGCTCTGGCCAGAGGTAGGTGCTGGGATGAAAACTTTATTCGGGGCTAATTGGCGCATTTGATGCAAAATACCTTGATCAGTAGCAATAATGAATTCCTTTGCACTACTTTGCGTCACTGTTTTTATCATCGCGGCTGTTGAGCCCACCATATCAGCGAGCGCCACAATATCTGCCGGAGATTCTGGATGAGCTAATACTTGAGCGAATGGATGCTTTTTACGTAATGCATCAAGTTCTAAAGCCTTAAATTCATCATGTACGATACAAGCCCCATCCCATAGCAGCATATCGGCACCAGTTTGATCTTGAATATAGCGTCCCAAGTGACGATCAGGTGCCCAAAGAATTTTTTTACCTTCTTGATGAAGTTGATGAACAATAGCTAATGCGCAAGAGCTGGTCACCATCCAATCGGCTCGGGCTTTTACTGCAGCACTTGTATTGGCATAGACGACAATGGTGCGTTCGGGATGAGCTTCACAAAGCTGATTGAAGTCGGCTATAGGGCAACCTAGATCAAGAGAACAGTTAGCTTCCAGATCAGGCATGTAAACGCGTTTTTGAGGAGATAGTATTTTTGCAGTCTCTCCCATAAAACGTACGCCCGCAACGATGAGTTCTTGGGCGGGATGATCACGACCGAAACGTGCCATCTCCAGGGAATCGGCCACACAGCCCCCAGTTTCTAGGGCTAAGTCCTGAATATCGCTATCAACATAATAATGAGCCACTATCACGGCATCTCGTTGTTGAAGATGAGCTCGAACTTTTTCTGTATAGGCGGATTTCTCAAAATGATTTAATGCTGTAGGTATTTTCGCCCAAGCATTTGCAATGCATGTAGGACCGCTAACAGTCGGCAATAAGAATTCGTAACTTTTTAGAGGGCTATTCATACTGAAGAGGGTAGGATTGATCATGCACACTATTTTAGATAATCAATAACTATTTTCATAAACTGGTTATTAGTTCCCTTAAGTCACTGTTAAAATCAATGCTGGAGGAATTACCATGCAACGAATGATGCTTTTAGCCAAGTTACACCGCGTTACTGTAACTCAGGCAGATTTAAATTACGAAGGATCTTGTGGGATTGATGAGGATCTTTTAGAAGCGGCACAAATGAGAGAGTTTGAGCAAATTGAACTTTATAACATCAACAATGGAGAGCGATTCTCCACTTATATTATAAAAGCTCCTCGTGGTTCTGGAGCCATTGCTTTAAATGGTGCGGCAGCGCGTAAGGCACATCTTGGAGACCCATTAATTATTTGTACTTATGGACTGATGAGTGACCAAGATAGCGCTATTTTTATTCCGAAAATCGTTCTGGTAGATCCTCAAAATCGTATTAAAGAGATTAAAGCCCACCAGAAGTAGAACTTGGGTTTAAAAGGGTAAGTTTGCCTCTGGTTTTGCAGCAAGGAGGGCAACTTTAAAAGCTTTTTGGATTCTTTCTATTGCTTCTTGACTATCTGCTTCAAATCGCATCACGACGACTGGTGTTGTGTTAGACGGACGAGCAAGCCCAAAACCATCCGCATATTCGACGCGAAGACCATCAATTGTATTGATGGATTGTGCTCCCTCGAATTGAGCATGAGTTCTTAGATGATCCAAGATGGTAAATGGTTCTCCTTCAGCACAAGCCAGTTGAAGTTCTGGAGTACAGATAGCATCAGGTAACTGATTGAGCGTTTGATTCGGATTTTCTTCTTTAGAAAGAATTTCCAAAAGCCTAGCTGCTGTATACAGTCCATCATCAAAACCGTACCATCGATCCTTAAAGAAGATGTGACCGCTCATTTCGCCAGCGAGCGGAGCGCCAGTTTCTTTTAATTTGGCTTTGACAAGAGAGTGTCCTGTTTTCCACATTAAAGGATCTCCACCATGTGCTTTGATCCAAATACCTAAGTTACGCGTACATTTCACGTCATAGATAATTTGTGCCCCAGGGTTACGAGATAAAACATCTTTTGCATAGAGCATCATTTGGCGATCTGGAAAGATCACCGAACCATCTTTTGTCACAACCCCAAGGCGATCCGCATCACCATCAAAAGCTAAGCCTAATTCATTATTCGATGACGATAGATTAGCGATTAAATCTTGTAAATTTTCAACATGAGCTGGATCTGGGTGATGATTTGGAAAATGACCGTCGACATCGCAGAACATTTCCTCTACTTCACAACCTAATGCTCGGAAAATTTTACCGGCAAAGGCACCGCCCACGCCATTGCCACAATCCACAGCAATTTTCATGGGCCTAGCTAAATGAATATCACTGGTAATACGTGCTAAGTAGCTCGGGAAAATATCGTATTCTGAACGTGTAGCAGGTTTTTCCGGAGTAAAGTTTTGTTGTACGATGCGTTCATAAAGAGCTTTGATTTGATCGCCATAAATGGCTTTACCACCGAGAACCATTTTGAAGCCATTGTAGTCTGGGGGGTTATGACTACCTGTAATCATGATCCCTGATTGTGCATGATGACCAAGGATTTCGAGATGGGTACCAAAGTACACCATGGGGGTTGCCACCACGCCCAGATCAATCACGTTTACTCCAACACTAAGGAGTCCTTTAGTCAGTGCTTGCATTAATTCAGGCCCTGATAATCGACCATCACGACCAACCACAATGATGGATTCACCTTGCTCTACCATACAAGAACCAAAAGATTTTCCAATTAAAAAAGCAACATCGGCATTCAGTGTTTTATCAATAATGCCGCGAATATCATAGGCTTTAAAAATGGAAGAGGATATAGGTAGAGTCATTTTTTTAAAAAAGGTTTTTTTAACCACTGGATACGACTAGCAGTGATGGGGTTCAGAAGAGAGAGATCGCTTTTTGGATCATGAATAGCGGATTGAATGGGGAACGCTAATTTTTTACCGAGTTCCACACCTGGTTGATCAAACGAGTTGATACCATATAACAAACCTAGACAAAAGGTACGATGTTCGTATAGGGCCATGAGGGCCCCTAAATGATAAGCATCTAAGCGGGGTAGCCAAATAATATTGTTTGGACGTTTACCTGGATAGAATTGATTGAGGTTCTCAGGATCTCCTTGTCCTATAGCAAAAGCTTGGGATTGAGCTAAGCAGTTCGCCAGCAACTGCTCATGATGATCTTGATGATTTTTAATATTACTCATTGGTTCGCGAACCGCAATGAAATCTACTGGAATGATTTCAGGACCTTGATGGAGCATTTGGAAAAAAGAGTGTTGTGCATTGGTGCCGGGAATGCCAAAAATGACAGGGGCACTAAATGGCACTGGTTTACCATCCAGCCCCGCAGTTTTTCCATTACTTTCCATTTCCAACTGTTGGAGCCAATTGGGGAAGAGCTGAAGTGCTTGTGCGTAAGGAATAATGGCTTGCGATTTCACACCATGATGTTTTTGATGAAAATAAAGTGCCAAGGCTAGTTGCAACGGCTGATTATCATGATTATCACTCTCAAGAAAGTGTTGATCCATCGCATGTGCACCAGCTAAAAAATCTTGAAAGGTTTTGAAACCAAATTGAAGAGCGATCGGTAAACCAACGGCGGACCAGACAGAAAAACGACCACCGACCCAGTCCCAAAAAGGAAAAATATTTTTTTCCATCACCCCGAACTGTTGGGCTAATTGAGGCTTAGCAGTTACCGCATAGATTCTTTTGGAGAGTTCTGGTGTTTCAATACCCTGCGACGTCAGCCATTGCATCACTGCATTTGCATTTTGGAGTGTTTCAACCGTAGTAAAGGTTTTTGAAACAAGGATCAAACGGGTACTTTGTGGATTGATTTTTTCTAAAATTCTTGCTAAATCTGCACTATCAACATTGGATAAAAAATGAACTCGTATTTCGGGTTTCTGGGAATTTGCTTGTAAATGCAAGGCATCGCAAACCAGTCTTGGTCCAAAATCTGAGCCCCCAATGCCAATATGAATGATATCGGTTACATCATTTAATTCATGACTACAACGTTCTATTTGCCGCCAAACACTTGTAATGATTGGCATAACATCGACATCATTTACCAAAATTGGAGATTGAGATAGATTTCTGAGAGCGGTATGAAGAGCAGGACGTTTTTCGCTCAGATTGAGTTTTTCACCACTGAACAGAGCTATTTTTTTTTGCGTAAAGGAAACGACTTTTGTTAATTCAAATAACTCTTCCCAATGAGTATCGGTAATTTGGGCAAAAAGAGTATCAATATGAAGGGGTGAATCCATAGATGATGATTTATCGCAGTTCAAAATAGCATGATTGATTTTAACCATCATTCATGAAACTTCATCAAATTGTCAAAAAACTTAGTTAACCGTTGCTCCGGTCATTTTTACAGCCTCAGCCCACTTGATTAGATCTTGCTTCAGAACTTGATTAAATTCATCTGGAGAATTACAAACAACATCGACACCTAAGGTGTGCATACGACTGATAAATTCTGGGCTTTGGGCTAAAGCTTTCAGCGCTTTATACGTTTTATCAATGATTTCAGGAGGTGTTCCAGTTGGAGCTGCCAAACCATTCCAAGTAGACGTATGAAACCCTGGGTAACCAGATTCAGCAATTGTCGGAATTTGGGGGAAAAGCGCACTACGTTTCAATCCGGTAGTGGCCAACACTTTTACTTTACTACTTTTAAAGGGTTGATTTGCTTCAGCTAAATTAGCAAAGTACATTGGTACTTGTTCACCCATGACATCTGCAATCGCAGGAGCCCCCCCTTTATAGGGTACATGGACCATATTTAATTTGGCACGGGTATTAAATAACTCGGTGGTAAGGTGGCTTAGGGTGCCACTCCCTGCAGAAGCGTAAGGGATGGTATTTGGGCGAGCAGTGATATACGAGACGAAATCTTTTAAATTATTCGCTGGAAAATTATTTGCCACGACAAGTGCGAATTCATTACTCGCGATGATAGAGATGAGGTGAAAGTCTTTCACCGGGTCATAGGCGGTTTTTGTCATCGCTGGCAATACTGCCATTTGCGGCAAAACTGCTAAAAGTAATGTATAGCCATCAGGAGCTGATTTTGCGACAAAATTAGTAGCAATTGCTCCGTTTGCTCCTGGTTTATTTTCAACAATGAAGGTTTGCCCAAAAGTTTTAGTGAGTTCATCAGCAGTAATGCGGGCAATACTATCGGTATTTCCACCCGCCGAAAATGGCACAATAATTTTCACGGGACGATTGGGCCAAGACTGTCCAAGCGACAGGGGTGAGAAAAGAATCAATAAAAAAATTACGATCGAGCGCATAGGAGTCTTTAATTTGAGGTGGCTAATTGTCGGGGGCGATAATTTTTGAAGACGAGGTAGTGTCCTTTAAACCAAGGCCTCATCGCTAAACGATCGCGCCAAGGAGTTTTTCGCGCTTTAGCACGAGCAGGTGAGTCTAGCGCATCGGCTGTTTTAAGATAATGCAAAGCCATGCGATTAAAGGATTGGGGGGCGCCATCGATAATCTTGAAGCGACGTGTTCCTAACCAGTCTGAACTTTCTAGCAAGGTTGGTACATGATCTTCGGAATACCAAGAGTCAAAATCATGTTGATCTTCCTCAGGAACTGTAAAAAAGACAGCGTATAAATATTCTGCATGGCTCAAAGGATTTTCAAGGCCAATTTGCCATTGCTCGCCAAGACAGACACCAATGTAGCGTGTAAATCCTGCAACAGCGCCCAACATTTTCTGAGTGAGCTCACTCGGTTCGTTCTTCACAACCAAATACTCTGGGGATTTAAGATCGCTTGCAGAACTCATTTCATAGACTGCAAGGTAGTTACGTTGATCATCTTCAGTTTTATAACGCTGTGCTGCAATAAATCCAGGAACAGCCATCCTCAGAGGAATATGCTCTGTATCGTACCAATTATTAAATTCTGCTTCTAGCTCTGCAGGAGGAGACATTTCTGAAAATAGAACCGTTGGACCTAGCAATTAGTTACTCCCTCAAAAAAATCAAATAGATGTCTTACAATGAAAGGATATTCTATACGCTATAGAAAACCTTAGATAGATTCTGAATAAAGAGAAAGAGCTTTTATGCAATTAGAAATCCGTAAGTGGGACATTCAAGTTGAAGAACATATTGATCCTCAACATCCTATTAACCCGCTTGTAAAAGCCGCAGTGATTGTTATATTGAAAAATCCCTATGCTGGAAAGTATCAAGAGAACCTTTCTGAATTGATTCAGGAAAGTGCCCAACTTGGTGCGCAAATTGGAAAAAGACTTTTATCAGTCATGGGTGATCATCCGATTCAAAGTTATGGAAAGGCCGGAATTGTTGGAGTGGCTGGCGAGCAAGAAATTGTGAATGCCCTTTTGACGACCACTTTTGCCAACCCGATTCGAGAAGCCATCGGTGGCGGTAAGGCCTGGATTTCATCCTTTACGAAGGTTGGTGGTCCTGGAACATCGATTGACGTCCCATTAGCCCACAAAGATGCACTATATGTGCGTTCCCATTACGACGGTATGTCCTTAACTTTGCATGATGGTCCCATGCCAGATGAAGTTGCCATTATTTTTTGCGTAGCCAGTCGGGGAAGAATTAATGCAAGAGTAGGTGGTTTAGCCGTGGACAAGATCCAAGGTCAAGATGGCTTAGTCTAAAAGAAAGAAGAATATTTATGAAAACTGCAATTGTTAATATCAAAAAAATTATTTCAGGTGATTGGCGCTGTCCAATTGTCGAGGGTGATTCGATACTCATGGCAGATGGCAAGTTAGTTGCTGTTGGTAAAGTTGATGCAAAAGATATCGAGGCGGCGGATGTCGTGATTGATGCTGCTGGTGCCACAGCTATTCCTGGTTTAATTGATTCTCAAGTCCACAATACGTTTGGTGATTACACCCCAAGACAAAAGACAGTTGGCTTTTTAGAAAGTTATGTTCATGGTGGAACAACGACTTGCATCAGTGCATCAGAGGTTCATGTGCCAGGTCGACCTAAAGATCCAGAAGGCGTGAAAGCTTTAGCGTTGGCCGCAAAGCGTTGCTTTGATGATTACCGCCCTGGTGGTATGAAGGTTTTTGCTGGATCAATCATTCTTGAGCCGGGATTGACAGAAGCTGATTTTCAGGAAATGGCAAAAAAGGGTATTTGGTTAGCCAAAGCAGGCTTTGGTGCTGTTAAGTCACCTTATGATTACGCGCCGATGGTTGCTTGGGCAAAAGCTGCTGGCATGATTACGACAGTTCACACAGGGGGATCATCCATACCAGGATCATCGGGTATATGGGTTGATCATTTACTCAAGATGCAACCGCATGTTTCATTTCATGTGAATGGTGGGCCAGTAGCTATGCCAGATGCTGATTTTCCACGGATCGTGAATGAAAGTCAGATTGCATTACAAATTTGTACTGCGGGTAATTTAAGAACAGCTTTATTGATTGCTAAGTTGGCGATGGAAGCAGATCAGTTTGATCGCTTTTTGATTGCAACGGATACGCCTACAGGTAGTGGAATTATGCCTTTAGGAATGCTCTATACAATTACACATCTTTGTAGTCTCATGGACATGTCGGTTGAGTCGGCGATTGCTGCTGCCACGGGCAATAATGCGACTGTCTATGGTATTAATAGTGGATTTTTGCAGCCTGGCAAAGAGGCTGATGTGGTTATTTTAGATGCATGCGTTGGGGGCTCTAAAGATAATGCGACTGATGCGATTCGCAATGGTGATATACCTGCAGTAGCTGCCGTGATTACGGCTGGAATACCTCGTTTCGTAGGTAAGAGTAGAAATACACCAGCCCCGATGAAGAGTGTTCGCGTGATTCAGAATAGAGTGCCACAAGACTTCACGGGAACTGCACACTAATGAAGCAATTGCATGTGGTTGTGGTTGGTGCTGGTCCAGTAGGTGTTGTAGCAGCTATAGCTGCTGCGCAAAAAGGATTTAAGGTCACGCTGTTAGATTCTGCGAAAGAGGTTGATCATAATCCTCGAGCTGCAACAACACATCCATCAACGTTGGAGTTCATTGATCAAGTTGGTTTGATTGATGAATTTATTCAACAAGGCTTGGTCGCTCGTTATTTTCAATTTTGGGATCGAGATACCAAATCTAGGGTTGCTCAATTTGATCACGATTTACTCAAGGATGAGACTAAGTTTCCTTTTGTTGTGCAAACTGAACAGCACAAGCTTGTTTTAATGGGGCTCAAACGTTTAGCAACATTCCCAGATGTAACTTACCAATTTGGTATTTCAGTTACTGACCTTCAGCAAAGTTCAGATCATGTCATTCTGAAGACCGAGCAGGATGGCGAGATGGGACAAATTACAGCGGATTATGTGATTGGTTCAGATGGCGGGAAAAGCACCATTCGAAAACTGCTCAATATTGAGTTCGAAGGATACACTTGGCCTGAGAGATTTATCGTTTTAACCTCGATTCATGACTTTGAAAAATCTATGGGTTGTTGCTACCGTAATTATTTCGCAGGCTCTAACGAGTGGGCGAATTTATTTAAGGTTACTGGAGATGATTACAAAGGTAGATGGCGCGCGGTTTTTCCAGCGAGAACCGATGAGTCTGATGAAGAGGCTTTAAGTGATGAATCGGCACGAAGAAGAATCGTTGAACTGGAAGAGGCCTGCTCATTGGATTCGATTGTTCATCGCAATATCTATAACGTTCACCAAAGAGTAGCTCAAAAATTTCGGGTAGGAAGAGTCATGTTAGCAGGGGATTCTTCGCATCTTAATAATCCGATTGGTGGTTTAGGCCTTAACTGTGGGATTCACGATGCCATGGAGCTTGTTTCGAGCTTAGATGATATTTTTCATGGTGCTGATGATACTCGACTAGATCTTTATGAAAAGAGAAGAAAAACTTTAAATGTTCAATTTATTCAAGAGCAGACCATTGCCAATAAGAAGCGTTTAGAAGAAAAAGATCCTAACGCTAGAAAACAACGATTAGATGAGTTACGAAAAATTGAATTCGACCATGTTTTGCAAAAACAATTCCTAATGAAGTCTTCATTGCTACTGAGTGTGATTAATGAAAAAAGCATCACGTTGTAAAGAAAACTGACTCAAATCTCATCAAAATTAGATAAATTTTGAATTCAAAGCTATAATAATCTACTTACAACAAATGTTTGGTATTGATGCATTTGCTGTTCAAAAGGAAGCTTGGCAGAGCGGTTGAATGCAACAGTCTTGAAAACTGTCGAGGGTTAACGCCCTCCGTGAGTTCGAATCTCACAGCTTCCGCCAAGTCAATAGGTTGGCTCTTCACCATAATCGGGGGATGAGCATTTATCAAACACGATTAATTACTCCATTCCAACCGCACAAAGCCAAGACTCTCAGTCGGTAGTTTTGGAA
>CAIPQU010000109.1 GCA_903867305.1 uncultured beta proteobacterium
CGCTCACGGAGACAATGTTAGACGATACGATTGCAAATGCAGTCGTAGCGCAAAAGTCGCTGAAGTGGGAAACCGATACTAGAAGGTCTAGTAATAGACTTTAGTAGACGGAGCAGTCATTGATAAGACAGAATTATTAATATTTCTAACCCCAACTCTTATCGACTCAGCAGGTCAAAGTTAAGAAAAATCCTCAAAAATATTCCTTCAAGTCCAACATGCGTAAAATTGAGGAATGAGTGCGATTCCAAAAAATATATTTCTTGTGGGCTTAATGGGTGCTGGAAAATCTACCGTTGGTAGAGTGCTTGCAAAGCGTCTAGGTAAAACCTTTATTGATAGCGATCACGAAATTGAAAAGCGGTGTGGCGTAAAAATCCCAACCATCTTTGAAATGGAGGGTGAAGAGGGCTTTCGTAAAAGAGAAGCGGTGGTGATCAAGGAGTTAAGTAGCCTTGAGAATATCGTTCTTGCTACAGGGGGTGGCAGTGTTCTCCTTCCAGAAAATCGAGAACAGTTACATAACAACGGCTATGTGATTTATCTGCGCGCAAACCCTCATGAGCTATGGATCAGAACCAGAAATGATAAGGGGCGACCTTTACTTCAAACCGCTGATCCTCAAAAGAAATTTAAAGAACTCTTTGAGATTCGTGACCCATTGTATGCCTCTATTGCTCATCATACGATTGAAACTGGTAAGCCGAATGTCAACCAATTAACGAATAAACTTGTGATGCAACTGGAACTCAATAATGAAAACTCTTCAAGTCAAATTAGGTGATAGATCTTACCCTATCTATATTGGGGAAAACCTTCTTCAAGATTTCGGTTTATTTAGTAAGCATGTCAAAGGACATTTAAGTTTTATTGTTACTAATCCAACGATAGAATCTTTATATGCCAACCAAGTCGAGGCCTCTTTGATCAAAGCAGGCCAAAAGGTCGTTCGAGTTATTTTACCGGAGGGTGAGGCCTTTAAAAATTGGGAAACTCTACAACTCATCTTTGACGGGCTTCTAAAAGCTGGTGCAGATCGAAAAAGTACCATTTTTGCTCTAGGTGGCGGTGTTATTGGCGATATGGCTGGATTTGCTGCCGCATCATTTATGAGAGGTATTGCTTTTGTACAAATACCTACAACTCTTTTGTCCCAAGTAGACTCCTCAGTTGGTGGAAAAACTGGTATTAATCATCCGCTGGGTAAAAATATGATTGGTGCATTTCATCAACCAGTTGCAGTCTTTACGGATTTACTGACCTTAAAAACATTGCCCGCTAAAGAACTAGCTGCGGGTCTAGCAGAAGTGATTAAACATGGTGCCATAGCAGATGCCGAGTTTTTAAATTGGATTGAGGGTCATATCAATGAACTCAATGCATGTGAAATTTCAGCAATGGAACACGTAGTACTCCGGTCTTGCGAAATCAAAGCTGCGGTGGTAGCCGCTGATGAAAAAGAAGGTGGCGTTCGCGCACACCTTAATTTTGGCCATACCTTCGGGCACGCAATTGAGGCTGGAATGGGTTATGGCCAGTGGCTACATGGCGAGGCAGTGGGTTGTGGAATGGTCATTGCAGCAACACTTTCTCAGAAGCTAGGCTATATTACTCTTGAGGATGTAACACGCCTATCCAAGATGATTAAAGCATTAAATCTACCCACCACACCTCCCTCTTGGCCAGTCAGCCAATATATGGATTTAATGTCCCATGATAAAAAAGCTGAATTAGGAACAATCAAATATGTCGTTTTAAAATCGCTTGGTCAAGCGAACGTTCAACAAGTACCAGATACTGTAATACATCATTTGCTCACGGATTTTGGGGCGACATGACTTTAGGGCTTGCGGCCTATAGCGCCCATCCTGAAGCAAGTCGAGGGCGAGTTCATGCTGAGCCTATCGAACCCTCTAAATCTGGGCGAAACCCATTCCAAAGAGATCGTGATCGAATTTTGCACTGCGCAGCATTTCGTCGCTTGGAATATAAAACACAGGTATTTTTGAATCATGAAGGCGATAACTTTAGAACTCGGCTGACTCATAGTTTAGAAGTGGCGCAAATTGGTCGCGCTATCGCTAGAAGGTTGCAATTGAATGAGGATCTGGTTGAAGCTATTGCCTTAGCTCATGACGTGGGTCATACACCTTTTGGTCATGCTGGACAAGATGCTCTTAACATCTGTATGAAAGGATTTGACGGATTTGAGCACAACCTTCAAAGCCTTTGGGTTGTCGATGAATTAGAAGAGCGTTATCCAACATTTAATGGCCTTAATTTATCCTTTGAAACGCGGGAAGGGATTCTAAAGCACATTTCTCGTAAAAATATCCAAATACATCGAGAATGGCTAGGACCTCTAGCTAAACGTTTTGATGATGGCTTACAGCCTAGCCTTGAGGCTCAATTAGCGAATATTGCCGATGAAGTGGCCTACAGTAATCATGATATTGATGATGGCGTAAGATCAGGCTTGCTCGAATTGGATGCATTAAATGACACGGAATTATGGAACTCTAGACGACTATTCGTGTTACAAATGTATCCAAATTTAGAAGGGCGACGATTACGTCACGAGGTCATTCGACATATGATTCATCTACTCGTTGATGATCTTGTCAATCAATCAAAAAAATTAATTACTGACCATCAACCGCAATCTATAGAAGACGTCAGAAACTCTCCCCCATTAATTGCATTTTCTGAGCCCATTAGACGTCAAGTTATGGAGTTAAAAAGCTTTTTATTCAAAAATTTATATCGCCACCCACGTGTTATCGGCGTAACTCAGGAGGCGGCTTTACAGATTGAATTTTTGTTTGAATATTTTTTAACCCACACGAATGAAATACCCGCCCATTTTAGGATTCAAGATCTTGATCATCCGCAGCGACGCATAGCACACTATATTGCTGGAATGACAGACCGATTTGCGAGGAAAGAATTTCTACGTTTGCGCTAACTCTAAGGACTGATTTTAAAATCAATTCCGCCTTGGGTTGAAATATATCGAGATACAGCCTTAAAGAATTCTTCACCAGTTTTTGTATCTACCCAATGGGGATTAATTTTGGTTCCCGACCATTTAAAATGAAATCCTCCCTCTTTCGCCGCTACCCATAACTCATGCAAAGGTGTTTGTAAGTTAATCACAATCACCGTTTTATTCGGAAAAGCAATATTTAATACACTAGCCTGTCTTTCTAAATCAACATCAAAGTCACTTGTTTCGAATAAATATTCTAGTTGGTTCTCAATGAGGTCAAGCGCTTGACCTGCAAAGTTCTTAAACTCAGAATCAGAAATCTTTTCAGTGGTAGAAGGCATCATGGTTCAATCAATTTTTAGTTAGTAAATGCATTTGGCATCATAATATGACAATCATGAAACGATTTGCAAAATTATATTTTAGTCTTCTCACGATCATCGGGATTCTTTTTTTATTCCTTACTGGCTGTGGGGTTAGAGGCGGTTTATATTTACCACCAGTTCCCCCTGCACCAGTAAAGCCGAGTCAACCAGAACCCGCCGGAATTCAATATCCGATTCCTAATACTTCTCCAGACAACAATATCAATAAGCCTTAAACAAAAATGAGCCATCTTCCCCAACTTCACGGATTTTCAGTCAATCAAAACGAATGGTTTGTAGAGGACGTTCGTTTATCAGATATTGCACAGAAATATGGCACACCCTGTTATGTATATAGCCACAAAGCCTTAACTCAAGCCTTTATGGCTTATGAAAAAGCCTGTTTAAGGCCTGATGGAAGTCGTAGGGCTCGTGTGCATTTTGCGATGAAGTCCAATAGCAATCTTGCAATTTTAGATGTTTTTGCCAAACTTGGAGCCGGCTTTGATCTTGTGAGTGGTGGTGAATTAGAACGCGTTATCGCAGCAGGGGGAAATCCACATCTTTGTGTTTTTTCAGGTGTGGGTAAATCGGTGGCAGAAATTAGACAGGCACTTGAAGTTGGAGTGAAATGTTTTAATGTCGAATCAATACCTGAGTTAGATCGCATTAATGATATCGCCGGTAAATTAAATAAAGTGGCGCCCATTTCATTACGTGTAAATCCTGATGTCGATGCAAAAACTCATCCGTATATTTCAACAGGTCTAAAAGATAATAAATTTGGTGTTGCTTACGAATCTGTTTTGTCGACATATGAAACCGCTAAATCCATGGGGCATTGCAAAATCATTGGTATCGATTGCCATATAGGTTCTCAAATTTTAGATATACAGCCTTTTTTAGATGCTTTAGATCGCATTCTTCTTCTGATCAAGGAGCTTTCTCAAAGAGGTATTCACATTCAACACTTAGATCTTGGTGGCGGTTTAGGTATTGATTATGAAGGAGAAACGACCCCGAATATTACCGAGTTTGCAAATACTCTTTTGAATCATATCGAAACCAAAGGGTTTGGTTATTTAGATGTCATTTTTGAGCCTGGGCGCTCTTTGGTCGGAAATGCTGGTGTATTACTCACCGAAGTGGAGTATCTCAAACCAACGCCAGCGAAGAATTTCTGTATTGTCAATGCAGCCATGAATGATCTAATGCGTCCTGCCATGTACGAGGCATTCCATGCCATCGTGCCTGCTCAGAATAAGCCTATTCCTTCTGAAACATATGATGTAGTCGGACCTGTCTGTGAATCTGGCGATTGGCTCGGAAAAGATCGTCAACTCGCGATTGAGCAAGGTGATTTGCTGCTGATTCTGTCAGCTGGTGCTTATGGATCTTCAATGTCCTCTAATTACAATACTCGTCCAAAAATTCCAGAGATTATGGTTAAAGGTCAGCAAATCTTTTTAATTCGTGAACGCGAAACCGTTCAAGATATATTAGCGTTAGAGAGAAAGCTTCCGGATCTCATTTAAACTAAAAAAATAGGGGCCTCAATACTTTGAGGCCCCTATTTATAATGATCTGCGGACTTTTTTAATTTAGCCCTGCAATATAGTCTGCAACTGCTTGCATTTCTTTATCGTTTAATTTTGCGGCAATCATATTCATTTGCGCATTTTTACGATCGCCCGCTCTAAAATTCGTCAACTGCGTGGTTGTGTACTCCGTCCACTGTCCACCAATCCTCGGATACTGAACTGGAATACCTGCGCCGGCTGGGCCATGACAAGCAGCACAGGCAGGGACATTCTTGGAGGCAATGCCACCGCGATAGATATTTCTACCTAACTCAATCGAATCTTTATTACGAGCAGTTCCACCTTTATGTTTTTGTTTTTCCAAATAGGCTGCGATGTTTTTCATATCTGCATCAGCTAAGGTCATTGACATGCCCATCATGACAGGGTTAGCTCTCTCGCCAGACTTAAAATGCGCTAATTGGTTATAGAGATATGTCGCATTTTGAGCTGATAGTTTTGGCCAAGCGCCTGATCCACTATTGCCATTTGCGCCATGACATCCAACACAGGCAGTAACGCCTCGAGCTGGATCACCATTGTTATACAGAGCCTCACCAGCGGAAACATCTGGCTTCGTGGCTTTTGCTGGGCCCTCATTAGCAAAGGTTGAAGGTACTATAGCAAGCAAGGCTAGGATGCCGAGAATTTGAATAGATTTTGAAATATTTTTAAACATAGATGTTAAGAGCATAATGGTGTTGTTAAGTTTTTTCAATTTTATTCTTCTAATTTTACAATAGCTTCATTTTTCGAGCATTTATGTCAAAGCTTCAACAAGCTAAATTTTTTGTAACGGTCAATCACTTGGCTGACTTACCTAAAGAAAATCTTCCCGAAATAGCCTTTGCGGGTCGTTCTAATGCTGGAAAATCGAGCGCAATTAATGTGCTTTGCTCCCAAAAACGTCTTGCATTTGCCAGTAAAACCCCCGGAAGAACTCAGCATATTAACTTTTTTTGTATTCCCGAAAAAGATGAAATTCTAGGGCATCTGGTAGATTTACCAGGATATGGTTATGCCAAAGTAGACCGAAAGGTTCAAGCGCATTGGGAAACGCTGCTGAGTAAATATCTGCAAGAACGGAACCAACTTCGTGGAATGGTACTGATTGTAGACTCGCGCAGAGGGATTACCGACCTAGATCGTAATATGTTGGAGTGGTTCTGCCCTACAGGCAAACCGGTTCATCTTCTCATTACGAAATGTGACAAACTCAATTTATCTGAAAAGTCGCTGGTCATGAAAGCTGTAAAAGATGAATTAAAATCTTTAAATGTAAATAATCCATCTTTTGGTGAATTATCTGCTCAGTTGTTCTCAAGTACAAAACGTATTGGTCTTGAACAAGCCGATGAGCTTGTTTGCAAATGGTTATTTAGCTGAGGAATTTATGTCAAATCAATCTTGCTCTACTTCTTTGCAGTTTCCCCTTCATCGTCCGCGCCGTGGACGTTTACACGACTGGTCTAGGTCCCTCATCAAGGAAACCGATCTTTCCCCAAGGAATTTGATTTACCCCGTATTTGTTCACGAAGGTAAAAATCTTCGCGAGCCGGTTCCTTCAATGCCTGGAGTTTCAAGACTTTCTCTTGATCTTCTTTTAAATACTGCGCAAGAATGTGTCGATTTAGGCGTACCCGTCCTCGCTTTATTTCCGGTGATCGATCCTTCACTAAAAACTCCAGACGGTGCCGAGGCATTTAATCCCAACGGTTTAATTCCGAATGTCGTCAAAGCACTAAAAGATCGCTTTCCTAATTTAGGGGTCATGACAGATGTTGCCCTTGACCCATATACCAGTCATGGGCAAGACGGCGTATTAGATAAAGATGGTTATGTATTGAACGAAGAGACAACGGCAATTTTGGTGCAGCAAGCACTCATGCAAGCTGCTGCGGGTGTCGATATTGTTGCACCATCAGACATGATGGATGGTCGAATTATCGAAATCCGTGATGCTCTTGAGAGTGAAGGACATATTCATACGCAGATCATGGCGTATTCCGCAAAATACGCTTCTTCTTTCTACGGCCCTTTTAGAGATGCCGTTGGTTCAGCAAAGAATTTGGGCAAAAGTAATAAAAAAACCTATCAAATGGATTATTGCAATACTGATGAAGCAATCAGAGAAGTAGCTTTAGATATTTCTGAAGGTGCTGATATGGTCATGATTAAGCCTGGTATGCCTTATTTAGACATTGTTCGTCGGATTAAAGATACTTTTGGATATCCCACATTTGCTTATCAAGTGAGTGGTGAATATGCCATGCTTAAAGCCGCTGCTGAAAAAGGTTGGCTAGATCATGATGGTGTGATGATTGAATCTTTGTTTGCTTTTCGTCGCGCTGGTGCAGATGGCATCCTTACCTATTTTGCACTGGATGCCGCTAGGCTATTGCAAGGAAAATAACTTTAACAAAAGCCCGAAAGAAATCCCCGTCCTTTAGGGCGGGGAGGATGTCAACTTTTCTTGTAACTTCTCTGCGGAAATAATTCCTACAACGCGTAAATTTTCTTTTTCAAGGCCGTTAGCATTTACAAATATAAAGGCTGGCGGCCCAAACAACTGATACTGTTGTAATAACGCCTGCTGATCCTGTCCTGACTTGGTTACATCAACTTCTATCAATTGATATTTTTTGAGTTCTTCTTGTATCAAAGGATCACTTAAAGTCGTATTGTCTATTTCTTTACAGCTCACACACCAATCAGCGTAGTAAGTCATAAATACAGGCAAACCTTGGTCAACTCCTTTTTGTAATGCTATTTGAAGGTCTTTTTGCGTGCGAATCACTTGGTAATCTAATCCACCAATTTTCTTCACGCCAACCAGCTCTTTTCCTGAAAATACTCCTGTGACGGCAGGATACATCATCCAAATGGCGAAACCAATTAATAACAAGCCAAGCGCTCGTTGAACACGCACCATCCATGGGCCAGCCTTGGGCACAATACGTTTGGCTCCAATCGCAAATAATAATAATGGAAACCCCATTCCACAGGCCATCACGAATAGAATTAAACCACCTAATCCCACTTGGCCACTTTGTGCAATAAAGGTCAGTACGCCTGCCATCGGGGCTGTTACACAAGGACTTGCGATTAAGCTGGACAGCGCTCCTAAACCAAATACGCCGAGGAAATTTCCTCCCTGATGACGAATCATCCAGTTTTGTACTTTGTTTTGCCAAAATTGGGGGAGTTGTAATACATAAAATCCAAACAAACTACCAGCAAGGCCCATCATTAATAGTCCAAATAGAATCACAATGAAAGGATTTTGTAAGTAGGCAGAAACGCCGGCACCAAAAAATGCTGTTGCCATACCCGCAATACTAAACGCAACCGCCATTCCCAAAACGTAGGCAAAGGCTAATATGCTTGTCCTCTTCTTTGATAATGTGTGATGTTTTGTAGTGCCAAAAACCACACTCGACAAGATGGGCAACATCGGTAACATGCACGGTGTAAACGCCAGACCAACTCCAAGTAAAAAGAAGATGCCGAGTAATACTGGCATTGAGGTATTTAGTAAGATTCGATTGAGGGCATTTAAATCATCTCTAGAAGTCCACCAGTGATCTTCTATCTGATCTGCCTGGACTCCCTTATCGAATGACTCTGTTGAAGCTATCTTGGTGTCATATTGTGACAGCTGTAAATACCTTGTCATCGGTGGGTAACAGATTCCTTTTTCTGCACAACCTTGAACCTGAATAGCTAATTGAAGTGGGCTTATTTTTGGAAGATCTTTATTGGAATAGGTGAATACCACTTCATCCGTATAGGTCCGGACAATTTTTTGGAAATTCTCATCAAATTTTTCGTGTGCAACTGGCCGATTTTCTGAAGATAATAAAGTCTCTTTACCATCTTGTACCACCTGAGTCGTCATGGACTCTTGATACATGTAATAGCCAGGTTGCGCAGTAAAGTAGATTTTTAAATATTGGCTTGTCAATTCTGCCGATATCAAAAAAGCTTGTTCAGGCTTCAAAAACTCTTTAGCTTGAACTAATGAAACGAGATTAGCCATGCTGCAAATCAGCATGATGAAAACGTATGTTGTGACTCTTTTAAACATCGATATCTTTTCCAGATAAACCAAGCTCAGCCAGCATCCACTCTAAATAAGACTGTGTTACCTCTATTATTGGTACTGCCAAAATCTCAGGCACTTCATAAGGATGCTTCTGCAAGATTATTGGTTCAATTTTTGGCCAAAACTGATGGACTGTTTTGAAGCTGGCTTTATACTCCTTGCAGCTTTCGAAATTTCCCTGCCAAGTGTAATAACTTTCAATTGGGCTAATTTGGGCACATGCAACAAGTTTATTTTCTAACAAATATTTAGAAATTTGTATGGCACTTTCCTGGTCAGGAAAGCTTACATTAACAATAATTGGTTCATGAAGATGCATCATATTAAGACCCTATATGACCCTATTGTTTCAGAATTTACCAAAAGCCACATAAAAAAAGCCAGGAGAACCTGGCTTTCTTCTGCTGAAGACAAGATTACTCTGCGTCGACAGCTTCTTGATCATCCACTGCAGGACGATCAACTAACTCAACCAGTGCCATAGGTGCGTTATCGCCTACACGGAAACCAAACTTCAGAATACGTGTGTAACCACCTGGGCGAGTAGCATAACGTGGGCCAAGCTCAGTAAAGAGTTTAGTGACCATATCACGATCGCGAAGGCGGTTAAATGCCAAGCGACGATTCGCTAAATTGTCTTTTTTACCCAAAGTAATGAGTGGCTCTACTACACGACGCAACTCTTTAGCTTTGGGTAACGTTGTCTTAATCAACTCGTGCTGCAAGAGTGAATTTGACATGTTACGCAACATCGCTAAACGATGGGATGATGTGCGATTGAGTTTACGCAGTCCGTTTCCGTGACGCATGATACTTCCTTTCTATTATTTCTCGAGACCAGTTGGAGGCCAGCTTTCTAACTTCATTCCTAAAGTTAGGCCACGTGCTGCCAACACATCTTTGATTTCATTAAGTGATTTACGTCCTAAGTTTGGAGTCTTTAACAACTCATTCTCAGAGCGCTGAATTAAATCGCCAATGTAGTAAATATTTTCAGCTTTCAAGCAATTTGCAGAACGGACAGTTAACTCTAAATCATCAACTGGACGCAACAACATTGGGTCAACCATTGGGGAGCGGTTAGACTGAACATCTCCAATAACTTGGTTATTTTCAAGAGCAGCAAATACAACTAGTTGGTCTACTAAAATTCCTGCAGATTGACGAATCGCTTCTTCAGGAGAAATGACACCATTAGTTTCAATCGTCATGACTAAACGATCTAAGTCAGTACGTTGTTCAACGCGAGCAGACTCTACAGCATAGCTCACGCGTTTGATCGGACTAAAAGAAGCATCTAATACGATACGACCAATTAACTTAGTGTTCTCATCAGAATAGTGACGCATATTACCCGGCACATAACCGCGACCTTTTTCAATCTTAATTTGCATATCTAATTTTCCGCCAGCGGATAGATTAGCAATAACGTGCTCAGGATTAATTAATTCAACATCATGAGGTAAATCGATATCAGCAGCAGTCACAATGCAAGGACCTTCTTTGCGTAACATTACAGTAACTTCATCGCGTGACTCTAACTTAAATACGATACCTTTTAAATTCAGTAATAGGTTCACAACATCTTCTTGAACGCCATCTAAAGTTGAATACTCGTGGACGACTCCACCAATACTAACTTCAGTGGGTGCAAATCCGTTCATTGAAGATAATAGTACACGACGTAATGCATTACCAAGAGTGTGACCATAGCCACGCTCAAATGGTTCCATAACGACTTTAGCCTGGTTGAGGCCTGTTGCTTCTACAGAAATAATTTTGGGCTTAAGCAGTGTTGTTTGCATATAGTATATTTTCCTTAGGGATGCCTTAATTAACGCGAATAAAGTTCGACAATCAAGCTTTCATTGATTTCACTACTTAGCTCATCACGATCAGGTACCTTTTTAAATGTTCCTTCGAGCTTCGTTGTATCAACCGCTACCCAACTTGCTGGGCCGATTTGTTGAGCTAATGTTAGGGCTTCTTGAACACGTGTTTGTTTTTTTGCTTTTTCATGAATTGCAACAATATCACCTGGCTTTACTTGCATAGACGGGATATTTACGACATCGCCGTTTACTAAGATTGCTTTATGCGATACCAATTGTCTTGCTTCAGATCTTGTTGAGCCAAAACCCATGCGATAAACCACGTTGTCTAAGCGTGACTCTAATAAGGCCAATAAAGTTTCACCTGTATTGCCTTTTCTACGATCAGCTTCTGCAAAGTAACGTCTAAATTGACGCTCAAGAATGCCGTACATTCTTTTTACTTTTTGTTTTTCACGCAACTGGTTACCGTAATCTGAAGTTCTTGCACCAGAAGTACGACCATGTTGACCTGGCTTGCTGTCTAACTTGCATTTGTCTGCAAGCGGACGACGAGCACTCTTTAAAAATAAGTCGGTACCTTCCCGACGAGATAATTTTGCTTTAGGGCCTATATAACGTGCCACGTGTATTTCCTTTCATTGCCTCTGCTTTCGCAGTGGGTTAGTTCAAATACCTTGATCTGAACGGTGGGCTTAATTTAAAAAGTCGCGTTTAATCAATTAAATGCGACGACGCTTCGGGGGACGACAACCATTGTGTGGAACGGGTGTAACATCCTGTATTTCAGTGATCTTAATTCCTAGGCTATTGAGCGCTCTTACTGCAGACTCTCGACCAGGACCAGGACCCTTGATTTGTACTTCTAAATTTTTAATACCGCATTCAATAGCAGCTTTACCCGCAACTTCTGCTGCTACCTGCGCAGCAAAAGGTGTAGATTTTCTGGAGCCCTTAAATCCTTGACCGCCAGATGTCGCCCATGAAAGAGCATTGCCTTGACGGTCAGTAATCGTAACAATCGTGTTGTTAAACGATGCGTGCACGTGTGCAATGCCATCAGCAATATTCTTTTTAACCTTTTTACGAACCCGAGTTGCATTCGCTTGTTGTGGTTTTGCCATATCAGTTCCGCTTTCCTATTATTTCTTTAAAGCAACGCCAGCTTTACGCGGACCTTTGCGTGTGCGAGCGTTAGTCTTAGTGCGCTGACCACGAACTGGGAGACCTTTACGATGGCGTACGCCACGATAACAGCCCAAATCCATGAGGCGCTTGATATTCATCGTTACTTCACGACGAAGATCTCCCTCTGTGGCAAATAAACCTACTTGCTCACGAATTTTCTCTAAATCAGCGTCCGTTAAATCTTTAACCTTCTTTGATTCTGGGACACTAGAAGCCTCGCAAATTTTTCTTGCGCGAGTGATACCAATGCCGAAAATCGAAGTCAATCCGATTACGGTATGTTTATGGTTGGGGATGTTTACCCCGGCGATACGTGCCATATAAATTCCTCTAAATTAATCTACTTAACCTTGACGCTGCTTATGACGTGGATCTGATGAACAAATCACACGCAATACGCCTTTACGTTTAATGATCTTGCAGTTACGGCAGATACATTTAACTGATGCCAATACTTTCATGACTCACCTCTCTAAAATTCGTACTACTTGGCACGAAAAATAATTCGTGCACGCGTTAGATCATATGGAGTCATCTCCACAGTGACCTTATCACCAGGCAGAATACGGATATAGTGCATCCGCATCTTTCCAGAAATATGCCCTAATACCACATGCCCGTTTTCTAACTTCACTCGAAACATTGCATTTGGTAAATTCTCAACAATCTCACCAGCCATTTGTATGACATCATCTTTTGCCATATTAAATGTTTGGACCCATTTTAAAATTTGCTTTCTTCATTAAAGATTCATACTGATGTTGCATAAGGTATGACTGAACCTGCGCCATAAAATCCATCGTAACAACAACAATAATTAATAAAGATGTTCCACCAAAGTAAAAAGGCACATTCCAGTTCAACACTAAAAACTCTGGTAATAAGCAAACAATCGTAATATATGCAGCGCCAGCCAAAGTCAATCGCGCTAAAATTTTATCAATATATCTAGCCGTCTGATCTCCCGGGCGAATACCAGGTACAAAAGCACCACTTTTCTTTAAATTATCTGCAGTTTCACGGCTATTAAAGACCAACGCAGTGTAAAAAAAGCAAAAGAAAATAATCGCACTTGCATACAAAATAATATAAACCGGTTGTCCAGGTTGTAATGTGCCTGACAAATCCTTCACAAACTTAGAGAAAAAATTCGTATTGTCACCAGCAGTAAACCATTGAGCAATCGTTGCCGGAAAAAGAATAATCGAAGAGGCAAAGATTGGAGGAATAACTCCTGACATATTTAACTTTAAAGGTAAATGGGATGATTGACCGCCATACACCTTATTACCTACTTGACGCTTTGCATAATTCACTAAAATTCGACGCTGTCCACGCTCTACGAAAACCACAAAATAAGTTACAGCCCCTACAACCAAAACAACAAATATAGAAGAAATAATGCTCATAGAACCAGTTCTTACTAGTTCTAACAATCCACCAAGAGCATTAGGCAAACCAGAAGCAATACCTGCAAAAATAATGATTGAAATACCATTACCTAAACCACGCTCTGTTACTTGCTCACCAAGCCACATTAAAAACATTGTTCCAGTTACTAATGTGACCACCGTTGTTAAACGGAAGATAAATCCTGGATCTACTACCAAACCTCTTTGAGACTCTAATGCAATAGCAATGCCTAAAGCTTGGAAAGTTGCCAGTACAACAGTTGCATAACGCGTGTACTGAGTAATTTTTCTCTGGCCAGATCTGCCTTCTTTTTTAATTGACTCAAGGGTAGGTAAGACAATCGTTAATAACTGCATGATGATCGATGCTGAGATATACGGCATGATCCCTAATGCGAAAACCGTAAAGCGAGATAATGCTCCACCGGAGAACAAGTTAAACATGCCCAGTATGCCGCCTTTGGCGGCATTAAACAAACTTGCTAACTGATTCGGGTCAATTCCAGGAACTGGTATATGTGCACCAACTCTGTATACCACTAAAGCCATGACGAGAAACAACAGGCGATTTTTTAAATCCCCATATTTGTTTCCTGACTTTGCCAGGCTAGAAGCGGTTGCAGATGATGTCGCCATTTAAATTACACTTCCTCTACCAACTTGCCGCCAGCAGCCTCAATAGCTGCTTTTGCACCCGCTGTTGCAGTCAACCCTTTTAAGGTCACGGCTTTTGTTAACTCACCAGTCTTAATAACTTTGACCGATTTAATTTGTTCATTAGCTAAACCATTTTGCTTTAACACCACTAAATCAATTTCAGTGACATTCAGACGCTCGATATCAGCAAGGGTGATTTCACCAACGTGACGGCGTGTTAATGAAATAAATCCACGCTTTGGTAAACGACGATACAAAGGCATCTGTCCACCTTCAAAACCCACTTTATGAAAACCACCTGATCGTGATTTTTGACCCTTATGTCCACGGCCAGCAGTTTTACCAATTCCAGAGCCAATGCCACGTCCTACACGACGCTTTGCGTGTTTGGCACCTGCGGCTGGTTTTATATTATTTAGTTCCATTATTTCCTCTGTCTTATAAGTCGCTTAGTTCAAGCAGATTAATTCAGCTCTTTAATGAGATATGACACTTTATTCATCATGCCGCGCACCGCTGGCGTATCAACTAGTTCAGAAGTCGAATTAACTCGACGCAGACCTAAGCCACGAACAGTAGCACGGTGACTTTCACGTGTTCCAATTAAACTGCGTACTAATTGAATTTTTACTATTTTGTTATCAGTCATGTTTATTCTCGATTCTCTTAACCTAAAATTTCTTCAACAGACTTACCACGCTTTGCTGCAATTTCAGCAGGCGTACTCATCTTGCTTAAGCCATTAATCGTCGCTCTAACCATGTTGTAAGGGTTTGTAGAACCAATCGACTTAGCTACCACATTAGTAACGCCCATAACATCAAAAATTGCGCGCATTGGTCCACCAGCAATAACGCCAGTACCTTCTTTAGCGGGCGATATAAGAACACGTGATGCACCATGTTCGCCGATAACGGAATGTTGCAGTGTTCCTTGACGCAATGGAACTTTAATCATCTTGCGACGTGCCTCATCCATTGCTTTTTGAACAGCAACAGGAACTTCTTTAGATTTTCCCTTGCCCATTCCAATGCGACCATCGCCATCACCAACAACAGTTAAAGCAGCAAAACCTAAAATTCGGCCACCTTTAACTACTTTAGTTACGCGATTAACAGCAATCATCTTTTCGCGTAAACCATCATCACGCTCTTCTGATGCCATCTTTGCTTGCATTTTTGCCATTTTTTTTCCTTAAACTTTGCTTTATCTACTTTTAGAACTTCAAGCCAGCTTCACGAGCTGCTTCAGCTAATGCTTTGACACGACCGTGATAACGAAAACCAGAACGATCAAAAGCAACTTCTGTTACCCCTGCTTTTAATGCGCGCTGTGCAATTAATTTGCCAATTTCTTTAGCTGCCGCACTATTTCCACCATTGGATACAGTAGTACGCAACTCTTTTTCCATCGTTGACGCAGCAGCAAGTACCTTAGTGCCACATGGGCTAAAAAGCTGTGCAGAAATATGCATATTGGAACGCATAATCGCTACACGTGGAACGCTCAGTTCGGCAATCTTGATACGTGTCTGACGTGAGCGACGGATACGGGATTCTTTTTTGTTCAACATATTCAGCCTCGATTACTTCTTCTTCGTTTCTTTAATGAGAACCACTTCATCGCTATAACGAACACCTTTGCCTTTATAAGGCTCTGGTGATCTATATGCACGAACTTCAGCGGCTACTTGACCAACCTGTTGCTTGTTGGCGCCCTTAATAATGATTTCTGTTTGAGTGGGCGTCTCTGCTTTTACACCTACTGGCAACTGATAAATCACATCATGTGAATAACCAAGTTGTAATTTCAATGATTCGCCTTGCGATTGTGCGCGATAACCAACCCCAACTAAATTTAATTTACGCTCGAAACCCTTTGTAACTCCTGTAACCATATTGTTAACAAGTGCGCGAGTGGTTCCTGATAATGCATTGGACTCACGAGATTCGTCATTACAACTTACTTGAAGTGAGCCATCATCTTGTTTTAAAGATACCAATGGATGTAACTGATGCGTTAATGTTCCTAACGGACCTTTTACAGTAATCATTGATCCCAAAATTTGAACTTCTGCGCCTTTTGGAACAGGAATCGGTGATTTACCAACACGTGACATATATGTTCTCCTTAGGCTACGTAGCAGAGGACTTCGCCACCAACGCCATTTGCGCGAGCTTTACGATCAGTCATCAAACCTTGTGGTGTTGAAATAATTGCTACGCCTAATCCATTCATTACTTGTGGAATTTCATGGCGTCCCTTGTAAATCCGCAAGCCAGGCTTAGATACGCGTTCTATACGCTCTATCACAGGACGACCAGCATAATATTTAAGGGCGATATTTAAAATCGGCTTTGCAGTTTCGCCAGCAATCTCAAAACTATCGATATAGCCTTCGTCTTTTAAAACGTTAGCAATAGCTACTTTTAGTTTGGATGAAGGCATCGTAACACCTGGCTTTTGCACTGCTTGCGCATTGCGAATCCGGGTTAACATGTCTGCGATTGGATCGGTAAAGCTCATAATTTCTCCTAATCTCTCACTAATTACCAGCTGGCTTTTGTGACGCCCGGGATTTCACCTTTGAAGGCGATTTCACGGATCTTGCCGCGACCCAAACCGAATTTACGGAATGTGCCACGTGGACGGCCAGTCAAAGCACAACGATTACGTTGGCGAATGGGGCTTGCATTACGCGGTAATGCTTGTAATTTCAAACGCGCATCATAGCGCTCTTCCTCAGACTTAGAGGTGTCGTCAATAATTGCTTTTAACTCAGCTCTTTTAGTAGCGAATTTAGCAACCGTTTTAGTACGCTTTTTTTCACGTTCGATTAATGAAAGTTTAGCCACGTTAACCTCTTAGTTACGGAATGGAAATTTAAAGGCCGCTAACAAAGCTTTTGCTTCATCATCTGTTTTAGCGGTTGTAGTAATACTGATATTAAGACCACGTAAAGCATCAATCTTGTCGTATTCAATTTCTGGGAAAATGATTTGTTCTTTAACGCCAATGTTGTAATTACCACGGCCATCAAATGCTTTACCAGAAACGCCACGAAAGTCTCTAACACGTGGCAACGCAACAGTAACGAAACGGTCTAAAAACTCATACATTCTTTGACCGCGTAAAGTCACCATCGCACCGATCGGATATCCTTGACGAATCTTAAATCCAGCAATCGCTTTTCTTGCTTTAGTCACAACAGGTTTTTGACCTGCAACTTTAGTAAGATCACCTACTGCATGTTCGATCACTTTTTTATCTGCAACTGCCTCACCTAAACCCATGTTTAAAGTGATTTTAGTAATGCGAGGAACTTCCATGACAGACTTGTAACCAAATTTAGCAGTTAGCTCACCAACAACTGTTTTTGCGTAATGCTCTTGAAATCTTGTTGCCATTTCTTTCTCCTTAAGCTGATACAGTTGCGCCAGTGGATTTCAAGTAACGAACTTTTTTACCGTCCACTTCTTTAATCCCAACTTTCGATGGCTTACCGTTTGCATCAATGAGAGCCACATTCGAAATCTGAATAGGCATTGTCTTATCTATCACACCACCAGTGACACCAGCCGCTGGATTAGGTTTGACATTTTTTTTGTATTGATTGACGCCCTCAACTAAAACCTTTTGTTCTAGGATAGCCGTTACAACACCTTGTTTACCTTTGTCACGACCAGTAGTAACAATGACTTGATCGCCTTTACGAATTTTATTCATGACCTCTCCTTAGATAACTTCAGGGGCTAAGGAAACAATCTTCATAAAACGCTCAGTACGTAACTCACGTGTGACTGGGCCAAAGATACGCGTTCCAATCGGCTCAAGTTTTGCGTTTAACAAAACTGCCGCATTAGCATCAAATTTAATTAACGATCCATCGGAGCGACGGACACCCTTCGCGGTACGTACAACAACTGCATTGTATATATCGCCTTTTTTTACGCGGCCTCTTGGAGCTGCGGATTTGACGGTTACCTTGATAACGTCGCCAATGCTTGCGTAACGGCGCTTGGAACCACCCAAGACCTTAATACACATTACTTCACTGGCGCCAGTATTATCAGCAACCTGTAGTCTGCTTTCAGTTTGAATCATTTTTTATCCCCAACTTAAATGCCAAAGGCAATCAGTCTTGGTTCCGTTATGGACTTTATTTGTTTTGAAGAATTCAAAACAAATGCTGCCCGGATTAATAAATGTTTTGCAACTTACTTCACGATTTTTAATGCAATCTTTATCGCGAAGCCCTCTACTATAGCAAACTTGCACACTTTGTGCAAGCTCAATTAAATACCTTTTGAATCTTCTACGACACGAGTTACTACCCAAGACTTTGTTCTAGACATTGGGCGTGACTCAGAAATCTCTACTGTGTCACCTATTTTGAGCTGATCAGTTTCATCATGTGCATGATATTTTTTCGAAACTCCGAAATATTTACCATAAACAGCGTGCTTTACTTTTCTCTCGACTAGAACAGTCACAGTTTTTTGCATTTTATCGCTAACAACTCGACCGACTAGCGTTCTCTTTAAAGAAGTTGTGGTTTTATTCATTTTCCGGCTGCCTTCAATGTCATTGCTGTTTTTACACGAGCAATATCTTTTTTGGTTTTACCAAGTTGACTTGTATCTTGGAGTTGCTGAGTACCTTTTTGCATACGTAATTTAAATTGTGCTTTGAGCAACTCTGATAGTTCATTGTTGAGGCCTATCACATCTTTAGCCAATAGTTCTTTCATTTCCATGTCTTTTCTCCAGCTTAAGAGCCAATTTGACGTACAACAAATGCAGTTTGAATCGGTAGCTTGGCAGAGGCTAAACGAAATGCCTCACGAGCCAAGGTTTCATCAACCCCATCCATCTCATACAAAACTTTACCTGGCTGAATTTCAGCCACGTAATACTCTGGATTACCTTTACCATTACCCATACGAACTTCTGCTGGCTTTGTAGAAATTGGCTTATCAGGAAAAATCCGAATCCAAATTCGACCGCCACGTTTAATATGACGTGTCATAGCGCGACGAGCTGCTTCAATTTGACGAGCAGTCAAACGGCCGCGACCCATTGCTTTTAAACCAAAGTCACCGAATGCAACTGAACTACCACGAGTTGCTTTTCCGGTATTTCGACCTTTTTGTTCTTTTCTATATTTACGACGTTTAGGTTGCAACATAATATTTACTCTCCTGCCTTCGGTGCATCTTCAGGCTTGACAACTTTACGAACACGTTTAACGGCTGCTTTTACTTCTGGCTTCTCTTCAGCAGCGCCTTCAGCTTTACGCGGAGCGCGTGGTGCGCGGCGTGGCTTTTTATCATCCTCTACTTCAGGTGCCGGTGCTGCTGGAATAGCAACTCCTGCGCCAAGAGTATCGCCCTTATAGACCCAAACTTTCACACCAATAATTCCGTATGTTGTTTCGGCTTCAGAAGTTGCGTAATCAATATCTGCCTTTAAGGTATGCAAAGGAACGCGTCCTTCACGGTACCATTCGCGACGAGCAATTTCCGCGCCATTTAAACGACCTGAGCTCATGATCTTAATTCCTTGTGCGCCAAGACGCATAGCGCTTTGCATAGCGCGCTTCATTGCACGTCGGAACATAATACGTTTTTCTAACTGCTGCGTAATAGAATCGGCGATTAATTGAGCGTCAATTTCAGGCTTACGAATTTCTTCAATATTGACGTGAACTGGTACACCCATACGCTTTTGTAATTCTTTGCGCAACACTTCAATGTCCTCACCTTTTTTACCGATCACGACACCAGGCCGTGAACTATAAATAGTAATCTTGGCATTTTTGGCAGGACGCTCGATAATCACTTTACTTACAGACGCATTTTTAAGTTTTTTCTTTAAGTAATTACGGACTTCAATATCCTCTTGAAGCATGCTGGCAAAATTATTGCCTGCATACCAGCGAGAAGTCCAGTTTTTAGTTACCGATAAACGGAAACCATTGGGATTGATTTTTTGACCCATAACTTTTCCTTAATTACTCAAAGTCACAGTGATGTGACAGGTTTGTTTTTCAATTTTGTTTCCACGACCCTTAGCACGAGCAGTAAAGCGCTTCAATGAAGTTGCTTTGTCCACAGTAATAGACTTGACTTTTAATTCATCAATATCTGCACCTGAGTTATGTTCGGCATTAGCAATAGCTGATTCAACAACTTTCTTCACGATGAAAGCAGCTTTCTTCGGGCTAAATGCAAGAATATTCATTGCACGTGAAATTGGCAATCCGCGAATTTGGTCTGCAACCAAGCGGGTCTTTTGTGCACTAATTCGTGCGCTACGGTGAATGGCTTTAGTTTCCATAGTTTCCCTTTACTTCTTCGCTTTCTTGTCGGCTGCGTGACCCTTAAACGTACGAGTCAAAGCAAATTCACCGAGTTTGTGACCAACCATATTTTCCGATACATAAACTGGCACATGTTGACGGCCGTTATGCACAGCAATCGTTAGGCCAATAAACTCAGGCAGAATGGTGGAACGTCTGGACCATGTTTTAATGGGCTTTTTATCTTTTGTGGCCACTGCAGTTTCTACCTTCTTAACAAGGGTAACTTCGCAGAATGGTCCTTTTTTAGCTGAACGTGTCATATTTATTTCCTCAATCGATTAACGTTTTTGACGACGTTGTACGATCATTGTCGTAGTACGCTTATTACGTCTTGTACGATATCCCTTAGTTGGGGTTCCCCATGGTGAGACCGGTACGCGACCTTCGCCAGTTCTACCTTCACCACCACCGTGTGGGTGATCAACTGGGTTCATAGCAACACCACGAACCGTCGGACGAATACCGCGCCAACGGTTAGCTCCGGCCTTACCAATCACACGCAATGAATGCTCTTCGTTACCAACTTCACCAATCGTTGCACGGCACTCAATATGAACGCGGCGAACTTCACCAGATCGCAAACGAACCTGCGCATAGATGCCCTCACGAGCCAGCAACACTGCAGAACCGCCAGCTGAGCGAGCAATTTGCGCTCCTTTGCCAGGCATAATTTCAACGCAATGAATCGTACTACCTACAGGAATATTTCTAATTGGAAGGTTGTTACCAGATTTAATTGGCGCCTCAGAACCATTCATAATAGGCTGATCAACGATCATACCCTTAGCCGCAATCACGTAACGACGCTCGCCATCTGCAAACAATATTAACGCTAAGTTTGCACTACGGTTTGGGTCATATTCTAAACGCTCAACTTTCGCTGGAATTCCGTCCTTATCATTACGCTTAAAGTCTACAACACGGTAATGATGCTTATGACCTCCACCCTTATGGCGAGTCGTAATGTGTCCGTTATTATTTCGGCCAGCATGTTGAAATTGTGGTTCTAGTAACGGTGCAAATGGTTTACCTTTATGTAAATCAGGATTAACCACTTTTACCATCGAACGACGTCCAGGTGACGTCGGTTTTGTTTTCATTAACGGCATATTATTTCACCTCCGACTCAAAATTAATCTCTTGACCCGGCTTCAAAGAAACATAGGCTTTTTTAACATGATTGCGTCTACCTTCAAAACGGCCAAAGCGCTTTGCTTTACCTTTTTGATTGACAACTTGAACAGACTCAACCTCTACCTTAAACAGTAGTTCAACAGCACCTTTAATTTCTAACTTATTCGCATCACGAGCAACTTCAAAAACTACTTGCTCGTTTTTATCGGCAACCATCGTTGCCTTCTCAGAAATTACAGGCCCTAATAAAATACTTAAAAGGCGATGTTCATTTTTACGTGTTTGTATCATTTGAGCATCTCCTCAATTTGGGCTATCGCTGTCTTACCTACCAAAATATTATGGTAATGAACTAGTGACAGCGGATCAGCATGCTTGGGCTCAACCACAGAAACTTGGTGCAAATTACGCGCGGCCAAGAACAGGTTTTCATCCACCTTGTCCAAAATAATTAAAACTGACTCTAAACCCATTGCTTTAACTTTTTCTACTAGCAACTTCGTCTTCGGTGCGTTTAGATTGAAGTCATCAACAACATTTAGACGACCTTCACGTGCCAATTGAGAAAAAATTGAACGCATTCCAGCGCGATACATTTTCTTGTTGACTTTATGGCTAAAATTTTCATCTGGTGAGTTCGGGAATATTCTTCCACCTCCGCGCCACAATGGTGAAGACGACATACCTGCTCTAGCACGGCCAGTTCCTTTTTGATTCCAAGGCTTTTTAGTCGTGTGGTGAACTTGTTCACGGTCTTTTTGTGCGCGATTTCCGCTACGTGCATTTGCTTGATAAGCAATCACAACTTGATGAACCAGTGCCTCGTTGTATTCTCTTTCGAAAACTTCAGGAGATGCAGCTATTGCCTCTCCAATTTTTCCGTTTGCTTCTAGGAGCTTAAGTTCCATATTGCCCCCCGATTAAGATTTAGCAGCTGGCGTTTTAATCGCCGGCGTAACAATAACTTTTCCACCGCGTGATCCAGGAACAGCGCCCTTAACTAAAAGGAGCTGACGATCTGCATCAATGCGGGCTATTTCAAGATTTTGTACCGTCTTGGTAACGTCTCCTAAGTGTCCCGTCATACGCTTTCCTGGGAAAACACGACCTGGATCTTGAGCCATACCAATCGAACCTGGTACATTATGTGATCTTGAGTTACCGTGACTCGCACGGCCTGAGGCAAAGTGATAACGTTTAATGGTACCGGCGTAGCCTTTACCAATCGATACACCTTGAACATCAACTTTTTGACCTACAGTAAATGTATCAACGCCAACAGTAGAACCAGCCTGAAAATCAGCTAATTTACTTGCGTCAATTCTAAATTCGTTCAGTGCATTACCAGCGAGAACTCCCGCTTTAGCAAAATGACCTGCCATTGCTTTGGTAACACGTGATGCCCGGCGTTCGCCGTGAGCTAACTGGACAGCATCATAGCCATCAGTTTCCTGAGTTTTGATTTGTGCGACTCTATTGTTGCTTACATCAATCACGGTGACAGGAATTGAATCACCTTCATCTGTAAACAAGCGAGTCATGCCGACCTTCCGGCCGATCAAGCCTAAGCTCATATCTTGCTCCAATGTCGACAACGATTGGTCGACGAAAATTAATTAATGATTCTTAGTGAAGGAATGCTTACTAAAAATCCCATTCTTTTGAAACTATTACCTACCATCAAACAATTTTGGTAGAACTCAGCATTCTATACAACTTTTTTCTGTTTGACAAGTATTTTATTTATTGCAACTTAATTTCTACATCTACCCCTGCTGGGAGGTCTAATTTCATCAATGCATCAACTGTTTTTTCAGTTGGGTCAACAATATCCATCAAACGTAAATGAGTACGGATCTCTAACTGGTCACGTGATGTTTTATTAACGTGTGGTGAACGCAAGATGTCGAAACGCTCAATCCTTGTTGGCAATGGAACGGGACCCTTAACAACTGCTCCGGTTCTTTTCGCTGTATCAACAATCTCGGCAGCTGACTGATCAATTAATCGATAGTCAAATGCTTTTAAACGAATCCGGATTTTTTGGCTTTGCATGATCATTTCCTAAAGAACATAGCGGCGTTGGCGCTAAATTAAATAAATTAAGCTTGTGTGCAACGCACACACAAGCTTTCATACAAAACTACTTAAGCAATAATTTTGGCAACAACACCAGCACCAACGGTACGTCCACCTTCACGAATCGCGAAGCGTAAACCCTCTTCCATCGCGATTGGCGCAATTAACTTCACGCTAATCTCAACGTTATCACCAGGCATCACCATC